>NZ_JBFBAF010000014.1:0-221446 GCF_040682095.1 Amycolatopsis sp. NPDC051372
TCGGTCAAACAACGTTCACAGGCGGGTGCCGGACGACCCCGATCCCTCCCGCCGGCCGACGAGACAGGCTCAACGCCGCACACCCAGCTTGAATGCGTGTCACCACGTCGAACACCGTGACCACGGCCGGGTCGTTGAGCCGACCGCCGGCGCGCACTTCGCGCAGCACGCGTTCGGAGAACACGGCCTGGCCCTCAGTGTCCGGCAGCCGCAGTTCCTTGATGGCCACCTGCCGGCCGATCACCTGATCCTGCGCGCGCCACACCACGCCCATGCCGCCGCGGCCGAGCTCACCCAGCAGCAGATAGCGGCCGGCGACGAGCCGCGGCCCGGGCGCCGGGCGGGTCGGGTCGTACGGACGCGTCTGTTCGTCGGTCACGGGGCCGGGCTCCTCGTTCGGGGTCGCGCAGATGCTAGTCGGACCGCGCGAGGCCCAGGCCGGTTCCTTCGGGTTTCGGCCCCGGGTTCAGCCCGCGACGGTGAGGTAGATGAGCGCGATGTTGAGCGTGATGATCACGGCCGCGACGCACCACGCCAGCACGGTGGTGATCCGGCGGTTCACGTCGGTACCCATGAGCTGCGCGTCCGACGTGAGACGGATCAGCGGCACGAGCGCGAACGGGATGCCGAAGGACAGCACCACCTGCGACACCACCAGCGCCGCACTCGGGTCGGCGCCCAGCGCGAGCACCACGATTGCCGGCGTGAGCGTGACGAGCCGGCGCACGAGGATCGGGAACCTCTTGCGCAGCAAGCCTTGCATGATCATCGCGCCCGCGTAGGCGCCCACCGACGTGGACGCGAGGCCCGAGGCCAGCAACCCGATCGCGAACAGCAGTGCGACGGTCGGGCCGAGCGCGGTGGCGACGGCCCCGTGCGCCCCCTCGATCGAGTCGACGCCGGGCAGGCCTTGGAGGTTCGTCGCGGCGAGCAGCAGCATGCCGAGGTTGACCGCGCCGGCGAGCAGCATCGCGAAGCCGACGTCGTAGCGAGTAGCGCGAAGCAGGCGTCGCCGCTTCTCGGGCGCCGGCGTGCCGTGGCGGTCGCGGACGAGCCCGGAGTGCAGGTAGACCGCGTGCGGCATCACGGTGGCGCCGAGCATCGCGGCGGCGATCAGCACGCTGTCGGCGCCGTCGAAGCGCGGCACGAGCCCGCTCGCGATCCCCGAAGCCGAGGGCGGCTCCACGAACAGGCTCGCCAGGAAGCCGATGGCGATCACGGCGAGCAGACCCGTCACCACCCGTTCGAACGGGCGCTGGCCGCCGCGGTCCTGCACCGCGAGCAGCGTCAGCGACACCAGGCCGGTGATCAGGCCGCCGACCACGAGCGGCAGGTCGAACAGCAGGTTCAGCGCGATGGCGCCGCCGACGACCTCGGCCAGGTCCGTGGCCACGGCGACCACCTCGGCCTGCGCCCAGTACGCAAGCCGCGCCGAGCGGGGCAGCCGTTCACGCAGTGCCTCGGGCAGCGACCGGCCCGTGACCAGGCCGAGCTTCGCCGACAGGTACTGCACCAGCACGGCCATCAGGTTCGCCGCGACGATCACCCACACCAGCAGGTATCCGAACCGCGCGCCCGCGCTGATGTTGGACGCGACGTTGCCCGGGTCCACGTACGCCACGGCGGCGACGAACGCCGGACCGAGCAGAGCCGAGCCCGCGCGCAGGCGGGCGAGCCGCCTGGGCCGGACCGCTTCCGCCACTGCCATTACGTCGCCCTCCATCTGTCGGGTGTCCCAACTCGAAGTTTAGGCACGCCGAACTTTCCAGGGCAAGGGTGTGCTCGACCACCAGCCGGTTGGCCGTATCGGACGACGACGGCACTCCGCCCGTGCGGGCGGAGGGCCGTCGCGTGAGTCTGCTCAGGCGGGCAGGCCGACCTCGTGGCCGGCGTCGCGGAACGCCTTCACCGCGCGGTCGAGCTCCGCGGCGCGCACGAGGATGTGGTCGGTGTCGAAAGTGGACAGTGAGAACAGCGCGACGCCGGCGGCGGCGAGTTCCGAGGCCAGCGCCGAGATCACGCCGGTGAGCGTGAATTCCAGCGGGCCGCGCACGCTCATCAGGCGCCAGCCGTGCTCCACGACGCCACCCGAGGGCTCGCGGCCCGTCGGGCAGATCACCGAAAGCTCCTCCGGCGTGCGGGTCACGGACACGAGCGCGGGCTCGGCCGGGTCGAGCAGGTCTACGGGCACCGGTGCGTCGGCGGGCAGGCGCACCACCGAGTAGTCGCCCGGGCGGACGTCGATCGCGAGTCGTTTCATCAGCCTTCGAGCACCTTCGGGCTCGAGGCGACCTCGGTGCCGTCGGGCAGGGTGGAGATGGTGAAGTCGGCGAACACGTTGCCCGCGGCCTTCTGCAGCTCCCGCAGGCACTCGATGGCCAGCGCGCGGATCTCGACGTCGGCGTGCTCGGTGGCGCGCATGGCCACGAAGTGGCGCCAGGCGCGGTAGTTGCCGGTGACGACGATGCGCGTCTCGGTGGCGTTCGGGAGCACGGAGCGAGCGGCCTGGCGGGCCTGCTTGCGGCGCAGCGTGGCGCTCGGCGCGTCGGCGAACTTCTCCTCGAGCCCGGCGAGCAGCTCGGTGTAGGCGTCGGCGCTCGCCTGCGCGGCCTTGAGGAACTTCTCGTGCAGCTCGGGATCGTTCGCGATCACGTCGGGCTCGACGAAGGCCGCGTCACGCTCGGGGACGTAGCGCTGAGAGAGCTGCGAGTAGGAGAAGTGGCGGTGGCGGATGAGCTCGTGGGTGAGCGAGCGCGAGATGCCGGTGATGTAGAAGCTCACGGAACCGTGCTCCAGCACGGAAAGGTGGCCGACCTCGATGATGTGGTCGAGGTACCCGGCGTTGGTGGCCGTCTTCGGGTTCGGCTTCTTCCACGACTGGTAGCAGGCACGCCCGGCGAACTCGGCCAGGGCCTGTCCCCCGTCGGCGTCCGTCGTCCACGGCACGTCCTCCGGTGGGAAGAACTCCGTTTTCGCGACCAGTTGCACTCTGGGCGACACGGTCTCGACCACGTCAGCACTCCCTCTCCGGCTTGCGGCTCCCGGCCCGCACTCTAACCGCTTGTGTGTTCGACATCGGCGTGACACCACTTGATGTCACGACTTCCTTGACTGACGTCACTGGTGACGTCATAGTGGTGTCATGGACCTGACGCCGTACATCGCGAACCTTCGCGAAGACCTCGCGAACACGGCCTCCGCCGGGGACGAGCAGACCCGGCGCACGGCCGCCCTCCTTTCGTCCGCACTCGAACCCTCGGCTCGGCTGACGTTGATGAACGCGCTGGCCGACCTCGCCGCCGAGGTGACCGCCGCCCTGCCGGGCCAGGTCGTGGACGTCCGGCTCGACGGCCGCGACGTGCGCGTGGTCGTGACCGGCGCGGCCGAGCCCGGCGAACCGGCGCGGACGGACCAGGCGCGCACGCCGCCCCCGCCCATCGACGGCGGGGACATCTCGCGCATCACGCTGCGGCTCGTGGAGCAGATCAAGAGCCAGGCCGAGCAGGCGGCGGCCGCGCAGGGGGTCTCGCTCAACACGTTCGTCGCCCAGGCCGTGCAGGGGGCGCTCGGCCAGGCACAGCACCACCAGCAGCGACACCACCAGGGCGGCCGCTCGGAGACCAAGCTGCACGGCTGGGTCCAGAGCTAGAAGGGCGAAGCGACGATGAGTGAAGAAAATTCCAACTGGGACGAAGCCGCCGAGGAAGCCGTCGCCGGCGCGGCGGAGGAGGCTGTCGCCGCGGCTGATCTTGGTTCGTCCACTTCGGACGATCCACTGGTGCGTTCGCAGGAGTTCGAGGCCGACGGCCCGTTGGAGCTCGACGTCGGCGTGACGATCGGCCGCGTGGAGCTGGTGCTGGACCGCGAGTCCGGCGCGCGGGTCGAGCTTCGGCACGACGCCGGCGAGCAACCGCCGTGGGTCAGTGGTGTGAACAATCTGCTGTCGTGGGTCGGCGAGCGCTTCGGCGACCAGCTGGGCGTGACCGCGGACGCCTCGCCGGCCGACGCGGTGCGCCAGGCGCGCATCGAGAAGACCGGCAACCGGCTCGTGGTGCGGGCGGCGAAGGCGTGGCAGCTGCGGAACGTGCCGGTGGCCGTCACCGTGCACGCGCCGAAGGGCTCCCACGTGGAGGTCCGCGCCGGCGCCGCCGACGTCACGGTCACCGGCACCGCCGGGCGCGCCGACATCCTCACCGGCTCCGGCGAGGTCACACTGGAACAGGCCGACGGCGCCGCCACCGTGCGCACCGGCACGGGCCGCGTGAAGCTCGGCCCGACGCCCGCCGGCCTCCAGCTGCGCACCGGCAGCGGCTCGGTGGAGGCCGCGTCCGTCTCGGGCTCCGCGACGCTCGCCACGGGCACCGGCAACGTCTGGCTCGGCTCCATCGCGGGCGAAGTCATGGCCCGCACCGGCAGCGGCGACCTCTCCGTCGCCGAAGCGGCCTCCGGCTCGATCGACCTGATCACCGGCTCCGGCGAAGTCCGCGTGGGCATCCGCCGCGGCGTCGCGGCCGAAATCGAGCTCGCCTCGTCCGCGGGCCGCGTCCAGAGCGAGCTGGAGGTGTCCGACGTGCCGCCCGAAGCGGGCGCCACCCTGCGCGTCCGCGCCCGCACCGGCACGGGCAACGCGGTGGTGACCCGCGCGGCCGGCTAAGGGGGAGGCGGCGGGCCGGACCGAGGCATCCGGTCCGGCCCGCCGCTTCGTATCCGCAGCCTGTCCGGCGTGAAACGCTTGTGCAGCAAAGCATTCGGGCCCGGCTCGGCCCGCCGCACGCGCCTTCGACACACCACGCACTCCACCGCCGAAAAACGACCCTCCCGCCAGGTGCCCAGCTCCCCTACGCCAGGCATTCGCTCCAGCCCGGCAACTTCGGCGCGAGATCCGTGCGCGGTAACACATTCGGGCCGGCTCGGCTCGCCGCACGCGCCCAAGCGCACCGCCATGGCGCTGAATCCGGGTCTTCCGCCAGGGTGCACAACCCCGGTCCGGCGTGAGGCTTCGTGCAACCTGCAGGCTTCGGCGCGAAGCACATGCCCGGCACAGCGTCGTGGCCGGCTCAGCTTCGTGGCCGGCTCACCGCAACACGCGTGACGACCGCACCGCCGAGTCACCACCCCGGCTGGAACCGGCCGTGCCGCCCGATATCCGCTCCGGCCCGGCCGCTTCTCGCCCCCTCACGTGTTCCGGTGCGAAGTCCTGCCCTCAGAACGTTCAACGTCGCTCAGCGCACCGCGCGCGACAACGGCCCTGCCAGGTCACCGCGCGGGCCCACCGCCACGCCGTCCAGGCCGAGCCACTGCGCCATGTGCGCCAGCTCCCCCGCCAGCTCGTCGGCGACCCGCGGCACGTCGGCGCCCTCCTCGGCGAAGGAGCCCTGCACGCGCAGCACGCCGGCGGCGCGGTCGGACTTGAGGTCCACGCGGGCGGCCAGCGAACCGTCGAGCAGGAACGGGAAGACGTAGTAGCCGTAGAGCCGCTTGGGTTCCGGCACGTAGATCTCGATGCGGTAGCGGAAGCCGAAGAGCCGCTCGGTGCGGGCGCGTTCCCAGATGAGCGGGTCGAACGGGCACAGCAGGGCCCGCCCGGTCACCGCGCGCGGGGTGCGGGCGGCTGTGTGCCGGTAGGCGATGCCGCGCCAGTCGCGGACCTGGACGGGTTCCAGGGTGCCCGCTTCGACCAGCTCGGCGACGGCTTGGCGCGCGACGTCCGGGCCGAGCCGGTAGTAGTCGCGCAGGTCGGTCTCCGTGGCCACGCCGAGAGCACGCGCGGAGCGGTCGATCAAGCCGCGGGCACCCTCCTCGGCCGATACCTGCCGGGACAGGATCTCCGGCGGCACCACGCGTTCGGTCAGGTCGTAGAGCCGCTCGAACGACCGGCGCGTGCCCGTGGACAGGCGGCCGAGGCCGAACAGGTACTCGCACGCCTTCTTGACCACCGAGCGTTCCCACCACGCGCCGGGCCCACGGCCGGCGACCTCCGCTTCGAGCGCCTTCTCGATGGCGCCCGCGCCGATGGGGCCGTGTTCCTTGACGATGGCGAGCACGTCGTCGATCAGGCCCGGCACGGTTTCGATGACGCGGGTGTAGTTGCGCCACCAGCCGTCGCGTTTGGCGCCGGAGCGCAGGAGCGGCCAGTCTTCGACGGGCAGCAGGCTCGCTTCGTGGGCCCACGACTCGACGAGCATCCGCGGTTTGCGCGCGGTGTCGGTCCAGGCGGCGTCGTCGACGAGGGCCTGGTCGTAGGCGCCCAGGCGCGAGAACACCGGCATGTAGTGCGCGCGGACGGCGACGTTCACGGAGTCCAGCTGCAGCAGCTGGACCCGCGAAAGCACCTTGGCCAGGTGCCGGCGGGTGGGCGGCGCGGCGGGGCGCGCGTCGGCGAACCCCTGGGCGGCCAGCGCGGTGCGGCGGGCCGTTTGAAGGCTGATCGTCTGCATGGTCTCGCCATCGTGCCAGCCGCCCCCGACAGTTTCCGCGACGGCGGGCGGTAGATTCCCCCGCGTGAGTGCCGCCGAAGTCCGTCCCGCGAGCCTGTCCGACGCCGCGGAGATCGCCCGTATCCAGCGCCTCACCTGGCGGGCGGCCTACACCGACCTGCTGGGCGCCGAGGCCATCGACGCGCTTGACGCCGCCGACCTCGAAGGCACGTGGGCCGAAACCATCGAATTCCCCGGCACGCGGGTCTACCTCGCGGTGGAAGGCGAGTTCACCGTCGGCTACTGCGTGGCCGGCCCCGCGCCCGCCGACGAGATCGCCACCGCCGACGGCACCGCCCCGCCCGACGCCGCCACCACCGCGCTGATCGCGACGCTCGTCGTCGAGCCGCGCTGGGGCCGCCGCGGGCACGCCGGCCGGCTGCTCGGCACGGCCGCCGCCGACCTGCGCTCAGACGGGCTCGACCGCGGCGTCACGTGGGTCGCGCAGTCGGACCACCCGACGCTCGGGTTCTACCGGCGCGCGGGCTGGGCGCCCGACGGGACCGTCCGCACCCTCGACACGGGCCGCGGCACACTGCGCGAAGTGCGCCTCACCGGCACGTTGCAGCTGGAGCTCACGCACTGACGGCGGGCTCTTCGCGCTTCGCGAAGACGACCCAGCGCAGCACCGAGTACATGAACACGCCCTCGCAGGCCCCCGCGATCAGCCGCGACAGGTGGTACTCCAGGCCCAGCGCGGCGAGCCCGGCGCCGACGCCCAGCAGGAAGGCCGCGTAGTTCACCCCGATCGCCACCACGTACAGCACCGCCTGCCGCCCGACGGGCGCGTGCGAACGGAAGTTCAGCGCCCGGTTGAGCACGAAGCTGAGCCCGAACGCGATCACGTAGGACGCGCTGATCGCCAGCCACACCGGCCAGCCCAGGCTGCTGCGGAACACCGTGAGCAGCCCGAGATCGACGCCGAACGTGAACCCGTTGATGATCACGAAACCGAGAAAGCTCGGCGCGACGAGACGCGAAAGCCCGAAGGGCAGGACTCGGACGACGGCCGCGCAGAACCCCGCGAAGCGATCGGCGAAGGGCACGTCGGTCACGCCCGAATGGTGGCAGGCGGAGGTGTCCTGAACCGAACGTCCAGGTGATCTTCTGGGGTCAGCACCCACCGGAATTGGGGGGTTAGCCCCCGTGACCTTTTCGTGACGACTGCTAGCCTCGAATGACAAGGATCACTTCCGGGCACTTTCAGGGGGGAGGCACGATGGGCTGGTTGCTGCTGACGCTCGGCGTCGCGTTCGGCTCCGCCATCGTGCCGCTGGTCAACGCCGAGCTGTTCGTGGTCGGCCTGTGCGCGAGCCAGCACAACCCGCACTGGCTGTGGCTCGGCGCCGCCGTGGCGGTCGGCCAGATTGCCGGCAAGCTCCTGTACTTCCTCGCCGCGCGCGGTTCCATCCGCCTGCCAAGGTTCCTGCACGACCGGCTCCACCGCGAACGCCCGCCCAGCGCTCGCCGCGACCGCTGGCACCGGCGCACCAAGGTGCTGCGCAGCAAGGTCGAAGCCGTGCGCGAGCGCTGCCAGCGCCACCCGCACTGGATGACGGGCACCTACGGCGTCAGCTCGCTCGTCGGCCTGCCGCCCTTCATGGCCACGAGCGTGCTGGCCGGCATGGTGCGGATGCGGCTGGTCACGTTCGTCGCCGCCGGCCTCGCGGGCCGCTGGGTGCGGTTCAGCCTGCTCGCCGCCGCACCGGCGGTGTTCACCGGCTGGCTCCACTGAGTGGATCAAGGCAAGGTGGATCACGGCATGGTGGATCACGGCACGACCGAGGCTCCCGGCGACGGCACCGTGGAACTCGAGATCCACGAGGTGATCGAGACCGGCCCGGGACAGGCATCCGTCGCGGTGCGCTGCCTGCGCGGGCCGGTTTTCCTCGACGCCGGCTTCACGCAGCTCAGCGGCTCAGCGCGAGCGATCGATCTGAAGCTGACTCGGATGGTCGAGTACGGGCGCGAAATGCCCCAGCTCGACCCTGTTCACACCGCGCTCGTGACACTGCGAGGAGAAGGCGTTCAGCACCTCAGGTCGAGCGCGAGGGACACCGGGTTCCAGGTCGTCCAAGGCGCCAACGCGGTGCCCTGAGCCGGATCATCGACCCCTTCGCTGCCCCGCACGGGCACCGCGGAATGGCTACCCCTGTTCCGCCGCGCCCCCTGTTTTCCCGCGGTCCGCGGCTTCCAGTTCCACTGCCTTGCGCATCGTCGCCCGGGCGCGGCGGCGATCGCCCGCGATGTCGTAGGCGTAGGCCAGGCGGTACCAGCGGCGCCAGTCGTCGGGGGCGGCTTCGACCTCGGTGCGGCGGGCGTCGAACCAGGCGTCGGCGGCGGTGCGGTCGACGCGGCCGGACGGGCGGCGCGGGAGGTCGGACACGTCGGGCAGCGCGCCCTCCGAGTCGAGGCGGCGGGAAAGGCGCTGGATCTG
Organism: Amycolatopsis sp. NPDC051372; assembly: GCF_040682095.1. Taxonomy (NCBI): domain Bacteria; kingdom Bacillati; phylum Actinomycetota; class Actinomycetes; order Pseudonocardiales; family Pseudonocardiaceae; genus Amycolatopsis; species Amycolatopsis sp. NPDC051372. The sequence goes on from NZ_JBFBAF010000014.1 coordinate 8,914, forward strand.
CAGGCCGGATCGCCAGGTGGCCACCACGATCCACACGCCCAGCAGCGGCAGCACGAACACGCCCACGCCGAGCGCGATGCCCGCGGGCGAACCGGTGGCGAACAGCGCCACGGCCCGGTCCGCCAGCAGGACCAGGTACACGACCAGCGCGGCGGTCAGCAGCAGCGCGACGTTGCGGGCTCTCACAGGTCGAGCACGTTCTCCAGGCCGACCGTGAGGCCGGGGCGCGACACCACCGAACGCACACCCAGCAGCACCCCGGGCATGAACGACGTGCGGTCCAGCGAGTCGTGCCGGATGGTCAGGGTCTCCCCCTCGCCGCCGAACAGGATCTCCTCGTGCGCCACCAATCCCGGCAGGCGCACGGAGTGCACCGGGACCTCCGAAACCCGTGCCCCCCGGGCACCGTCCAGTTCGGACGTCGTGGCGTCCGGACCCGGTTCCAGGCCTGCGGCCCGGCGCGCCTCGCCGATCATGCGCGCGGTGTGCGAAGCGGTGCCCGACGGCGCGTCGGCCTTGCGGTTGTGGTGCAGCTCGATGATCTCGGCCGACGCGTAGAACCGTGCCGCCTGAGCCGCGAAGCGCATCGCCAGCACCGCGCCCAGTGCGAAGTTCGGCGCGATGAGGACGCCCAGCGAAGGCTTCGCGGCGAGCAGCGAACGCACCTCCGCCAGCCGCTCCTCGCTGAACCCGGTCGTGCCGACCACGGCGTGCAGGTCGTGCTCGATCAAGTACCGCAGATTGTCCATCACGGCGTCGGGGTGGGTGAAGTCCACCACCACCTGGGCCTCGCCCAGCGGCGCGAAGTCGTCTCCCGCGTCGAGCGCGGACACCAGCTTCAGGTCGGCGGCGCCTTCGACGGCGTTCACCACCGTCGCACCCATGCGGCCGCGCGCGCCCAGCACGCCGACGCGGATCGGGGAGTCGGTCATGACGCGATCACCTCGTGCAGATCGTCCGGCAGGTCGTCGGCGTGAGCGTACGGCCCCACGACCGCCGCCGACGACACCCCACCGGGGCGGCGCAGCAGAGTGCGAGCCAGCGCACACACCTCTTCGGTCGTCACCGCGTCCACCCGGGCCACGGTGTCGTCGACACCCAGGTAGCGGCCGTAGTTCAGCTCGTTCTTGCCGATGCGCGACATGCGCGACGACGTGTCCTCCAGCCCCAGCACCAATCCGCCGCGCAGCTGTCCCTTGGCTCGCGCCACCTCGGCGTCGGTCAGCCCGTCGGCGGCGACACCGTCGAGCACCTCGCGGATCACGCCCGCGACCTGCCCGAGCCGCTCCGGCTGGCAGCCCGCGTACACCGCCAGGTGCCCGGTGTCGGCGTAGCTCGCCACCGACGAGTACACCTGGTACGCGAGCCCGCGCCGCTCCCGGATCTCCTGGAACAGCCGCGAACTCATGCCGCCGCCCAGCGCCGCGTTGAGCACCGACAGCGCGAAGCGGCGCTCGTCGTGGCGCGGCAGCGAGCGCATCCCGAGCATCACGTGGGCCTGCTCGGTGTCGTCGGTGTGCAGCACCAGCTTCGGCACGGTCTGGATGCGCGCGCGGCCCGCCCGCGGCGGCACCGGGACGCCCGCGCCGTTGAGCCGATCGCCCAAAGCCTTGCGCACCAAGCGAAGCACCTGGTTGTGTTCGACGTTGCCGGCCACCGCGAGCACCATCCGCGGCATCGTGTAGCGGCGCTTGTAGAAGCCGCGCAATGCCATGGGCGACATCTCCGTGATGGACTTCTCGGTGCCCAGCACCGGCCGGCCGAGCGGGTGCTCGCCGAGGATCGCGCCCACGAACGTCTCGTGCAGCAGGTCCTCGGGGTCGTCGTCGCGCATCGCGATCTCTTCGAGCACCACGCTGCGCTCGGTGTCCATGTCGCGGTCGGTGCACAGCGCCTCGAACACCACGTCGGTCACGAGGTCCATGGCCAGTGGCAGGTCGGCGTCGAGCACCTGCGCGTAGTAGCAGGTGTGTTCCTTGGCCGTGAACGCGTTGAACTCACCGCCGACGGCGTCGATCTCCTCGGCGATCTGCGTGGCGTCCCGGTTGGCCGTTCCCTTGAACAGCAGGTGTTCCAGGTAGTGCGCGGCCCCCGCGACGGCGAGCGGCTCGTCGCGCGAACCGACGCCGACCCACAACCCCACCGTGGCCGAGCGCGACGCCGGGACGTACTCGGTGATCACCCGCAGACCGCCGGGGAGCACGCTCCGCCTGACGATCGCACCGTCCGGAGTGGACTCGAGCGTGCGGGTGCTGCCGACGGGCTGCTCGTGCCCGGAAACCTGCCGTGCCATGGGTTCCTTACTCACGATGCCGCGAAGGCCCCCTCGCCGCAATCAGCGAGGAGGCCTTCAACGACAGTTGCTTGTTCAGAAGACGAAGCTATCTCAGGCTTCGGCCTTCTCGGCGTCGGCCTTGTCGCCGCCCTCGGCCGGGGCCGCGTCGTCTTCCTTGACCACGATCAGGCTGATCTTGCCGCGGTTGTCGATGTCGGCGATCTCGACGCGGAGCTTGTCGCCCACGTTGACCACGTCTTCGACCTTGGCGATCCGCTTGCCGTTGCCCAGCTTCGAGATGTGGACGAGGCCGTCCTTGCCCGGCAGCAGCGAGACGAACGCGCCGAACGCGGCCGTCTTCACCACGGTGCCCAGGAAGCGCTCGCCGACCTTCGGCAGCTGCGGGTTGGCGATCGCGTTGATCAGGTCGATCGCCGACTCGGCCGACGGGCCGTCGGCCGCGCCCACGTAGATCGTGCCGTCGTCCTCGATGGAGATGTCGGCACCGGTCTGCTCGGTGATCGAGTTGATCATCTTGCCCTTCGGGCCGATGACCTCGCCGATCTTGTCGACCGGGATCTTCACGGAGGTGACGCGCGGGGCGTACGGGCTCATCTCGTCCGGGCCGTCGATCGCCTCGGCGATGACCTCCAGGATGGTCAGCCGTGCGTCCTTCGCCTGCTTCAGCGCGGCCGCGAGGACCTCCGACGGGATGCCGTCGAGCTTCGTGTCGAGCTGCAGCGCGGTGATGATGTCCTTGGTGCCGGCGACCTTGAAGTCCATGTCGCCCAGCGCGTCCTCCGCGCCGAGGATGTCGGTCAGCGCGACGTAGCGCGTCTCGCCGTCGACCTCGTCGGACACCAGGCCCATCGCGATGCCCGCGACCGGCGCCTTCAGCGGCACACCGGCGTTGTAGAGACCCATGGTCGACGCGCAGACCGAGCCCATCGAGGTCGAGCCGTTGGAGCCCAGCGCCTCGGAGACCTGGCGGATCGCGTACGGGAACTCGTCGCGCTTCGGCAGCACCGGGACCAGGGCGCGCTCGGCGAGCATGCCGTGGCCGATCTCGCGCCGCTTCGGCGAGCCGACGCGGCCGGTCTCACCGGTGGAGAACGGCGGGAAGTTGTAGTGGTGCAGGTAGCGCTTCGTCGTCTCCGGGGAGAGCGAGTCGATCTGCTGCTCCATGCGCAGCATGTTCAGCGTGGTGACGCCCAGGATCTGGGTTTCGCCGCGCTCGAACAGCGCCGAGCCGTGGGCCCGCGGGATCACGGCGACCTCGGCCGAGAGCGACCGGATGTCGGTCAGGCCACGGCCGTCCATGCGGATCTTCTCGGTGAGCACGCGCTGGCGCATGATCTTCTTGGTCAGCGCCTTGAACGCGCCGCCGACCTCGCCGTCGCGACCCTCGAAGGCCTCGCCCTCGCCCAGGCCCAGCTTCGCCAGCACGGTGGCCTTGACCTCGTCGGTCGCGCCGTCGCGGTCCTGCTTGCCGGCGATGGTCAGCGCCTTCGCCAGGTCGTCGTTCGCGATCGCGGCGACGGCCTCGTAGATGTCCGGCTGGTAGGCCGGGAACAGCGGGAACTCGCCGGTCGGCTTCGCGGCGTCGGCGGCCAGGCGCTGCTGCGCCTCGCACAGCACCTTGATGAACGGCTTGGCGGCCTCGAGGCCCTGGGCCACGGCGGCCTCGTCGGGCGCCTTGCCGCCGGCGGCGATCAGGTCAAGCGTGTGCTCGGTGCCCTCGGCCTCGACCATCATGATCGCGACGTCGTCACCGACGATGCGGCCCGCGACGACCATGTTGAAGGTCGCCTTCTCCAGCTGCGACCAGGTCGGGAACGCGACCCACTGGTCCTCGATCAGGGCGACGCGCACGCCGCCGACCGGACCGGAGAACGGCAGGCCCGCGATCTGCGTGGACGCGGACGCGGCGTTGATCGCCAGGACGTCGTACGGGTCCTCGGGGTTGAGGCTCTGCACGGTGATGACGACCTGGATCTCGTTGCGCAGACCGCTGGTGAACGACGGGCGCAGCGGCCGGTCGATCAGGCGGGCGGTGAGGATCGCGTCGGTCGACGGGCGGCCCTCACGGCGGAAGAACGCGCCGGGGATGCGACCCACGGCGTACATGCGCTCCTCGACGTCCACGGTCAGCGGGAAGAAGTCGAAGTGCTCCTTCGGGTGCTTCGACGCCGTGGTGGCCGAGAGCAGCATGGTCTCTTCGTCGAGGTACGCGACGACGGAGCCGGCGGCCTGCTTGGCCAGGCGGCCCGTCTCGAAACGCACGGTGCGAGTGCCGAACCGGCCGTTGTCGATCACGGCCTCGGTCTCGTGCACGGTGACTCCGGTGGAGTCGGTCATAGGGTGTATCTCCTCTTTTGTGCTTCGTCCGGCGCGAGTCTCCCACCCTGGGACCCGGTTCGCCCGCGGACGCTCGAGGAATGAGGCCGGTCTTCGATCGAAGTCCCCGGGTCTTCTCACCCGGAAACCACTACCGAGGACCGGCGGACGGATCCTCCAGCGCGCTCGCGCCGCTTCTTTTCTTCTGTTCTGGCACCGAGGGGGAGCGACCGGACCGGTCACTCCCCCTCGGGTCACGCTATCGGCGCAGGCCGAGCCGCTGGATCAGCGACCGGTAACGCTCGATGTCCACCTTCATCACGTAGTTCAGCAGCCGGCGGCGGCGGCCGACCAGCAGCAGGAGCCCGCGACGCGAGTGGTGGTCGTGCTTGTGAGCCTTGAGGTGCTCGGTGAGGCCGACGATGCGCTTGGTCAGCAGCGCGACCTGGGCCTCGGGGGATCCGGTGTCCGAGTCGTGCACGCCGTACTCGGTCAGGATCGACTTCTTCTCATCGGTGGACAGCGCCACTGGTGTTGCTCCTCGTGAAATCGGTGCCGTGGGGCCCGCACCGCACTGCGCGGCCGGGTAGTCGGTCTCGGCCGCCACGGACTGCAGCCGGACCCGATTGTCAAGGTTACCAGCCGTGTGATCAGTGCCTTCAGGCGCGGTTCACGTTCCGGCGGCGCTCAGCGGGAACGTTCGCAGCTCCCGGTAGCGCGGGCCCGCCGTGCCGCCGCTGCCCATGAGCACCACCTCGCCGGCGGTCCACTCGCGGCTGGAGAACCCGGCCAGCCGCCGCGTCCACGGTTCGGCCGCGCCCCGGCGTTCACGCGGGTACCGCGCCAGCGTGAGATGCGCCCGGTAGGGACGCTCCTCCTGGTCCGCGCCGGCCGCTTCCGCGAGCCGCGTCAGCCCATCCCCCTCGACGCCCAACCACAGCACGCCGGGAAATGTTCCCGGGCCGGTCAGTCGGACGTCGACAGCCGGGCAGCCGGCCAGCGCGGGGACGAGCTCGGCGGTCCGTTCGTCCGGGTCGGCTTCGCCGTAATACGCGAGCGTGACGTGCCAGTCCTCCGGCAGCGACCAGCGCAGGCCGGGGCCGGGTTCGCCGAGGGACAGGGCCACGGCGGCCACGACGTCGGACGGCGGGCGCAGCGCGGTGAACAGTCGCACGGAGCTAGTGGCTGGCCCCGGCGCGGCGCAGGAGCTCGGCGAGGATCGGGAAGTCGTCGTCGAGGCGCTTCGCGGCCTCGGTGAGATCCTCCTCCTCGGCGACCTCGCGCAGCGCGGCGAGCACGAGCCGCTCGTCGGAGCCCACCGGGATGTTGTCGCGCCCGACTGTGGGCCGCGAGTCGCGCACGTCCTCCAGCGCCGCCTGCATCGCGTCGCGGTTGCCGGCCGCTACCTCGGGCACGAGGATCTTGCGCTCCAGCATGATCATGCGGGCCAGCACCACGGGGTTGCCGATCTTGGCGCGCCGGCCGCTCATCACCTGGCTGAGCATGGGGGCGCTGATGCCGAGGACCTCCGCGAGGAACGCCTGCGAGATGTCGAAAGCGACGACCAGTCTGCGCACCCGATCACCCAGTGGTTCGCCGTACCACTCCCGCTGCAGCGCGACGTTCCGCTGGACGATCTTGTGGTCCTCCACCAGTTCCGCTCCCCTTGGTCCCCTCGTCCGGCCGGACCGGCGTGTCCGGACCGTTTCACCCGCCCGTGAGCATCTTGCCACCGGACCCGTACCCGGGCGGCCGGAACCGCCCATTCCGCCCCCCGCCGGACCCCGTCCGGGGGAACGGCCTCAGTCTTCGGCGCCCAGCGCCTCGCGGGTGCGCGCCACGTCGTCGTCGATCCGCTCCACCAGCTGCTCGGACCGGCTGAACCGCTCCTGGTCGCGCAGCCGCGTGACGAAGTCCAGGGCCACGTGCTGGCCGTAGAAGTCCTCGTCGACGTCGAGCACGAATGCCTCGACCGTGCGCTCGCGGCCCGAGAACGTCGGGTTCGTGCCCACCGACACCGCGGCGCGCAGCCGCCGCCCCGGGTCCGACAGGCGGGTGAACCACGCCGTGTAGACGCCGTCGGCGGGTACCGCGGCGAACCGCGGCGTCGACAGGTTCGCGGTCGGATAGCCGAGGTCGTGGCCCCGGCCGTCGCCGCGCACGACGATGCCCTCGAGCCGGTGCGGGCGCCCGAGCGCGTCGGCCGCGGCGACGACGTCGCCGGCGTCGATGCACGAGCGCACGTAGGTGGAGGAGAAGGTGATGTCGTTGGCGATGCGGTCGTCGGCGAGCGAACGGCCCTGCAGCTCCGCGCCGTAGGCCACGAAGCCGAAGCGGCTGCCGAGCTTGCGCAGCAGCGTGACGTCGCCCGCGGCCTTGGCGCCGAACGTGAAGTTGTCGCCCACCAGCACGGCGGCGGCGTGCAGCCGGTCCACCAGCACCTCGTGCACGAACTCGTGCGGCGACAGGCGCGAGAGCTCGAGGGTGAAGGGCAGCACGGCGAACACGTCGACGCCCAGGGCCTCCACGAGCTCGGCCTTGCGCCGCAAGGTGGTCAGCTGCGCCGGGTGGCTGCCCGGGCGCAGGACCTCCGACGGGTGCGGGTCGAACGTGAGCACCACGCTCGGCACGCCGCGTTCGGCCGCCGCCCGCACTGTGCGCGAGATGAGCACCTGGTGCCCGCGGTGCACGCCGTCGAACACGCCGATGGTGACCACGCACCGTCCCCAGCCACTCGGGAGATCCCCGAGGCCACGCCACCGCTGCACTGTCGTCAACTCTCCCCGCGCCGGTCTCTCGCCCAACCGCGCCCCACCCTATGCGGGCAGCAGGACCACCACCGACCGGGCCACACCCTCCGTGTCGGCGGCCAGGGCGAGCACGCGCCCGTCGGGCGCGAAGAGGCCGTAGGTCCCGTCGATGCCGGCCGCCGGGATGGCCCGGCCGTGGCGCACGGCCTGCGCTTCGGCGGCGTCGACGTCGCGGCGCGGGAAGGCGGCGGCGACGGCGGCGTCGAGATCCAGCGACAGCTCGGGCGTCTCCTCGAGCTGGTCGAGCGTGCGCGCGCGGGCGAGGGTGAAGGGCCCGACCGTGGTGCGCCGCAACGCGAGCAGGTGCCCGCCGACGCCGAGCCCGGCGCCGAGGTCGCGGGCCAGCGCGCGCACGTAGGTGCCCGACGAGCACTCGACCACGGCGTCGAGCTCGATCCGGTCGTCCTCGCGGCGCGTGGCCAGCACGTCGAAGCGGTAGACGGTCACGGGCCGCGGAGGGAGCACCACGTCCTCCCCCGCGCGCACCCGCGCGTAGGCCCGCTTGCCGTCGATCTTCACGGCGCTGACGGCGCTGGGCACCTGCCGGATGTCGCCGGTGAGCTCGGCGACGCCGGCGGCGAGCTGCTCGTCGGTGATCTTCGCGAGCACGGCCTCATCGCCCTCGGTGAGCACCTCGCCCTCGGCGTCGTCGGTGGTGGTCGAGCTGCCCAGCGACAGCGTCGCGAGGTAGGTCTTGCGGTCGAGCGCCAGGTGGCCCAGCAGCTTGGTGGCTCGCTCGATGCCGAGCACGAGCACGCCGGTGGCCATCGGGTCGAGCGTGCCGGCGTGGCCGACCTTGCGGGTGCCCATGATCCGGCGCGCCCTGGCGACGACGTCGTGCGAGGTCATTCCGGCCGGTTTGTCGACGATGAGCAGACCGGGCGGCGGAGCGGGGCGGCGCGGTTCTTTCGGGCGAGACACGGGCCGAACCCTATCGAGACGTGCGGTTCGGACCGGCGAGCACCTCTCAGGCGGCGACGGCCGCGGGTTCGGCCGGCATCTCACCGTCCCAGCGCCGGCGCGTGAGCCGCACCGGCACGTCCTCGCCGCGGGCCTCGGCGGCGAACACGTGGGCCCTGGCGCGGCGCCACCACACGAGCATCCGCCAGGTGCCCAGCGCGAGCACGACCACGATGCTCAGCAGCGACACGCGGAAGTTCCCGCCCGTCCACTGCAACAGAATGCCGACCACGAGCGAGGTGACCGTGGTCGCGACGAACCCGGCGACGTTCACGAGGCCGGTCGCGGTACCGACGCGCTCGATCGGGTTGTAGTCCCGCGCCAGCGCGAAGCCGATCATCGACACCGGACCGCCGAGCGACAGCAGCGCGAACGCGGGCCCGAGCACGCCGAGCGGGAGGTGCCCGTTCCAGCCGAGCAGTACGGCCCACGTGACGGCCGCGGCGCCGAGGTACCCGCCGACGATCGGCATCCGCAGCTCCGGGTGACGGCTGATGACCGTGCCCAGCACCGGGCCGCCGGCCAGCGAGCCGAACACGAACACGGTCAGCATCGCGCTCGCCGTGGCGGCAGGGATTCCTTGGCCCTCCACGAGAAACGGGACGCCCCACAGCAGCGTGAGCACGTTGGGCGCGAACATCGTGCTGAAATGCGTCCAGAACCCGAGCCGGGTTCCGGGCACGCGCCACGCGGCGCGGATCTGGCGCGCGAGCAGCGCCGGGTGCACCGGCTTGCGCTCGGGCTCGGGGACGCCGAGCGGGGTGTCCCGCACGCGCAGCACCACCGGCACCGCGACCAGGAGTGTGAGCGCGCCGACCGAGACGAACGTGACCGTCCACCCGGGGCCGGCGAGCAGCAACGTGAGCGGCACCGTGGCGGCGAGGTTGCCGATGTAGCCGACGGCGGAGGTGAAGGACGTGATCAACGCGTACTGCCGTGCCGGGAAGTGGGCGGCGATCAGGCGCAGCACGCTGACGAACGTCAGCGCGTCGCCCAGGCCGAGCACGCCGCGGGCGAGCAGGCCGACGCCGTAGCTTTCGGCGAGGCCGAGCAGCAGCTGCCCGGTGCCGAGGATGAGCACGGCGGCGGTGAGTACCCGGCGCGGGCCGTAGCGGTCGACGAGCACGCCGGTGGGGATCTGCATGGCGGCGTAGACCCCGACCTGCAGCACGGTGAACGTGCCGAGCGCCGCGGCGCCGACGCCGAACCGGTCGGCCGCTTCCAGGCCCGCGACCCCGAACGAGGTGCGGTGGAACACGGCGAGCAAGTACACGAAGACAGCGGTGAGCCAGATGAGCCAGGACCGGACGGTGGCGCGGCCGGGCGACAAGGTTTCCTCCTGCGGGTAGCGGTCGTCGGGGAAGGACGACGACACTGCCGCCTCGATGGTTGTATCGCCTCAGCAAGCTCGAAACATAGCCGTTACCTCGGTGGGATGCGCCACATCACCCGATCACCGCAGCGCCACTTGACCTGCGACTCCCACCACTGTGTCGCCGCCCACCCACACCTCGCCGCCCGCGCGCTCGACGTGCACGCGCCCGCGCCGGCCGAGCCGGGTGCCCTGCGCGGCGATGTAGGACTCCGGCGCGCGGCCCGAACCGATGAGCCACTGGCCGATCGCGGCGTTGAGGCTGCCGGTCACCGGGTCCTCGACGAGGCCCGTGAAGGCCCGGACCTCGAACGCCGTGGGCGATCCGGCCGGGTGCGGTCCGACGACGCCGACCTTGTACTTCCCGAGCGCCGCGACGTCGCGTTCGACCGCGAGGACCGCCTCGGCGTCGGTGAGGAGCACGGCGAGCCAGCCGGGGCCGTTGTCGGCCCACCGCGCGTCGACGACGTCGCTCTCGGCCAGGTGCAGGGCTTTCCGGACGGCGGCGAGGTCCTCGGGCGCGACGGGGCCGCCGCGCGTGAGCGGTGGCGCGGCGAAGGCGAGCCGCTGGCCGGTGCGCCGCACGCGGACCAGGCCGGCGCCGCACTCCTGCACGAGGTCTTCGCCCTTCGGCGTGCCGCCGGCTTCGAGCCACGCGCGGGCCGAGCCGAGCGTGGGGTGCCCGGCGAAGGGCAGCTCGCGCTCGACGGTGAAGATCCGCACGCGGTAGTCGGCCTCGGCGCGCGCCGGCGGGAGCAGGAACGTGGTCTCGCTGAGGTTCGTCCACCGTGCGAAGGCGGCCATCCTGTCGTCGGAGAGGCCTTCGGCGTCGTGCACCACGGCGAGTGCGTTGCCGAAGGTGAGCTCATCGGTGAAGACGTCGACCTGGCTGAAGCGCATGGCTCCACCATGGCACGGCGTTCAGGCGCCGCGGACGGCCCCGACCACCGCCCAGCGGCCGGAGCGCCAGCGGATCAGCACGGCGGCCAGGCGGAACACCATGAACAGCGACAGGCCGGTCCAGATGCCCGTGAGCCCCCAGCCGAACGCGAGCGACAGCCAGATCAGCGGCAGGAAGCCCAGGCCCGCGCTGACGAGCGTGGCGGTGCGCAGGAACGCGGCGTCGCCGGCGCCCAGCAGCACGCCGTCGAGCGCGAACACCACACCCGCGATCGGTTGCAGCGCCACGAAGAACCACCACGCGTGCGGGATCTCCGCGAGCACCCCCGGATCCGAGGTGAACGCGTGCGGCAGCGTGCTCCACAACGCACCGAAGAGCACACACAGGACGCAGCCGAGCACCAGCCCGTACGCGACGATCTGGTTCGCGACCCCGCGCGCCTGCCGCTGGGCTCCCCCGCCCAGGGCCGCGCCGACGAGCGACTGCGCGGCGATCGCGACGGAGTCGAGCACGAGCGAGAGGAACGTCCACAGCTGCAGCACGACCTGGTGCGCGCCGACGGCTTCTGTCGACGTGCGCGCCGCCACGGCCGCCGCCGAGACGAAGCACGCCTGGAACGCGAGGCTGCGCAGCACGAGGTCGCGGCCCAGGCTCAGCTGCGCGCGCATCACGCCGAAGTCCGGCCGCAGCGGCACGCGCTCGCGCACCAGCGCCGCGAAGAACAGCGACGCCGAGACCACCTGGGCCACCACGTTGGCGATCGCCGAGCCTTCCAGGCCGAGCCCCGCGACGTAGACGAGCACCGGGCACAGCACGGCCGAGATGCCGTTGCCCGCCAGCACGTAACGCAGCGGCCGCGCCGCGTCCTGCACGCCGCGCATCCAGCCGTTGCCGGCCATGGTGACCAGGATCAGCGGTGCCCCGAACAGCGCGATCCGCAGCCACGACACGGCCACCGCCGCGATCTCGTCACTGCCCGACAGCGCGCGGGCGATCGGCCCGGCCAGCAGCTGACCCGCCACCAACAGCACCAGCCCCACCAGCACCGCGAGCCACGTGGCCTGGACGCCTTCGCTCACCGCGTCGCGCCGCCGCCCGGCGCCGTGCAGCCGCGCGGTGCGCGAGGTCGTGCCGTAGGAGAGGAACGTGAGCTGCGTGGAGATCTGCGACAGCACCACCCCGCCCAGCGCCAGCCCCGCCAGCGGCAACGCGCCGAGGTGCCCCACCACCGCGGTGTCCACCAGCACGTACAACGGCTCCGCCGCCAGCACCCCCAGCGCGGGCACGGCAAGCCCGAGCACGCGGCGCGCGGGGATCCGGTCTTCGGAGGTCAGGGGCGGGGCAGGCGGGGCTTCGTCGGGCACCCGGGGAGCGTAACGACCGCCGCCGACGTTCCGGACGTCAAGCGCGCAGGATCACGGGCAGGGCGGCCAACCCGCGACTGGACGCGCGGCGCTCGACAGAACCGGCAACGCCGCCGTAGCGGATCGTGCGCGAGGGTCGCAAGTCCTCCCGCCCCGCGGCCGCGGCGCCCGGCTCGCCGGGAGCCGGCCGAACGAACCTCGACTGCCGTCCGCGGACCCATCGGACGTCAAGCGCGCAGGATCACGGGCAGGGTGGCCAACCCGCGGCTGCGGAACGACGAGCGCCACACCGGGTCGCCCGCCGGGGTCATCGCCGGGAAGCGGCGCAGCAGGGTGTCGAAGCCGATCTCCAGCTCGAGGCGGGCCAGGGTGCGCCGAGGCAGAAGTGGGGGCCGTGGCCGAAGGCGAGGTGGGGGGTTGTCCGAACGATCTGCGTCGAAGGTCTCCGGGTCGTCGAACACCGTGTCGTCGCGGTGGGCGCAGGCGAGGGCGAGCAGGACGGTGTCGCCGGCGGGGATCTCGGTGTCGCCGATTCGGAGGTCCTGCAGGGGAAAGCGGCGGATGGCGAGCTGGGCCGGGGACGCGTGGCGCAGGATATCGTCCACAATGGACGCCGATGACCCGGCCGGCGCCGACCGCGGTGCCGGGCGGGTGAGCAGCTCGTGCAGGCCGTTGCCCAGCACGTGGACCACGTTCTCGTACCCCGCGAGCAGCAGCAGGAACGCGGCGCTGAGCAGTTCGTCGTCGGTGAGGTCCGGGGCGACGACGACGAGCAGGTCCTCCCCCGGCGCCGCGCGCTTGGCCGCGATGAGCTCGGCGACGAACCCGTACAGCGACCGCATGGCGTCCCGCGCGACCGCAGCGTCCGTCGGCATCAGGACGGCGTCGGTCCACGTGCGGAAGACGGCGACGTCCGCGGGGGCGACGCCGAGCAGCACGCAGATCACCGTGATCGGCAGCGGCACGGCGTAGCCGGCCATCAGGTCGGCCTCGGCCGGGAGCGCGTCGGCGAGCTCCTCGGCGATGCCCGTGACCTCCGGCCGCAGCGCCTTGACGCGCCGTGGCGTGAAGGCGCGCCCCAGGAGGCGGCGCAGACGAGTGTGCTCGGGCGCGTCGAGGTTGAGCAGGTTCTTGTCGAGCGCGGGCGACAGCGCGAGGCCCCGGTAACCGCCCGACGAGTAGGCCTTGTCCAGTGACAGCCGCGGATCGCCGAGGCCGGCCTTGACCTCGGCGTAGCGCGTGACCAGCCAGATCGGCGCGCCGTCGGGTGACTACGCTCGGTGCACGGGGCCGGCGGCGCGCAGCCGGGCATACGCGCACACCGGATCGGCCAGGAACTCGTCGTCGAACCGGACGGGTTCAGGCACTCCGGTTCCCCAGCAGCGGCGCCCGGCCGAGCGCGCCCCGCAGCCGCGCCAGCACGTCGTCCGACGTGCCCTCCATCGTGCAGCCCGCGGCCATCCGGTGCCCGCCGCCGCCGAACTCCGAGGCCACCGCCGACACGTCGACGCGGCCCGCGGACCGCAGCGAGACCGTCCACACAGAACCCCGCTCGGCGGGCGCGAACTCCTTCAGCACGCCCGCGACGCCGGCTTCCCGCGTCGCGCGGACCACGTCGATCACCGACTCGACCTCTTCCGGCCGCACACTCGCCGCCACGGCCGAGCGCACCACCGCGTGCACGAACCCGAAGCCCTGCGCGGCTTCCGGCTCCAGCTCCGCTTCGGACAGCACTGCCGAGAGCATCGGCAGCCACGCGAACGGGTGGTCGTCCACGATCCGCCGCGCCACCTCCGTCGGGTCGACGCCGGCCTCCAGCAGGCGCGCGGCGATCCGGTGCGTTTCGGGGCGGGCGCGGCGGAAACCGCTGGTGTCCGTGACGATCCCCGCGTACAGGCAGCGGGCGGCCGGCTCGTCCAGCTCGACGTTCATGGCCTCGATGATCTGCGCGACGAGCACCGCGGTCGCCTCGGTGGCCTCGTCGACCACGTGGTGCGTGCCGTAGAACGCGTTGGTGGCGTGGTGGTCCACCACCAGCACCGCACCACCGGCGGCGTGGACCGCGTCGACGCGCCCGGCGAGCCGCCCCAGCCGCGCCGGCACCGGCGTGTCGAGCGCGACCAGCAGCTGCTCCGACACGGGCAGATCGTCGGGCTTGGTGAGCAGCCCGTCGACGTCGAGCCAGGTCAGGGTCTCGGGGGCGTCGTCGGGCTCGCCGAAGGACACGCGCACGCGGGCGCCGCGCTGGTGCAGCACGTGGCCGAGGGCCAGTGCGCTGCCGAGCGCGTCGGCATCCGGGCGCACGTGGCCCAGCAGCGTCACGTCGGTGGCCCCGGCGAGCAGGGCGGCGGCGGCTTCGATGTCCTGCGCCAAAGTAGCTGTCACAGTGCGTCACGCTACGCTCTGCGGGATGCCTGAGTACGCGATTCTCGTTCACCCGTCCGCCAACCGGGTCTACGCCGCCTCGTCGCCCGCGCTGCTGCGGGCCGAGCTGGCGGTGTTCGGCGCGGCCGGGCTTTCCGCCGAGCTGTCGGAAGCCGAGGAGGTGGAGTTCGGCGGCGTGGGCTACGTCAAGTTCGCGACGCCGGAGCCGCTGACCGAACCGGACGTCGCGCTGCTGTCCAACCTGTCCTCGCTCTACGCCCTGTTCGAGCTGGGCGACGGCGTGCTGCGCCCTGTCCTGGTGCGGCCGCTGGCGAAGACGGACTCGGACCTGCTGACGATCCAGAAGTACGCGGGCAAGACCAATGAGCAGTTCACGAAGCTGCTGCTCAACGTCACGTTGCTCGCCACCGCTGACCCGACCGGGTGGCTCGAGCGCCCGCGGACGCTGCTCGACCCGCTGTGCGGGCGCGGCACCACGCTCAACCAGGCCGTGATGTACGGCTTCGACGCCACCGGTCTCGACGTGGACGGCAAGGACTTCGAGGCCTACGAGCAGTTCCTCAAGACCTGGCTGCGCACCAAGCGGGTGAAGCACACCGCCGACTCCGGGCAGCTGCGGCGCAACAAGGTCCGCCTCGGGCGCCGCCTCGACGTCGAGTACGCGTTCGACAAGGACGACTACAAGGGCGGCCAGACGCGCCGGCTCACCTACTTCAACGCCGACACCCTCACCACCGACGAGCTGCTGCGCGCGAACTCCGTGGACGTGATCGTGACCGACGCCCCGTACGGCGTGCAGCACGGCAGCCACCGCACGCAGGACGCGAGCCTCGCGCGCAGTCCACGCGACCTGCTGGCGGCGGCCGTTCCTGTGTGGACCCGCGTGCTCCGCCCGGGCGGGGCGCTCGGGATCTCCTGGAACCTCAACGTACTCCCGCGCGAGGAGCTCGTCGCGGTGCTTTCGCGGGCCGGCCTCCAGGTGCGCGAGGGCGGGCCGTACGAGGAGTTCGCCCACCGCGTGGACCAGGCGATCGAGCGGGATCTCGTGGTGGCGGCGAAACCGGCCTGAGGCGTCCTCTGTGGTCAGAGCCCGAGGAGCTTGCGCGCGTTTCCTTCCGCGATTTTCTCGTGCACCTCGCGGTCGAGGTCCAGTGCGTCGAACCACGCGGCGGCCCCGCCCATCGACTCGAACGGGTAGTCGGCTGAGAACAGTACGCGGTCGGCCCCGACCTCGTTGATCGTGAACACCAGCTCGGGCGTCGAGAAGTTGCCGCTCGTGGTGACGTGGAAGTTCTCGCGCAAGTACTCGCGCAAAGGTTTGCGCGCCGGGATGCCCGCAGGCTTGACCTCGAGCCGGTGGTCGGAGCGCCAGATGTTGAACGGCAGCAGCTCGCCCAGGTGCCCGAGGATCACCTGCACGCCCGGATGTTCGTCGAACAGGCCACTGGCCATGAGCCGCAACGCGTGCGTGCCGGTCTCGATCGAGAAGCCCCACGCCGAGCCATAGAGCCACGGGTGACCTTCGAGCATCCGGCTGTCACGCGGCAGCGGGTCGCGCGGGTGCAGGTACACGGGCACGCCCAGGTCTTCGACGGCCGCCCAGAACGGCCGGTACCGCGCCTCGTCGAGGTAGGCGATCCGGTCACCGTCCACTTCGGAGAACCCGTTCACCAGCGCGCCCTTGAACCCCAGCTCGGTCACCGCGCGGCGCAGCTCGACGACGGCTTCTTCGGGGTCCTGCAACGGAAGCGCGGCGAACGCGGCGAAGCGATCCGGCCTCAGCTGCACGTGCCGCGCGGCCACGTCGTTGGTGCGGCGCGCCCAGTCCACGGCCTGCGCACGGTCGGGCAGCCCCTGAATTCCGGGCGCCAGCAGGGAAAGCACGACGATCTCGATGCCGGCCGCGTCCATCAGCTTCAGACGTTCGTCCTGGACGTCCAGCAACTGGCGGCGGTGCGGCGGCCACGTCTGCTCGGTGAAGTGCTCGCGCGACTGCTCGACGATGTCGGGGTCGCCGGTGCCGAAGTGTTCCTCGAGGGCGATCTTGCGGACCATGCTGCGTCTCCTCTCGGTTCCGTGGTCTGAACATAGCATGCTATGAACTCCGGTGATCTAATCTTTCCGGGTGACCGAGCCCTCCGAGCCCTCCGGGTCCCTCGAGCCCGCCGACACCGCCGTCGACCGCTTCGCCGACGCCTGCAACGCGCTCTACTCGGCCATGCGCACCAACCGCGCCCGCCTCGACGCGCAGGCCGCGGCCGCCTCCGCCCTCAGCGACTCGCAGGCCCAGCTCGTGACTCCCCTGGCCCGGCTCGGCGCCATGACCATCGGCGAGCTCGCGCAGGAGGCGAAGCTCGCCCAGCCCACCGTCACGCGCTCAGTGAAGGCCTTGGAGTCCGCCGGCCTCGTCCGCCGCACCCCGCACGCCCACGACGACCGCCGTGTCGTCGTCGACCTCACCGACCGCGGCCGCGCCCACTGGGACCGCGCCCGTACCCGCCTGCGCGACAACCAGCGCGCGGCGTGGGACCTGCTGCCTGACGACCTGCGACCACAGGCGCTGGAACTACTGAAAGCGCTGACCGACGCCGTGACCGCCACCCGGCCGGCGGACTGACCGGATAAAAAAACCGCCGGCCCTGAACGTCGTGCGTTCAGGGCCGGCGGCCTGGTGGGCGGGGTAGCCGCGGGCGGCGTACCCAGCGGGGCGGAGCGCCCGGAGGAGGTGGCGACGAACGGCGCGGCGCCACCGAACAGCGCGCCGCGTCGTGGGACGTCGGGGATCCTCCGGAGCGGTTCAGCCTCGGGTCTCCTTTTCGGCTTCGATGTCGGTGTCGGCGAGGTCTTCGTCGTCTTCGCGCGGCGCCTTGTACGGGTCGGCTTCGCCGGCGTGCTGGGCGCCGGTGGCCTGGCGGGCCACCTCGGCGTCGGCCTCGCGGGCCTTGGCGAGCAGTTCCTCGATGCGGCGCGCGTCGTCGGGGATGCTGTCGGCCACGAACGCGAGGGTCGGGGTGTAGCGGACTCCGGTGCCCTGCCCGACTTTGGTGCGCAGCACACCACGCGCGGACTCGAGAGCCGCCGCGGCGCCGGCGAAGTCCGGCTCCGAGTCGAGGCTTTCGCCGAGCACCGTGTAGTACACCGTGGCGTCGTGCAGGTCCGCGGTGATCTTGGTGTCCGTGATGGTCACGGCACCGAGCCGCGGGTCTTTGACGTCGTGCTCGATCGCCGACGCCACGATCTGCGAGATCCGCTTGGCGAGCTTGCGAGCCCGAGCAGGATCGGCCATGGGAGGTGTCTCCTTCTGAAATGTTCTCCGGTCTAGTCGTCCGGACCCAGCAGCCGGCGGTGCGCCGACAGCAGGACGAACTCCGGTCGCGAGGCCACGAACCGCTCGCACGAGTCGAGCACGTCCCGGACGTGTTCGGCACCCGCGGCGACCACGGCCACCCCGATCAGGGCTCGCCGGTGCAGGTCGAGGTGACCGGCTTCGGACACCGAGACGGCGAAGCGCTTGCGCACCTCCGCCACGACCGGCTTGATCACGGATCGCTTCTGCTTCAACGAGTGAATGTCGTCGAGCAGGATGTCGAGCTCGAGAGCTCCGACGTACATAGGCTCCTTCAAAAGAAACGCAACGACCCCGGGGGGCCAGGGGGCTTGCCCCCTGGCGGGGGTTTGGGGGTTCGACCCCCAAGAAACACCGTGACGGCGGGAGAGGGGCGAGCGCAGCCTGCGAGCCCGCCCCTCTCCCAGCTAGCCGTCACGCACGGGGCTTCTCCCGCTGTTCGTAGGTCTCGATCACGTCGTCGACCTTGATGTCACTGTACGAACCCAGCGTCAGACCGCATTCGTACCCTTCACGAACCTCGACCACGTCGTCCTTGAACCGCCGCAGCGAGCTGATCGGCAGGTTCTCGGCAATGACGGTGCCGTCGCGGAGCAGGCGTGCCTTGGCGTTGCGCCGGATCTCCCCGGACATGACCAGGCAACCCGCGATCGTGCCGATCTTGGAGGACTTGAAGACGTCTCGGACCTCGGCGCGACCGAGCTCCACCTCTTCGAACTCCGGCTTGAGCATGCCCTTGAGGGCCTGCTCGATCTCGTCGATCGCCTGGTAGATGACCGTGTAGTACCGGACGTCGACGCCTTCGCGGGTGGCCCGCTCGGTCGCCTTGCCCTGGGCCCGGACGTTGAACCCGAGCACGATCGCGTCGGACGCGGTCGCCAGGTCGATGTCCGACTCGGTCACGCCACCGACACCGCGGTGCACCACGTTCAGCTCGACGTCGTCGCCGACGTCCAGCTGCAGCAGTGCCGCCTCGAGCGCTTCGACGGTACCCGAGTTGTCACCCTTGATGATCAGGTTGAGGCTGCTCGTCTCCTTCAAGGCGGAGTCGAGGTCCTCGAGGCTGACCCGCTTGCGGCGCGACGCGTTGAGCGCGTTGCGGGTGCGAGCGGAGCGGCGCTCGGCGATCTGCCGGGCGACGCGATCCTCGTCGACCACCAGGAAGGTGTCGCCCGCGCCCGGCACCGAGGTGAACCCGATGACCTGGACGGGACGCGAGGGCAGCGCCTCGGTGACGTCCACGTTGTGCTCGTCCACCATGCGGCGGACGCGGCCGTAGGCGTCGCCCGCGACGACGGAGTCGCCGACGCGCAGCGTGCCTCGCTGCACCAGCACCGTGGCCACCGGGCCGCGGCCGCGGTCGAGGTGCGCCTCGATCGCGACACCCTGGGCCTCCATGTCCGGGTTGGCCCGGAGGTCCAGAGCGGCGTCGGCCGTCAGCAGGATCGCCTCGAGGAGACCATCGATGTTGATGTTCTCCCGCGCGGAGATGTCCACGAACATCGTATCGCCGCCGTACTCCTCGGCCACGAGGTTGTACTCGGTGAGCTGCTGGCGGATCTTCTGCGGGTTGGCGCCTTCCTTGTCGATCTTGTTGACCGCGACCACGATCGGAGCCTTGGCGGCCTGTGCGTGGTTGATCGCCTCGACCGTCTGCGGCATGACCCCGTCGTCGGCGGCCACCACGATCACCGCGATGTCCGTCGAGTTCGCACCACGAGCACGCATGGCGGTGAACGCCTCGTGACCCGGGGTGTCGATGAAGGTGATCAGCCGCGGCGTGCCCTCGAGCTCGGTCTCGATCTGGTAGGCGCCGATGTGCTGGGTGATGCCACCGGCTTCACTCTCGCGCACCTTCGTCTTCCGGATCGTGTCCAGCAGGCGGGTCTTACCGTGGTCGACGTGACCCATGATCGTCACGACCGGCGGCCGGACCTGCAGGTCCTCCTCGCCACCCTCGTCCTCACCGTAGGTGATGTCGAAGGTCTCCAGCAGCTCGCGGTCCTCCTCCTCGGGGGACACGACCTGGACGACGTAATTCATCTCGCCGCCGAGCAGCTCGAGGATGTCGTCGGACACGGACTGCGTGGCCGTGACCATCTCGCCGAGGTGGAAGAGCACCTGCACCAGCGAAGCCGGGTTGGCGTCGATCTTCTCGGCGAAGTCGGTCAGCGAGGCACCACGCGGCAGCCGGATCGTCTCGCCCTGGCCCTTGGGCAGGCGGACGCCGCCGACGCTGGGCGCCTGCATGTTGTCCATGTACTCCTGGCGCTTCTGCCGCTTCGACTTGCGACCCTTGCGCGAGGGACCACCGGGACGCCCGAAGGCACCCGCGGTACCGCCACGGCCACCGGGGCCGCCACGACCGCCGCCGCCACCGCGGAAGCCACCGCCACCGCCGGCAGGAGCACCGGTGCCGCCACCGGGACGGAAGCCGCCACCGCCGCCACCGCCACCGGGACCGCCGCGGAAGCCACCGCCACCGCCGCCACCACCGGGACGGAAGCCGCCGCCACCGCCGCCGCCACCGGGACGACCGCCGCCGCCACCGGGACCGCCACGGGCACCGCCACCGGGACCGCCACGGGCGCCACCGCCCGGACCGGCCGGACGCGGGGTGCGGCCCGGCATCATGCCGGGGTTCGGCCGCGGGGGCATGTTGCCCGGGCTCGGCCGGTTGCCACCGGCGCCACCGCCGGGACGCGGCGCGGGCCGGTCACCGCCGCCACCGGCACCGCCGGGACGCGGCGGACGGTTGTCGCCGCCCTGACCCGGACCGGGGCGCTGGGCCGGCGGACGCGGGGCCGGGGCGCCGGAACCGACGCCGAACGGGTTGTTGCCGACGCGCGGGGTGCGCGGGCCGGGCTTGGGACCGCCGGGCTTGGGGCCCTGCGGCTTCGGCGGCACGACCGAGCCGGACGCAGCGTCCTGCTTCGGAGCGGGCTTCGGCGCCGCGGTGCTGCCACCGGACGGCTCGGCCTTGGCCGCGGGGGCCTGCACCTGGGGCTGCGGTTCCTGCTGCGGCTGGGCCGGAGCGGGCGTGGCCGGGCGCGGGCCGGGACGCGGGCCCGGACCCGGGCGGCTGCCCGGGGTGGCCGGACGCGGGCCGGACTGCTGCGGAGCGGCGGACGGAGCGGCCTTGGCCGCCGGCGCCTGCTGCTGGGTCTGCTGCGGAGCGGGCGCGGCCGCGGGCCGGGGGGCCTGCGGAGCGGGCGCGGCAGCGTTCGAGTTGCCCGAGCCGGGGGCGGGCGGCATGGGCCGCGGGCCGGGCGTCGGGCCGGACTTCTTCCCGCCCTTGGCGGGGTACGCGTCACGCAGACGGCGGGCGACGGGCGCCTCGACCGTGGATGACGCGGACTTGACGAACTCGCCCTGCTCCTTGAGCTTGGCGAGAACTTCCTTGCTGGTGATGCCGAGCTCTTTCGCGAGCTCGTGAACACGGGCCTTGCCTGGCACAGCTCTCCTCATCTAGGGGAGGCCAGGCGGTGAAGAGACCCGCTGACCTCGTCCTTATCGTCGCGCGTTCATGGCGTCGGCTTCACGGCTGACTCATGACGGGTCGACCTGCTTCCTTGATTCACTGCGGTTCCGGGTGGGTCCCGGAGCCCATCTCCATGGTGAACGCCGCGTGCTCACGCAGCCCCGCGGCGTCGAGCGTGCCCTGGGCCCGAAGTGCCCGGGGGAACGCCCGCTTCCGCTCGGCCTTGGCCAGACAATCCGGTGCGGGATGCAGCCACGCGCCCCGCCCCGGCAGCCGCCGACGTTCGTCGACGACCAGCCGCCCGGCCACCGCGATCACTCGCAGCAGCTCACCGATCAGGACCCGCTGCCGGCAACCGACACACGTGCGTACCGGGAAGTGCCGGTGGCGCTGGAGGTCGGTCGTGTCGCCACATCCCCGCGGCGGACCCTGAACCAGTGATGAGTCTAGCGCTTCGACCTTCACTCAGCCGAACCGGTTGTCGCGGCGGGCCGCGCCTGTCCGGCGTGGTCTTGATCACCCGCCGGGTCGGCGGGTGCGGCGTCGCTGCGGATGTCGATGCGCCAGCCCGTGAGCCGGGCCGCGAGCCGCGCGTTCTGGCCCTCCTTGCCGATGGCGAGGGAGAGCTGGAAATCGGGCACGACGACGCGGGCCGTCTTCGCCCGCTCGTCCACGACACGTACCGAAACAACCTTCGCCGGGGACAATGCATTCCCCACGAAGCGGGCCGGATCCTCCGAGTAGTCGATGATGTCGATCTTCTCGCCGGCCAGCTCGCTCATCACGTTGCGCACGCGCGCGCCCATCGGGCCGATGCAGGCGCCCTTGGCGTTCACCCCGGGCACGGTGGAGCGCACCGCGATCTTGGTGCGGTGCCCCGATTCGCGCGCCACGGCGGCGATCTCGACGGTGCCGTCGGCGATCTCGGGCACCTCGAGCGCGAAGAGCTTGCGCACCAGGTTCGGGTGCGTGCGCGAGAGCATGATCTGCGGCCCGCGGTTGCTGCGGGAGACCCCGACCACGAACGCCTTGATGCGCGTGCCGTGCTCGTAGGACTCCCCCGCGACCTGCTCGCCCGAGGGCAGGATCCCCTCGGTGTCACCGACCTGGACCACGACCATGCCGCGGGCGTTGGCGCGCGCGTCGCGCTGCACCACACCGGCCACGATCTCGCCCTCCTTGGCGGAGAACTCGCCGAAGGTCTTCTCGTGCTCGGCGTCGCGCAGCCGCTGCAGGATGACCTGGCGGGCGGTCGTCGCGGCGATCCGGCCGAAGCCCTCCGGCGTGTCGTCCCACTCCTCGTCGACCTCGCCCTCGGGGGTGAGGGTGTGCGCGAGGACGCGGACGAGGCCGGTCTTCTTGTCGATGTCGATACGCGCGTGGGACTGGTGCCCCTCGGTGTGCTTGTAGGCGGTGAGCAGGGCCGTCTCGATGGCCTCGATCACCGTGTCGAAGGGGATGTCCTTGTCCCGTTCGATCGCCCGCAGCGCGGCGATGTCCACGTTCACTTCGGCTCCTCCTTCGCTTCCGTCTGGCCGGCAGGGGTGCTGCTCTTGCCGGACGCGTCCTCTTCCAACAGTTTGAGCTCGTCGACGGGTGGTTGCTTGAACTCGATCTCCACCACGGCCTTCGCCACCGACTTGTAGTGCACGTCTTTCAGCCGGCCCTCGAAGAGCACGGTCACGCGCTCCTCGCCGGCGTGGCCCACCCGCGCGACGAACTCCGCGCCGTCGGCGGGCGTGATGCGGACCAGGCGGAACTTCGCGCGTCGCCAGTGGCGCGGCTGCGCGAGCGGCCGGTCCAGCCCCGGCGAGGTGACCTCGAGGGTGTAGGCGCTCGCGAGCACGTGCTCGTTCTCGTCGAGCGCCGCCGACACCTTGCGGCTGATCTCGGCGATCTCGTCCAGCCCGACCCCGTCGTCGGAGTCGACGACGACCTTGACCAGCTGCTTGCGGCCGGCCTGCTGCACCTCGAACGAGTCGAGGTCGAAACCCGCGACGGTGACGGCTTCGGCCACTATCGGCTGAAGCCGGCTGGCGAGTTCGTTGGGCACGTGGAGCACTCCTGTTCGGCCGAGGTGACGCGGGCTGGTCACGACAGTGGTCGGTGGTGGACCAGCTTATCCTGCGCCCCCAGGAGGACGCGCGAGCGGCGGTGCCGGTGCCGGGCCTGGCAGGATGGGCCGACGTGACCGCAAGACCGACCGACCTTTCCCGGCGCGGCGTTCTGCGCCTGGGCGCCGTCGCCGCTTTGGCCCTCCCGCTGGTGGCCTGTTCCGGGGGATACGACGAGAGCCCCGACCCGCTCGCCCCGCTGCTGTCCGCCGCCGACGCGGACGCCGCTGCGGCCAGAGCCCTCGGAGGCGGGGTCGCCGGGCAGGTCGCCGACGCGCGCGCCGCCCAGGCCGCTGCCCTGAAACCCGAGGTGGACCGGCTGAACCGGCCCAAGCCGACCACGGCGCCCCCGCCCGCGCCCGCCGACCTGGGCGCGTTCAAAGAGCGCTTGGCGACGGCCCGCAAGCAGGCCGAGGACCTCGTGCCCTCGCTCCCGGCCTACCGCGCCGGCCTGGTCGCGGGCGTCGCGGCGGGCTGCGCGAGCCTGCAGCGCCTCGCCTCGACACTCGGGCCCGGCGAAGACGCCCAGGCCGTGGTCGCGCCCGCCGCCACCGCCGCGTCCGACGCCGTCGACCCCCTGCAGAAGGCGCTGGCCTCGGAGCACGCCGCGCTGTGGGTGTACGGGCTGGTCACGGCCTTCCTGCCGGGCGAGTTCGGCGACGCCCTGAAGGCCGGGCGCGCCGAGCACACCGCGCGCCGCGACGTCGTCACCCAGATGATCGAGGCCGCGGGCGGCACGCCGGTGGCCCCGGAAGCGGCGTACGTGCCGCCGAAGCCGGTCAAGGACACCGCCTCGGCCGCCGCCCTGGTGGCGAGCGCCGAGGAGGACTCGGCGGCCGCGTGGCTCGGCGTCGTGACCCACACGGACGACGCGGGGCTGCGGAAGATGGCTTTGCAGGCGTTGATCGCGGCGGCCCGGCGAGGCACGCCGTGGCGCCAGGAGGCGGACGAGAAGCCGACCGCACTGGCGATGCCGGGTCAGCCGGCTTGAGCTGGGTCCGGCGGTGAAAAAAAGGGCCGTTCCCGGTGTCTTCGGGAACGGCCCTTTTCGCGTCGTAGGGGTCAGCGCAGGTCGGGGCCGAGGTCCAGCGCGCTGGTGGCGATGCGCTTGAGCAGCACGTCGTCACGGTGCTTGGCGTAGAAGTCGGCCAGGACGATGGTGACGTCGGTGCCCGTGACCCGGGACTCGTACTCCGCCTGGTCGCCACTCACCTTGGGCGCGCCCGCGGCCTTGTACGTGCCGTCGCGCATCAGGTCGCTCACGTTGCCGGTGCCGTCCTGATCGGTGAGCGCCTTGAGCTGCGCCGCCTGCGCCGCGGTCGGCATGCTCACCTTGACGACGGAGACGAGCGCCTTCGCGTCGCCGTACTCGACCGTGAAAAGCCCGCGCGCGAGCGAGGAGCACGGGTTGGTCTGGAAGAACTTCTTGGTGTCGTCGTAGGCCTTCGCCGCGCAGTCGGTGGACTTGTTCGGGCCTTCCACCAGCTTGTAGTCGAAGGGGTTCGTCTTCACCGGCGCCTGCGCCACCGGCTCGGGCGTGCTGTCGTGCCGGATGAGGAACCAGACCAGCCCGGCCACGACGGCGATCGCGACCAGGCCCGCACCGCGCAGCAGCAGCGCCTTGGTGTCCTGCGGCCGCTGCGGCGGGGTTGGGCCTTGGCCGGAGCCGGGGCCGAGGCCGGGCGGCGACCCCGGCTGCGCGGGCACCGCAGCGAGCGGCGCCGTGTCCGAGGGACCGGGGGTGAATTGGGGACCGACCACGGGCACATACGGTAGTTCACCGCGCTGAGCGCCTTCAGCCGAATGCGGTGAGAAGGCGTTCGACGTCGTCAGGGGTGTTGTAGAGGTGGAATCCGACGCGGACCCGACCGGCGCGTTTGCTCACGACGAGGCCCGCCGCGGCGAGCCGGTCGGGGTCCGCGTCCAGCGACACGATGGCGGTGCCGCGGGGCGGGAGGTCCAGGGGGGCGAGCAGGGAGTCCGCGAGGCCGACGTTGTGGTCGCGGACGGCGGTGAGGTCGAGGCCGGCGACGTACTCCAGCGCCGGCGCCGCGCCGGTGTGGGCGAGCCAGACCGGGGAGAGGTCGAAGGCGCGGGCGTCGCGGGCCAGGTGCAGGGGCAGGCCGTAGACGGTGGTCCAGGGGTCGTCACCCGCGTACCACCCGGCGGCGACGGGTCGGGTGCGCTCGTGGGCGCGCGGGTGCACGGCCAGCCAGGCGCACCCGCGCGGCGAGAACAGCCACTTGTAGCCCGCGCACACCACCCAGTCGGCCCACGCGACGTCGAGCGGCAGCCAGCCGGCGGCCTGCGTGACGTCGAGCAGCACGGCCGCGCCGGCACTCTCCGCTGCGGTGCGCAGGGTCTCGGTGTCCAGGACGGTGCCGTCGGCGGACTGCACCAGGCTGACCGCCACGAGGTCCGTGGCCCTCGACGTGCCCGGCCAGCTGTGCCGGCGGCCGCTCGGTCACTTTGAGGTCGGGCCGCGCGGCGAACGGGAACGTGACACTCGTGAAGTCCCCGGCCGCCACCAGGACGCGCGCGCCCTCGGGCAGGCCTCCCGCGACGTTGGCGACCAGCTGGGACACCGACGCGCCGACGGCCACGCGGTCGGTCGGCACGCCGGTCAGCCGCGCGAAGGCGTTGCGTGAGCGCGCCACGGCCTCGTCGAACCCTCCCGGCAGGTCCGCCCCGACCCGCCAGCGCTGCACGGCCGCCGCCACGGCGTCCGCGACCGCTCCGGCGGGATCCCGATGCTCGGCGTGTTCAGGTACCCGGCGGGAACGGCGAACTCGGCTCCGAAGGCGCGCATGCCTTCGACGCTACTGAACCGGTGGCAGCAACCCGGCCACTTCCGCGTACGGAAGGCCGCCGCGTGCGAGGCGCGCATGGCTCCAGCTCCGCTGACGGCCGTGCGGGCTCCTCGAAACGTCGGCCTGGAAGGGCTCGTCCTGTACCGCCCCTCCCCCAAGTGCTTCTGAAACCGGTGGCGGCAATTCGGCCGCGTCGGCGTAAGGCCGCACCGGCTGCGCCTTGAGGCGCATGTCTCCAGCCCCCGCCGAGCTGTGGCCGTCCGGGCAGCCCGCCACGTCGGCACGGGAGGGCGGAAGCGCGCATCCGCTCACTACAGACCCGGCGGCAGCAACCCCGCCACCTCCGCGTGGACGACGGAAACGACAACGCCCGCGCCCCAAGGCGCGCGCCCGCCGGGCCGTGGCCGTGCGGGCAGCCCGCCACGTCGGCGAACGAACGAGGAAGCGGCGCCGTTCTACCGCGAAGCCCGCATCCCCCTCACTACAGGGCCGGTGGCAGCAAATCCGCTACCTCCGCGTAGGACGGCGGAGGCAGTGGCAGGGAAGTCCCGTCGCGGGCGGCGTCCACGGTCGCCAGGGCGGCGGCCAGCGCGACGCGGTACGGCGTCGAGCCCAGGCTCACCCTCGCCACCCCCAGCTCGGCGAGGCCGGCCAACGTGACGCGGCCCGGCAGGAACAGGACGTTGAGCGGCACGTCCACTGCCGCCACCACCTCCGCGACCTCGCCCGGGTCGGCGAGGCCCGGGACGAACACCCCGTCGGCGCCCGCGTCGCGGTAGGCGCGGGCCCGCGCGATCGCGGCGGAAACCGGGCCCGAGCCGAGCCAGTGGGTGTCCGTGCGCGCGTTCAGGAAAACGGGCGAAGCCGAACGCACGGCCGCGATCAAAGCGCTCTGCACCTCCACCGGCGCGAGGGTGCCGTCCGCGCGGCCGTCTTCGAGGTTCACGCCCACGGCGCCCGCTTCGGCGAGCTCCGCGACCAGGTCGGCGACCTCGGCCGGGTCCGCGCTGAAGCCGTCGGCGACGTCGACGCTCACCAGCACGTCCAGCGGAGCCAGCGCGCGGGTCAGCGCCACTGTCGCCGCGCGGGACGCCGGGGCCCCGTCGGCCAGGCCCGCGGCGGCCGACACGCCGAGGCTCGTCGTGCCGACCGCCGGGTGCCCCGCCGCGGCGAGCGCGGCCGCGAAGCCGAACTCCCACACATTGGGCAGCAGCAACGGTTTCCCGGGCACGTGCAGAGCGGCGAACGAAGTCATGCCCGCAACCTACGCGCGCGACGCTTCGGCGGCCGCCGAAGCAATCCGCTCAGGTGCCGCCTGCGATACCGAGGCCGCTGAGCCGAGCGCTCATTCGCCCGAATCGGCCGTCGCCCAACAGCACTCCGCTCAACTGCCGTTCCCCAGGTTCGGCCGCCACCGGCTGAGCGCGCGACCGCCACCCTCCACAATCGCTCGCCGCCCAGCCACATCCGCTCAAGCACTGCCCCGCCAGGTTCGGCCGCCACCGTGCTCCGCGCTCAACCGCCACCCATCGGTTTCGGTCGCCGGCCAACCCTCACCCGCCACTCACCGCAATCGAGTCACCGCCCAACCGCACGCACTCAGCTCCCGCCCGCCATGATCGCCACCCGGCGAGTGCGCAGCAGTCTGCGCAGCGCCGGCACCGCCGGGCCCGCGGCGTCGTCCAGCTGAGCGAGGCGCGCGGCATGGGGGCGGGACGAGCGGCGGGTGAATCCCACCTGGGCCGCCGCGGCGAGGGCGGTCAGCGCGGCGGCGCGGGTGTCCACTTCGGACAAGGGCGCGCGCAGCGCTCGGTCCACAGTGGCGCGGACCTCATCGGCCCGCACCCGATCGTCGAGGCGGAAAACCTTCCGGCGCAGCACCGGCGTGACGTGTGACCGCAGGAGTCCCGCGGCGGCCAGCTGCAGCTCCAGGGAGCGGAGGGTGTCGGCCGAGTTGCGGCGTAGCAGGCGTCGCCAGCGGGTCGGGCCCTCGTCGGCGAGGTCGGTGAGCAGGTCGTCGAGCAACAGGTCGCCGGTGGGGCCGTGGCCGGCAGCCGAGACGCGGCCGCCGGTGACCGTCAGGTGGCCGCGCAGCAGGAGGTCTGTGACAGCGGAAGCACGCACGAGCAGTGCGGCGTGGCCGCGTCTGCGGATGCGACCCTGGTCCGGGTCGCACGCGAGCAGGTAGGCCTGGGTAGCCAGCGAGGGGGTCATTGCCGCTTCACCGACGGCCAGATCTGGTCCCACGACTGCGTCCTTCCGGTGTAGAGCCAAACAAGTCCTGGCACGACCTCGGTCGCCGACGCGAAGTAAGGCTTCAGCAGCGTCGGGTCGAAGCCGGTGAAAAGCGCGTCCCGCGCCTGGTCCGGTGGCCGGTCGAAGTACCAGTAACCGCGGTGTCCACTGTAGACGTCGGTGATCCCGTACCGCGGGCCGTAGTACTCGACTGCCGCGGCGAACGGGTAGATCTCCGCGTACACCGCCGTCTGGGCCTTCACCCCGGGGGGCAACGACGAGTACGTCTGCCCGACGACGTCGGCGACCTGCTTCTGCGCCGTCTCGCCGTCCGCGAACACCGTGCCGAGCGAAAACGGCCCGAACGACGTCGCCGTGACCGACGCCGGCCACACCGGCAGCGCGGCGACGGTGACGGCGGCCGACAGCCCGAACGCGATCCCCACCGGGATCCGCCACCAGCGCACCAGGTCGCGCCGGCTCAGCTCCGTGGCCGCGGCCGCGAACGGCAGCGCGTAGAGGCTCATCAGGTAGTACGAACGGCCGTGAATCAGCACCACCACGACGGTGACCAGCAGCAACGCCAAGGCAAGGTAGCGGTACGGCCGCAGCTCGGGCGAGCGGAACAGGCGCCACACCCCGTAGAGCAGGGCCAGCACGCCGACGCCCATGCCCGCGCCGAGCAGCCCGTCGCGCGCGAAGGCGAAGTAGCCGGGGAACTCGGCGGCGACGACGTCGGCCATGTGCGCGTACGGCCAGTCGTGCGTGGCCTGCCAGCCGAGCGCGGGGATCGTGGCGACCACCGCGATCAGCGCGCCCAGCCACAGTTTCGGGTGGCTCAGCAGACGACGTGGGCCGACGACCGCCGCGGACACCAGCACGGCGGCCCACAGCGCGGGGATGAGGAACTTGACCTCCAGCGACACCGCCGTGACCGCGCCCGCCCACACGAGCGGGCCGTCGCGGCGCGTGCGGGTCCAGCGGACCAGCAGGAAGCCGACGACCGTCCACAGGAACGGGTCCAGCGCATAGGTGGAGACCCAGTGGCTGAGGACGACCAGGTTGGACGTGGCGGACAGCCCGCCCGCCATCAGCTGCGCCGGGCGGCGGCCGCCCAGTTCGCGGGCGATCAGCGCGGTGACCACCACGCCGGCGCCGACCGCGAGCGCCATCGGCAGCCGGAACGCGAGCAACGAACCGGGGAACAGGCGGTCGAGCGTGCCCGCGAGCAGCGGGACGAGCGGTGGCTGGTCGAAATACCCCCAGGCCGGATGATCTCGACCAGCCACCAGGAAATAGAGCTCGTCGAACCCGTGCGCGTAGCGGACGCTCGTGAGCCCGAGCAGCGCCGCCGCCAGCGCGGCCACGGTGAGCACCGGCAGCCGGGCGAACGGGGCGATCTCCCCCCTGCTGGTCTCGCGGCTCGTCATGAGGCTCGTCATGATCCGAGTCCACCGCGCCGGCCGGGGCCGGCGAAACGGTGATCGGTAGCCGGTGCGGACGACGAACGTTGTCCCGCGCGCAACTTTCGTTGCGGGTCCTGTCCCGGCCGGTGCGATTCCCCCGCGGCGGTCCGGACCAGCCGTTACCGTGACGGGGGTGAGCGAAGTGCGGCGTGGAACCTGGCCCCGGCCGGCCGAAATGGGCTGGCTGCTGGCGGCGGCGGTCCTGTTCGCCGGGCTCGACTTCGCGTTGCACTGGGCCGGACCGACGAGCGGGGCCTTCGGGCCGTACGCCGGGCTGGCGCTGCGCCTCGCGTGCGACCTTTCGCTGCTGGCGGTGTTCCGCTTCCCCGACGCGGTGGCCGGGATGCTCGTGGTGGCGTCGCTGGCGATGCTGGCGTCGGACCTGTTCTGGCCCGGGCTGCTGGTGCCCGCCGACCAGCCGAGCCTGATGACCGTGCCCACGGTGACGCCGGTGGTGCTGAGCCAGCTCCCGCGCGTGATGGACCGGCGGCGGTTGCTGTGGATCGGCGGCGTGCTGGCGGTGCTGGCGACGCGGCCGTGGGACCCCGCCTGGAACACAACGCCGTTCGGGCTGCTGAGCACCGCGTTGCCCGTGGCGGTGGCGCTGTACTTCGAGGCGCGCCGGCAGCTGCTGCGTTCACTGCGGGACCGGGCCGAGCGCGCCGAACGCGAGCAGCACCTGCTCGCGGAGCGGGCCCGCGCCGAGGAACGGCGGCGGCTCGCGGGCGAGATGCACGACGTGGTGACCCACCGGCTGAGCCTGATGGTGCTGCACGCGGGCGCGCTCGGCGTGGTGTCGACGGACCCGTCCGTGCGCTCCGCGGCCGAGGACATCCGCCGTGAGGGCGCGCACGCGCTCGACGAGCTGCGTGATCTGGTGGGCGTGCTGCGCGACGGTTCGAGCATCGAACCCCCCGCCGCTTCGCCGGCCCCGGTCGCTTCGCCGGCGGACCTGGTGGCCGAGTCGGTGGCCGTCGGCGTGGCCACGGAGCTTTCGGTGCGCGGGGACCCGGACCAGGTGTCGCCGACGGTGGCGCGCACGGCGTACCGCGTGGTGCAGGAAGCGCTGACGAACGTCCGCAAGCACGCGCCGGGTTCGTCGGCCGCCGTGTCGCTGCGGTACCACTCGGGTGGTCTCGACGTGTGCGTCACGAACACCCGCGGGTGCCTGCCGCCCGACCCGACGCTCGCCGGCAGCGGCTCGGGCTCCGGGCTGAGCGGGCTCCGGCAACGCGTCGAGCTCGTCGGCGGGCAGCTCGAGTCCGGCCCCGAGCCGGGCGGCGGATTCCGCGTCGGTGCGATACTTCCCGCCTACGTCCCGACGACGGAAGGTGCTCCCCGGTGATCACGGTGGTCGTGGCCGACGACGAGCCGATGGTCTGCGCGCACCTGCGCACGATCCTGGGGTCGGCCGAGGACCTCGCGGTGGTCGCTTCGGCCTCCGACGGCGCCGAAGCGGTCGAGGCCGTCGTCCGGCACCGCCCCGACGTCGTGCTCATGGACCTGCGCATGCCGGGCGTCGACGGTCTCACCGCCATCGCCCGCATCGTGCAACTGCCGGACCCACCCGCGGTCGTCGCGCTGACCACCTTCGACGCCGACACCTACGTCATCCGGGCGCTGCGCGCGGGCGCCGCGGGTTTCCTCGTGAAGTCCACACCGCCCGAAGACCTCATCGGCCTCGTCCGCGTCGCCGCCGACGGCCACACCGTCCTGTCCCCCTCCGCGGCCCGCCGCCTCGTCGCACTGTCGGCCGACGGCCACGCCCGCACCGCCTCGGCCCTCCGCCGCGCCGGCGCCCTCACCGACCGCGAACGCGACGTCCTCACCTGCCTCGGCGAGGGACTGTCCAATGCGGACATCGCCGCCCGCCTGCACCTCGCGGAGGCCACGGTGAAGAGCTATGTGTCGCGGATGCTGGTGAAGCTGGAATGCGCGAACCGGACGCAGGCGGGGTTGCTGGCACATGAGGCCGGGTTGGTGAGTCGCTGAGGTTCAGGCCAGGGCGGTCGACTGCAGAGTCTCGTCCTCGTTGCGCAACTTGGCGAGCAGCGCCGTTCCGAGGTCGGTCAGCGCGTAGTGAGCGCCACCTCTCTGAGAGAGGAAGGAGTTCTCGGTGAGGTTCGTGATCAACTGCAGCGATTCCAATGAGTTCAGGATCATCCTCATCACCCACAGCCAGGTGTGGCATCGCGGCAACCACGTTGTCGCGGGAGCACTCACTCTCGGCGCCATAGTCGCCGCATCCTTGCCGGCGTCGGCCTTCACGTAGTTGGAGAGCTTTCCCTCGACGCGCTCCACCTCGCCGCAGCCACCTTCGTCAGCCATCGGCCCTCATTCGCGCTACCTCAAGCCGAAGCCGGCGTGTGTTCCGCGTCGAACGCCTCGCGGGCGGCGGTCACCTGGGTCATGTGGTGGCGGGCCCAGCGGTCGAGCATGTCGAGGGGCTCGGACAGGTCGCGGCCCAGCGGGGTGAGTTCGTATTCCACGCGGGGTGGGATGACGGGGTAGGCCGTGCGCGTGAGGATGCCGTCGCGGACGAGGCTGCGGAGGGTTTGCGTCAGGACTTTCTGGGAGATGCCCTCGACGCGTTTGCCGATCTGGGTGAAGCGCAGCGGGCCGTCGCGGAGGGAGCCGACGATGAGGACGGTCCACTGGTCGCCGATGCGGTCGAGGAGCTGGCGGGTCGGGCAGTCGCGGTCGTAAGGGTTTCCCAGCACCACAGGCCTCCTCGAATCACTCTCTCAAAGAGAGTAACACTCCTGGGCACCACCGCACCTCAACCCGAGGGCACCGCCGCACCCCCAGCGCAGCGCTGCCCGAACCCGAGGGCCGGAAACCTACCGAGCGACCCGAGACGTCTCCGCCACCAAACCCGCCACCACGCGGCCGATGAACCGCGCCAGCACCAGCCGGTAGAACCACCCCGTCCCCGGCACCTTGCCCGTGAACGACGAGTGCCAGTGGATCTCCGTGCCGCCGTCGACCGGGGTCAGGTCGACGTAGGCGCGATAGTCGCGAAGGGGCAGGCCGCTGCGCAAGGCGTAGCCGAAATGGCGGTCGGGGACCAGTTCGATCACCTCCTCGCAGGAGCGCGTGCGGCCGGTGCGGAACACGCGCAGCGCACCCAGCCCCTCGCGTTCCGACGAACCCGCACGGGCCAGTTCGAACGAGCCCAGCGGCGACCAGCGCGGCCAGCTCTCGCCGTCGCGCAGCAGCGCGTAGACCGTCGCCGGATCGGCGGGCGTGCGGGCCCGGACCGAGATTCGTTGCATCAGGCCTCCTCAAAGAGCATGTACCACGTGGTACATGTACCATCTGGTACATGGCGGAGGCAAGGGCGAAGCTCCTCGACGCGGCCGTCGAGCACATCGCGCGGAACGGGGCAGAGCAGAGCCTCCGCGCGCTCGCGACGGCGCTCGGCACGAGCCACCGGATGCTCATCTACCACTTCGGCTCGAAGGAAGGCCTGCTCACGCAGGTCGCGCGCGAGGTGGAACGCCGGCAGCGCGCCGTGCTCGCCGACCTCGACCCGAGCCTGCCGCCGGACGAGCTGGCGCGCGTGTTCTGGCGCCGGCTCACCGACGAAGCGCTGCGCCACAACGAAAAGCTCTTCTTCCAGCTCTACGGCCAAGCCCTCGGCGGCGCGCCCGGCACGGCGGAGTTCCTCGACGGCGTGATCGACGGCTGGCTCGCGCCCGTCGAAGCGCTGCTCGAACGGCTCGGCGTGCCCGAGCAGCACCGCGCGGCGCAGGCCCGGCTCGGCCTCGCCGTGGCGCGCGGGCTGCTGCTCGACCTCGTCACCACGGGTGACCGCGAAGCCGTCGACGCGGCGATGGAACGCTTCCTGAACCTGCAGAACGCCGGTTTCTTGCAGACCTGACCCTTGACTTGACGTTTTCCTGCATCCACGATGCAGTCGTGCCCGACGAAGTCAAAGTCAGCGATCTGGACCGGCGCATCGTCGCCGCATTGCAGCTCAACGGGCGCGCGTCGTGGGGCGCGATCGCCCGGCACGTGGGCACGAGCGAGTCCACCGTGCTGCGCCGCGCCGGCCAGCTGACGGAATCCGGCCAGCTGCGCGTGATCGGCGTGGTCGACGTGCTGCGCTGCGGCCTCGGCGTGCCGGTGCTGGCGCGGCTGCGGTGCCGGCCCGGTACGGCGGCCGCCGTCGCCGAGGCGCTGGCCGCGCGGCCCGAGGTCCGCTACGCCACCGTGCTCGCCGGCAGTGCCGACTGCTCAGCCGAGTTCGTGCTCCCCACCTACCGCGAAATCGCGCGTCTCCAGGGCGATTTCCCCGCCGCCGACAACGTCCGCGACGCCGAGACCTTCGCCGTGATGCGCACGTTCACCTCCAACCACGACTGGAACTCCGGCGAGCTCAGCGCGGAAGCGGCGGCCGAGCTGCGCGGCGGCGAGGTACGGCCGTTCGAGGAACAGCACTGGGAACGCCCCCCGGAGCAGCTGGACGAGCTGGACCTCGCGATCAGCGCCGCACTCGGCGAAGACGGCCGGCTGTCGTTCAAAGAGGTCTCGCGCCAGGTCGGCACGAGCGAGTCCACCGTCGCGCGCCGCATCGACTCCCTCGTACGCCGTGGTTGCCTGCGCTTCCGCACGCTCGCCGAGCCCGCGATGTTCGGCTACGCCCTCGAGTTCATGCTCTGGCTCTCGGTCGTCCCGGCCGAGCTCGACCGCGCCGGACAGCAGCTCGCCGCTCACCCGGGCACCAAGTACCTCAGCGCCACGACCGGCCGCTTCAACCTCGTCGGCCAGATCGTGCTGCGTCACTACGGCGAGCTCTACCGCCACACCACCGACGTCGTCGGCGCCCTGCCGGGCCTGCGGGAAGCCGACGTGACCCTGCAGGTCTCGACCCTCAAACGCGCCTGGTCGCCCACGCCGGCGGCCACAGCAACCCGGGAGGAAGCATGACCGAACAACCATGGCTCTGGGACGAGAAGACGTGGCGGGGACACGTCGAGCACGTCCGCGCCGGCCGCTCACTGCGGCCGGCGTCGTGGCCCGGCGGCGCGAAGGTGGCCGTGGCGCTGTCCTTCGACTCCGACCACGAGACGCCCGCCCTGCGCGACGGTGAAGTGCTGCCCGGCAAGCTCGCCCAAGGCGAGTACGGCGCCCGCGTCGGCGTGCCGCGCCTGCTCAAACTGCTGGACCGCTTCAACGCCCCCGCGTCCTTCTTCGTCCCCGCCGTGTCGGCCCTGCTGCACGACGGCGAAGTCAAGTCCTATGTGGACGCCGGTCACGAAGTGGCCCTGCACGGCTGGATCCACGAACGCAACACCGCGCTGGCCGAGACCGAGGAGCGCGACCTCGCCTTCCGCGCCGCCGACGTGCTGGAACGCCTCACCGGCACCCGTCCGGTCGGCATCCGCACGCCGTCGTGGGACTTCTCGGCCCACACCCTCTCCATCACGCGCGAGCTCGGCCTGAAGTACGACTCCTCGCTGATGGCCGACGACGACTGCTACGAGCTGCTCGAGAACGGCGAGCCCACCGGCGTCGTCGAGCTGCCCGTGGAGTGGATCCGCGACGACGCGCCGTACTTCATGATGGACCGCTTCGCCTCGCTGCGGCCGTACACGCCGCCGCGTGGAGTGCTCTCGATCTGGCGCGACGAGTTCGACGCCGCCTACGCCGAGGGCGGGCTCTTCCAGCTCACCATGCACCCGCACATCATCGGGCACCGCTCACGCGTCACGATCCTCACCGAGCTGCTCGACCACATCAGCGGCCACGCCGGCGTGTGGTTCGCCACCCACGCCCAGGTCGTCGACCACGTCCTCGCAACCGAAGGGACGCAGCCATGACGACCGTACCGTCCACTTCGGATACCTCCACCAAAACCCACCGCCTGAACCCGAAGCAGCGCAAAGCGATCGTCGCCGGCTCGATCGGCAACACCGTCGAGTGGGTCGACTGGGCGGTGTACGCCACCTTCTCCCCCATCTTCGCCGGCCAGTTCTTCGCCGGCGGCAACGAAACCACGGCACTGCTGTCCACGCTGGCCGTGTTCGCCGTCGGCTTCGTGATGCGCCCGATCGGCGGCGCGGTGCTCGGCGCGTATGCCGACCGGCGCGGCCGCAAGAAGGGCCTCACACTCACCATCTCGCTGATGGCGGGCGCGTCGATCGTGATCGCGGTCTGCCCCACCTACACACAGATCGGCGTCGGCGCCCCGATCGTCCTGCTGCTCGCCCGGCTCGTGCAGGGCTTCTCGGCGGGCGGCGAGTTCGGTTCGTCGTCGGCGTTCCTCATCGAGTCGGCCGCCACCGGACGCCGGGCGTTCGCCGGGTCCTGGCAGCAAGTCTCCGTCGGCGCCGGCTCGCTCATCGCGGCCCTGCTCGGCACCATCCTCAACTCGACACTGTCCGACTCCGACCTGCACGGCTGGGGCTGGCGCCTCGCGTTCGGCGTCGCCGGGCTGCTGGGCCTGGTCGGGCTGTGGCTGCGCCGCTCGGTGCACGAGACGGAGGCGTTCGGCAAGATCACCGCCAAACCACGCCGGAACCCCGTCGTCGCGATGTTCCGCGACCACCCGGGCGCGGCGCTGCGCGTGGCCGGCGTGACGATCGCCGGCACGCTCATCTACTACGTGTGGGTCAGCTACATGCCGGCCTACGCCCACCTCGCCACCGGAATCCCGCTCAAGACGGCGCTGCTGGCCAACACGCTGGCGATGCTCGTGTTCATCTGCCTGCTGCCCTTCGGCGGGCTGCTGTCCGACCGCATCGGCCGCAAACCCACGATGACGGCGTTCGCGGCCGGGTTCGTGATCTTCGCGTGGCCCGCGTTCCACTTCCTGGCCAACGGGTTCTGGAGCGTTTTCGTGATCGAGCTCATCGGGCTCGTGCTGATCGTCGGCTACTCGGCCAACTGCGCGGTGATCATGGCCGAGCAGTTCCCGCCCGAGGTGCGCACCACCGGCATCGGGCTGCCCTACGCGCTGGCCGTCGCCGTGTTCGGCGGCACCGCGCCGTACGTCACGACCTGGCTCAACGCCAATCACCACGGGGATCTCGTGTGGATCTACGTCGCCGTCGCTGCGTTGATCGGCGTCGCGGTGTACCTCACGATGCCCGAGACGAAGGGAAAGCAGCTCTAGTGCGCACTGTGCTCGTCACCGGTGCCGCGGGCGGGATCGGGGCCGCGATCGCGGCCCGCTTCGCCGCCGCGGGCGACCGGCTGACTTTGTCGGACCTGCGTCCGGCCGAACTGTCCGCGGTGGCCGGAAAGCTACGCGCCGACCACGGCGTGACCGTGGCCGAGCTGCCCGGCGACCTCGCCGACGCCGCCTACGCCGAAGGCCTGGTGGACGCGGCCGGCGCGGTCGACGTGCTCGTCAACGCGGCCGGTATCTACCCCGCCACGCGCCTGCTCGACATGACCGCGCAGCGCTGGGATCGCGTGCAGGACGTGAACGTACGGGCGGCGGTGCTCACCACCGTCGCGTTCGGACGCAAGCACGTGGCCGCCGGCACCACCGGCGCGGTCGTGAACATCTCCTCCGGCGCGGCCACGCGCGCCCGGCCCGGCGCCTCGCACTACGCGACGTCGAAGGCCGCGCTGGAGATGGCGACCAAGGCGTGTGCCGTGGAGCTCGGTCCGCACGGCATCCGCGTCAACGCCGTGAGCCCCGGGTTCGTGACGGTCGACAGCGAAGCCAATCCCGTGACCGAGGCCTACGCCGCGGCTGTGTCGGTGAACCCGCTCGGCCGCCGCGGTGTGCCGCGTGAGATCGCCGACGCCGTGTTCTGGCTCGCCGGCCCGGAAGCCGGGTGGATCACCGGCACGGTGCTACGCGTCGACGGCGGCTCGACCGCGGGTGCGGCGGGCCTGCCGCTGCACTGGTCCGGAGAAACCCCAGTCCAAACGGGAGGAAGCACTCATGTCTGACCGCCGCTCTTACACGGTGGTGGGTGGCGGCGCGATCGGCGGAACGCTGGCGTTCCACCTCGCGAAAGCCGGGCACCCGGTGGTGATCGTCGACGCCGACGCGGCGCATGTGGCCACGATCAACGAGCGCGGGCTGACGCTGGTGCGATCCGAAGGTGAGGAGCGCGTCGACCTTCCCGCGTTCGTTCCCGACGAGGCGCCGCCGGAGCTGAGCCGCGTGCTGCTCTCCGTGAAGGCCCAGGCCACGGAGCACGCCATGCAGTGGCTCGAACCGCGGCTGGCGTCCGACGGGTTCGTGGTGTCCCTGCAGAACGGCCTCAACGAGCAGCTCATCGCGTCGTTCGTCGGCGAGCAGCGCACGGTGGGCGCGTTCGTGAACCTCTTCGCCGACGTCGCCGAGCCCGGCGTGGTGCGCGACGGCGGGGCCGGCGCCCTGGTCATCGGCGAGCCCGACGGCCGGATCACCGGCCGTGTCGAGGAAGTCGTGGCCGATCTGCAGGCCTGGGGCCCGGCCAAGGCGACCGCCAACGTCGAGGGCTACCTGTGGGCCAAGCTCGGCTTCGGCGCGATGCTGACCACGACCGCACTGGCCGACGCGCCGATGGCCGACCTCATCGACCGGCACCAGCCGCTGATGCACGCGCTCGCGGCCGAGGTGTTCGCCGCGGCCGGTTCGCGGGTCCTGGAGCCGTTCGACCAGTTCGATCCCACCGCGTACCTGCCGGGCGCGGACGGGCGCGAGGCGGCGACGGACCGGCTGGTGGCCTGGCTGCGCTCGCAGCCGAAGGACCGCAGCGGGATCTGGCGCGACATCGCCGTGCGCCACCGTCCGGTGGAGGTCTTCCACCACTACGCGCCGGTGCTCGACGAAGCCGCCGAGCTGGGGATCGGCCTGCCGCTGCTCACGGCCGTGCTCAAACGCCTCGGCGACGTCGAGGCCGGCGCCGCGATGTCCGAGGACCACCTCACCGAACTGGAGGCACACCTGTGACCGGAATCCGCGAGCTGCACGAGTGGGTGCGCGCGCACCGCGACGACCTGCTCGCCGACCTCGCCGAGTACGTCGGCATCGAGACTCCCAGTGACGACAAGGAAAGTCTCATCCGCGGGCTGTCCTGGGTGGACGGCTGGCTGCGCTCCCGGCTCGGCGATCCGACGGCCGTGCGTGAAGTCGACGGCGGCCGCCACGGCGACATCAAGGTCTACGACTACCCCGGCGCCGGCGAGCAGCCCGTCCTCCTGCTCTGCCACTACGACACCGTGTGGCCGCTGGGCACGCTCGCCGAGTGGCCGTTCACCGTCGACGGCGACCGCGCGACCGGGCCGGGCATCTTCGACATGAAGTCGGGCCTGGTCCACGCCGTGTGGGCGCTGCGCGCACTCGACGCCGCCGGCGTGGCCCGCCCGGCGATCCGGCTGGTCCTCAACGGCGACGAGGAGCTCGGCAGCCCCGCCTCGCGGCCGACGATCGAGGAGGCGGCCGCGGGCACGAAGGCGACGCTGGTGTTCGAAGCCAGCGCCGACGGTGCGGTGAAGACCTCCCGCAAAGGCGTGGGCCTGTTCCAGGTACACGCGAAAGGCGTGGAATCCCACGCGGGCCTCGACCCGACGAAGGGCGCGAGCGCGATCGACGAGCTGGCCCGCGCGATCCTGGCCCTGCACGCGATGACCGACCTTGACGCCGGGACCACCGTGAACGTCGGTGTGATCTCCGGCGGCAGCAGGCAGAACGTGATCGCGGGGGCGGCGCGCGGGGAGATCGACGTGCGCGTGTCCAGCGCCGCCGAAGCCGCGCGCATCGACGCGGGCGTCGCGGCCATCACGGCCCACGACCCGCGCGCCACCGTCACCGTGGAGGGCGGCTGGAACCGGCCCGTGATGGAGCGTTCGGACGGCATCGCCCGGCTCTACGAGCTCGCGCGCGGCCTCGCGGCCGAGCTGGGCGTGACCCTGCGCGAATGCTCCGTCGGCGGCGCGAGCGACGGCAACTTCGTGGCCGCCCTGGGCCACCCCGTCCTCGACGGCTTCGGCGCCGTCGGCGACGGCGCCCACGCGCGTCACGAGCACATCAGCGTCGAAGGCATGCTCGAACGCACCGCGCTGGCGGCCGCGGTCCTGCACCGGCTCGGCACCGAGTAGGCACCCGGGCTTTACGAAGCCCGAACATTCACCCCACACCCCTCGTACACCGGGACGAGAAGGTACTGCCCGTACCCGGAACTCACCGGTCACGAGAGGGAGAACGAACGATGCGAGGAACCACCTGGACCCGGCGGCTGGCGTTGGCGGGCGGCGGTGTCGCGGCCGGGCTGCTGGTCGTGACGCCGCTGGCCGTGGCGGACACCACCGCTCCCCCGGCGCCGTCCAGCGTCGCGCCGATCACGCTCAGCCCCGAGGAGTCGCAGCAGGTCTGCGGCGAGTGGGTGCCCAAGCTGCAGAAGCGGGCGCAGAACCTGACCGACCGCATCAACGGCGGCGCGGAGGTCGCCGGGTCCGTCGCGAACCTCGAGGCGCGCTCGGCCGACCAGAAGGCCAAGGGCCACACCGCGGCGGCCGACCGGCTGCAGAAGCGCGCGGACAAGCGCCAGAGCCGGATCAGCCAGCTCGGCGACGCGAAGAGCAAGCTCGACGCGTTCGCCTCGGCGCACTGCAAGCCCGCGGGCACGAAGTGAGGGCGGCCCGGCTCGCGGCCGCGGTCGGGGCGGCCGCGCTACTGGCGCTGGGGTGCACCGCGTGCGACGGTGGCGACTCGGCGGCGCCGTCGGGCGGTGGCGCACAGGCGACGAGCGAACTCAACGGCATCCAGTCCACGCTCGACAGCATCGAGTCGGACATGGCCGGCGACGGCTCACCGTGAGCCAGGCCGGTAACGGCTCACCCTGAGCC
Source organism: Amycolatopsis sp. NPDC051372 (assembly GCF_040682095.1). Classification (NCBI taxonomy): domain Bacteria; kingdom Bacillati; phylum Actinomycetota; class Actinomycetes; order Pseudonocardiales; family Pseudonocardiaceae; genus Amycolatopsis; species Amycolatopsis sp. NPDC051372. The sequence goes on from NZ_JBFBAF010000014.1 coordinate 49,567, forward strand.
GGCCATGGCAGGCGGCAGCCCACCCCGAGCTCGCCACCACGGGAACCAGCCCGCCGTGGCACGGTCAGCGCCAGCAGCGGCTCACCCCGCCTGACACCGCAGGCACGAATCAGCCACCGAGGGCAGCAGCCCACCGCAAGTCGGACACCGCGGGCGACGCCTCGCCCTGAGCGGGCCGTGGCGGCCATCGCAAGCCGGTCGTCGCGGGCACCGCCCGCCGCCCCCGGCGTCGCGGGTGGCGGCTCACGCCGAGTCGCACAGCCCGCGATGTCCCCCACATCGCGAGCGACGGCTCGCCCTGAGCCGCGTAGTCTCTCGGCCGACGTTGGCGGAGACGGAGAACGGGAGCCCGCATGGGGTCAGCCGGGCGCGGGCTCGTCCTCGTCGTCGAGGACGAGGCCGCGATCGCCGAACTCGCTGCGATGTACCTGCGGCGCGACGGGTTCGGCGTGCACGTGGAGTCAGACGGCGCGGCCGCGCTGGGGGCCGTCCGCCGGCTCAAGCCGGTGGCCGTGGTGCTCGACATCGGACTGTCCGGAATGGACGGGATCGAGATCTGCAAGGCGTTGCGCGCGGCCGGCGACTGGACGCCGGTCCTGTTCGTCACCGCACGCGACGACGAGCTCGACCGTCTCCTCGGCCTCGAGATCGGCGCCGACGACTACCTCACCAAACCCTTCAGCCCGCGCGAGCTGGCCGCGCGCGTGCGTACGGTGCTGCGCCGCGCGTCCGGGGGCACGCCGGCCGCGGAGACCTTCGAATGCGGTGGCGCGCGCGTCGACGTGACGAGCCGCCGGGCCTGGGCGGGCGGGCAGGAGATGGCGCTGACGTCCACGGAGTTCGATCTGCTCACCCACCTCGTCCGCCACCCCGGCCACGTGCTCTCGCGCGACCAGCTGCTGTCCGCCGTGTGGGGCTACTCCGCCGCGGCGGGCACCCGCACGGTCGACGTGCACGTGGCTCAGCTGGCGCGAAGCTCGGCGAGCACAGTCCGATCAGGACGGTGCGCGGCATCGGCTACGCGGCGGACGCCGGATGAGGGGCACGCTCGCGCTGCGCATCACGGTCGTGTGCCTGGCGGTGGCGGGGATCGCCGTGATCGTCTCGGGTCTGGTGGCGACGCGGCTCGTGCGCACGACCGCCGACACCGTGCTGCAGCAGTCGTTGAAAGCCCAGGCCGACGTGGTCGCCACGCAGCTCGACGACACCGGCATCGGCAACCGCCTCGGCGTCGGCAAGGTCGCCGACGTGGTGCGCGGCCAGGGCATCGCCGTGGTCGTGCGGCGCCCGGGCGGCCAGGACGTGGGCGACGCGACGTCGACCCGAGTGGCCGAACGGGCCGGCCTCGCGTCGGGCGAGAACCAGTCGGACCGCGTGACGGTGGACGGGCAGCAATACCTCGTGGAGGTCCGAGCCGTCGGCCCGCGCGCGGCTGCGTTCGCGCTGGTCCAGCCCGCGCGTAGCGGTGAGGCGACGCAGCGCGCGCTGGTGCGCAACATCGCGCTGGCGCTGGGCATCGGGCTGCTGGTGGCGGCCGTCGCCGGGTACGCGTCCGGACGGCTGCTCGGCCGGCCCCTGCGGAAGGCGGCGGCCGCGGCGGTCAGCCTGCGCACCGGCCGACGTGACGTGCGCGTGCCCGTGGAAGGACCCGTCGAGGTCGCCGAGGTCGCGGGCTCACTCAACGAATTGGCCGACGCCCTGGCCCACAGCGAGGCGCGCCAGCGGGAGTTCCTGCTGTCGGTGTCCCACGAGCTGCGCACCCCGCTCACCGCGGTGACCGGCTTCGCCGAGGCCATCGCCGACGGCGTCGCCGAGGGCCCCGACGCGCGCCGCGCGGGCCAGACCATCCACCGCGAGGCGCAGCGGCTCGAACGCCTGGTGAGCGACCTGCTCGAACTCGCCCGCCTCGGCGCCGACGAGTTCCGCCTCGACCTCGCGACGCTCGACCTGGCCGCGCTCGTCGGCGACCGCGCGCAGGTCTGGCAGCTGCGCTGCGAACGCGAAAACGTGCCCCTGTACGTCGATTCGCCCGCCGCCCCGGTGCTCGTCACCGCCGACGCGCGCCGGCTGCAGCAGGTGGTCGACGGCCTCGCGGAGAACGCCCTGCGGGTGACCCCGGCCGGCGCGCCGATGGTGTTCTCCCTGGTCCTGGACCAGGGGCACGCGCATCTCGCCGTGCGCGACGGCGGGCCCGGCCTCGCGCCGGAGGACTACGCCGTGGCCTTCGAGCGCGGCGTGCTGAACAAGCGCTACCGCGACCGCCGCCCCGTCGGCTCCGGCATCGGCCTGGCCCTGGTCCACGGCCTGGTCGAGCGCATGGGCGGCGCGCTCCGGGCCGGGCCGGCCCCCGAGGGCGGCGCCGCGTTCACGATCACGCTCCCGCTCGCAGCTGTGCCGCCCGGTCCGTCACGTCCATGAGCGCCCAGTGCTCGACGATCCGCCCGTCGCGCACCCGGACCATGTCCATGCTGGTCACGGCGTACGAACGTCCGGTGGAGACCTGCGTGCCGGTGCTCGTGTAGCGGTTCACGGAGAACTCGCCGTCGCTCACGTTCTGCTCGACGCGCACCGCCAGGTCGCGGAAGTCCGCGAGGAACTCGCCGCGGCTGATCGCGGCCCACTTCTCCCGCCACGCGGCGATGCCGACGTGATCTCCCCCGGCGCCGCCGCGGTGATCGATGACGTCCGGGTCCACGTACTTGAGGCCCTCCTCGGTGAACGCCGTCTCGACGATCCGGCGATGCACCTCGGCCGGGGTGAGTTCGCCGGTCATGACCGCGTACTCTAAGTGGGGAACTCCCCACTTAGCAACCCCGAGGAGGCCGGCCGTGACACCACGGGCCGACGCACGCGACAACCGGGCGCAGCTCGTGCGCGCCGCCCGTGAGGTGTTCGCCGCCGAGGGCAGCGACGCGCCACTGGACCGCGTGGCCAAGCACGCCGGCATCGGCAACGCCACGCTGTACCGCCACTTCCCCCGGCGGCGCGACCTGCTCGCGGCGGTCTACACCGAAGAGGTCGAGACACTCCGAGCCGAGGGCGAGGCCCTGCTGGCCCACGAGGACCCCGAGGCCGCGCTGTTCGTGTGGCTCGGACTCTTCCTCGACCACGTCCGGGACAAACGCGACCTCGCACTGTCCATAACGGACGATCCCGGCAGCGACCGCGAGGAGCTTTTCTCCTGCTGGCACGGGGTGATGACCGACACAGCCACCGCCCTCGCCACCCGCGCCGGCCTCATCGAGGAGGTCGAACCCCTCGACCTGCTGGTACTCACGACGGGAATCGCCTTGTCCGGCGCGGAAAAACCCCGCATCGAACGGCTGCTGCGCGTGATCCGCCGGGGCAGCACCGGCGCCGGTCAGGCAGGCGCCGGTCAAGCTCGCACGGGTTAAGCTCACGTCGTGGAAATGCTGCACCTGCGCTACTTCGTGGCCGTCGCCGAAGAGCTGAACTTCTCGGCGGCCGCGCGGCGGCTCCACATGGCCGCGTCGCCGTTGAGCCAGCGGATCAAGGATCTCGAGCACGAGCTCGGGCAGCAGCTGTTCGACCGCAGCACACACCACGTCACCCTCACCGTCGCGGGCACCGCGTTGCTGCCGATCGCGCGCGACGTGCTGGAGCAGGTGAACTCCATCCCGTGGCGGCTGCGCGAGGCGGCGAACCCCCAGCGCAGCACGGTGTTCCTCGGCATGCCCGCGGGCGTGCACCCGGATCTGCGCGACCGCGTCACGGCGCTGGCCGAGCGGGTGCGCGAGCGGTTCGAGCTCAAGCGCTGGCCCGGCGCCAGCCCCGACCTCGTCGACGCCGTGCTCGACGGGCGGCTCGCGTTGACGTTGGCGCGCATGCCCGTGACCGATCCGGCGCTCGGAGCACTGCCGGCGATGTCCGAGCGGCTCGCCGCCGTGGTGCCGGCCGACCAGTTCACCGGCCGGGACTCGGTGAGCCTGGCCGAGCTGTCCGGGTTCGCCTACATCGCCTCACCCGAGGATTCGACACCGGGCGACGTGAGCGGCTACGGCCCCTACACCGAGTCGGGCCAGGCCATCCCGGTCACCTTCGACGGCGAGCGCGGCGAGTACCTGCACGCGATGTACCTCGACAACTTCCCGGCCACCGCGTCGGGCCGCGAGGTCAGCGCCTACCCGAAGACCATCGGGGCGCCGAATCTCTATGTCGACAACGGCGCGCTGGTCGGCACGCTGGACTACGGCACGCTTCGCGTCGCCACCGCGACCATGGGCTACAAGCACTTCGCCCTCGACACCGAGGCCGCCGGAGCACAGATCACCGTGCCGACGTTCATGCTGAAGATCATCCTCGGCTACGACGGCGCGCCTCGAGTGATGGAGCTCGTGCGGACCGAGATCACCGACGTCGTCGTGAAGGAGGCCTGGACCGGCCCCGCGCGGCTGCAGCTGTTCGAGCACGTACTGGCGCCGCTGGCCGACCTGCCGGTGCGCGAGATCGTCTCCGCGAGCCACATTCTCACCGACCTCACACTGGCGCCCGTCACGCCGGTCCACGACTACCTCAAGGGAGCTTGACCATGAGCACCACCGAGTTCCGCGGCGAGTTCCGGCAGGCCGCCGTGATCGGCGCGGGCACCATCGGCCTCTCGTGGACCGCGTTGTTCGCCGGCCACGGCCTCACCGTGAAGGTCACGGACCCGCGCCCCGACCTGGCCGAGGCCGTCGCCGCCGCGCTGGCCGAGTACGCCCCGCACCTCGCGGCCCAGGGCCTCGACGTGACCGGCCTGGCCGACCGCGTCCAGATTGCCGCCGACGTGACCGAGGCCGTCCGTGACGCCGACGTGGTGCAGGAGAACGGTCCCGAGAGCGTCGAGTTCAAAAAGGAACTGTTCGCCACACTCGTGGAAGCAGCGCCGAAGCACGCGCTGCTACTGAGCTCGTCGTCGGCGATACCCTCGACCGCCTTCACCGGCCAGCTGGCCGACGCGAGCCGGGTCCTCATCGGACACCCGTTCAACCCGCCGCACCTCATCCCGCTCGTCGAGGTCGTCCCGGGCGAGCGCACCGGCGAGGACGCGACCCAGGCGGCCGTCGACTTCTACACGTTCCTCGGCCGCGTGCCGGTGGTGGAGCGCAAGGAAATCCCCGGCTTCGTCGGCAACCGCCTGCAGAACGCACTGAGCCGCGAGGCGATCTACCTCGTCGAGCAGGGCGTGGTCACGCCCGAGGACCTCGACAAGGTGATGACCAACTCGCTCGGCATCCGCTGGGCCACGGTCGGCCCGTTCCTCGGCTCGCACCTGGGCGGTGGCCCCGGCGGCTACCGGCACATGGCCGAGCACATCGGCCCGTCGATGAAGAAGATGTGGACCGGCCTCGGGCAGCCCTCGCAGACCCCGGAAGAAACCGAACGGCTCATCGAAGCCGTCGAAAAGGCTTACGGCTCCTCCACGTACTCGCAACTCGCCGAGGCGCGCGACCGCAAGCAACTCGCCGTTCTGTCTGCTTTGGACAGCGCGGACCGCAAGGAGGAGAACTGATGACGACTCTCGAAGACCAGCTGATCGCCGACTTCTACGACTACGAAACCCTGCTGAGCGACGAAGAGCGCAAGCTGCTCGTCAAGGCCCGCGGGTTCATGCGCGACGAGGTCAAGCCGCTGGTGAACGAGAACTGGGCCGCCGGCACCTTCCCGAAGGAGCTCATCGCGAAGTTCCGCGAGAGCGGTCTCGCGGGCCTGCCCTACGAGGGCTACGGCGAGCACCGCGCCGCGACCAGCCACCTGCTCACCGGCATGATGGCCATGGAGATGAGCCGCACCGACGCGTCGGTCGCCACGTTCTTCGGTGTCCACAACGGACTCGCGATGTACTCGATCTACTCCGGCGGCAGCCAGGAACAGCGCGACCGCTGGCTCCCCGAGATGGCCGCGATGGACAAGATCGGCGCGTTCGCCATGACCGAGCCGCTCGGCGGGTCCGATGTGGCCGGTGGCATGCGCACCACCGCGCAGCGAGATGGTGACACCTGGATCCTCAACGGTGCCAAGCGCTGGATCGGCAACGCGACGTTCGCCGACTACGTGGTGGTCTGGGCGCGCGACGTCGACGACCACAACGTGAAGGGCTTCGTCGTCGAGAAAGGCACACCGGGCTTCTCGCCGGTGAAGATCGAGAACAAGATCGCGTTCCGCATCGTCGAGAACGCCGAGATCACCCTCACCGACGTGCGCGTGCCGGAGGCGAACCGCCTGCAGGGCATCGACTCCTTCCGCGACGTCGCGGAGATCCTGCGCGCCACCCGCGGTGGCGTCGCGTGGCAGGCGCTGGGCGTGATGATCGGCGCCTACGAGCTCGCGCTGGACTACGCGAAGGAGCGCAAGCAGTTCGGCCGTCCGATCGCGCGGTTCCAGCTGGTGCAGGACCTGCTGGTGAAGAGCCTCGGCAACATCACCGCGTCGTGGGGCATGCTCGTGCAGCTGGCCCGCCTGCAGGACGCCGGGATCTTCAAGGACGAGCACTCCTCGCTCGCCAAGGCGTTCGTCACCTCGCGGATGCGTGAGGTCGTAGCCTGGGGCCGGGAGATCTTCGGCGGCAACGGCATCGTGCTCGACCACGACATCGCGCGGTTCTTCGCCGACGCGGAGGCCATCTACTCCTTCGAGGGCACCCGCGAGATGAACACGCTCATCGTGGGCAAGGCGATCACGGGGCAGAGCGCCTTTGTCTGATGGCGCAAGGTGATCTCCGGTCAGTTCACGCAGCCGGTGGCGTTCGTCGCCACCGGCTGTTGTGGCGTTCCGCCGGCAGGCGTGTCCGAAGGCGGGTTCACGGACTTCGTGACGGCGATCGGCTTCACCCCGCCGCCGTGCGTGCCAGGCGGTGAGCTGGTCTCGCCGGATCCGCCGGAGGCCGACACCGACGACGAGCTCAGCTGGTGCTGCACGAACGTCTTGACCTGCTGCGGGCTGACCTTCACCGCGTCACCGTCGGCCGGCGTGGCCAGTGACAGGCTCTGCACGGGGATCGTGACGAACGCGATGGCGCCGGAGCTGATGCCGTGCAGCTGCTGCGCGAAGCTCAGCACGTCCCAGCCCTTGTCGAGCACGACCGAACCCTGCAGTGCGTCGATGAGGGCCGACAGCTTGTCCGGGCTGGTCAGCGTGCCCGCGCCGAGCACGTTCTTCGCCATGCCGGCCAGGAACGCCTGCTGGCGCGCGATGCGGTCGAGGTCGCCGTTGGGCAGGCCGTGGCGCTGCCGCACGAACGCGAGTGCCTGAGCACCGGACAGTGTCTGCGGGCCGGCCGGGAAGTTCGCGCCGGAGTAGGAGTCGTGCACCGGGTTGTTCAGGCACACCTGCACGCCGCCGACGGCCTGGCTCAGCGCCGCGAACCCGGCGAGGTTCACCGCCGCGTAGTGGTTGATCGTGAGCCCGGTGAGCTCCTCGACGGTGGCGATCGCGGATTTCGCGCCCTCGGCGTCGGCGGTCACCTCGAGCTGCGGACCGCTGAGGCCCTGACTCGACAGGTGCGAACGCGCGGACGCCCGCGCCCGGCTGTAGGCCGAGTTGATCTTGTGTTTGCCGTACCCCGGGACGTCCACATAGGAGTCACGCGGGATGGAGATCGCCGTGGCGGCCGCGCCGCCCGCCGGCACGTGGACCACGATCATGGTGTCGGTGGTGCTGCCGCCGTCGTCGCCGCTGCCGGCGTGCAACGAGTCGAGCACGTTCTGTGGCAACGGGTTCCCGTTGGCGTCGGTGCGCGAGTCGAGTCCGACCAGGAGGATGTTCTGCGCCACCTGCAGCGGTTGTCCGGTCGGTGTCTCGGGAACCTGCGCGGCAGGCGGGATGACGTCGGCCGTGACGATCCCGGTGTCGAGCCGGTGCAGCTGCGACCACGCGTACCCGGTGGCACCCAGCACCAGCGTCGACACCACCCCCAGCACGAGACGGCCGCCGATCCGGCGGCCCCGGGACGTGAGCAGCACGACAGAATCCCCTTGCTTCCCCGAAAGAGCCCGAGCGGGCCTGTGTTCGAGGATCACCGCGTTAGCTGGGAATAGCCTGAGAATCCTGTCGCAAAGATGTGATGATGCCCGTTCGGCCGACCCGCGCTGGGCCGAAAGTGAGCCACGCCACGGGGTTCCGCGACACCGCGTGGCGCGACGGACACGAGGAGTCCGCTCAGCGCGGCATGCGCCGCCACAGCGCGCGCGGCAACAGGCGCATCACCGCGAAGACCGGACGGAGCACCCCCGGCACCCAGACGACCGCGCGCCTGCGCCGCAGCGCCGCGACGGTCGCGTCGGCCACCTGGTCGGGCGTGCTGGAGAACGGCGCCGGCGACATGCCCTCGGTCATCCGGCCGATCACGAAACCGGGCCGCACGAGAAGCAGGTGCACGCCGGTGCCGTGCAGCGCGTCGGCCAGCCCGCAGGCGAAGCCGTCGAGCCCGGCCTTGGCCGAGCCGTAGACGTAGTTGGCGCGCCGCACGCGGACGCCGGCGACGGAGGAGAACACCACGAGGCTGCCCGATCCTTGCGCGCGTAGCAGTTCCGCCGTGTGAGTGAGGACGGCGACCTGGGCGACGTAGTCGGTGTGCACGATCGCCGTGGCGTGCTCGGCGTCGGTTTCCGCGCGGGCCTGGTCGCCGAGGATGCCGAAGGCGAGCACAACAACGTCGAGTGGACCGTGCTCGGCGACGACGCGGTCGAGGAACGGGCGGTGCCCGGCCAGGTCGTCGGCGTCGAAGCCGGCGGTCTCGACCAACTCGGCGCCGGCCGCGCGCAGCGTCGTGACCTGCTCCGCCAGGTCGGCGCCCGGGCGCGCGGCCAGCACGAACCGCTTCGCCCCGCCCGCGGCCAGCCGCTGCGCGACCGCCGTCCCGATCTCGCTGCGTCCGCCCAGCACCAGCACTGTTCCGCTCACGCGCGGCAGTCTGCCAGCCCCGCTCAAGGCCCGCCCGAGGTGGCCTGTTTCACAAACTGCAACTTTGCAGATTGTGAAAGTTTCGCGCTACGCTCGTCGGCGTGTCCTCCCCCGGCCTGCGCGAGCGCAAGAAGCTCGAAACCCACCGCACGCTCTCGACCGTCGCCGTGCGGCTCGTCGGCGAACGCGGTCTGGACCACGTGACGGTGGAGGACATCGCGGCGGAAGCGGGGGTTTCCGCGCGTACCTTCTTCAACTACTTCGCGTCCAAAGAGGACGCCGTGGTGATCGCGCACGCCGACCGGGCCGAGCGCAGCCGGCGCCTCATCGACCGGCTCGCCGAGCTGCCGCCGGAGCTGAGCACTCTCGAGGCCGTGGTCGCCGCCGCGCGCGAAGACCTCGCGGAGATCGACGAGAACCGCGACGAGTGGCTCACGCGGATCCGGATCATCAAGGAGAACCCGGGCCTGACGCTACGGGCGCTGTCCCTGAGCACCGACGTCGTCGAGCCCGCGATCGCCGCGGTCGCCCGGCGCAGCGGCACGGACCCGGCGAAGGACCTCTTCCCGTCGCTGTTGTTCTCCGCCGTCGGCGCCGCGATCAACGCCTCGCTCATGCTCTGGCGCGACCTCGGGGGTTCGCGCCCGCTGCTCGACCTCGTCGACGAGGCGGTGGCCGCGCTGGCCGCCGGGCTCGCCGATCCGCGCTGAACCGCCACGACCGCGACCGGAAGCACCCGACACACCACTGCACTCCGCTCCTGGTGCACTGCACGGCATGCCACCACACGCCCGCACCACCACTTCCCACGCCACACCCGACACCGCGCACCGCGCCTCACGACCCCGCTACACCGCACGCCCCCACCGCGCCTCACCACCGCACACCACTCCGCCGCACCCGCGCGACCTGCCACCGCACGCCCCACCCGACACCGCACGCCCCACCCGACACCGCCGCCCGCGCTTCACCACCCGCACGCCCAGCGACCCAGCCTGCTGAACCCGGACCGACCCGACCCGCGCTGAACCGCACTCCGCCGTTTCCACCGAACCCGCGCGCGGATCGAACCGGGCCGAGCCGAAGTCCCACCCCGCCCACCCGAGCACTCTCCGAGGGGATCTCTCCATGACCGTGTCCGAAACCGAGGCGCCCGCCGCCTCGGGCGCGATGGGCCGGCAGCAGGTGCTGCAGGCGATGTCGGGGCTGATGATGGGCATCTTCGTCGCCATCCTCGCCTCCACCGTGGTGGCCAACGCGCTGCCGCGGATCGTGTCCGAGCTGGGCGGCCCTACACCTGGGTGGTGACCACGGAGCTGCTCGCGATGACGGCGACGGTTCCGCCGCTGTAGGGCAAGCTTTCCGACCTCTACAACAAGAAGCTGCTGATCCAGCTGTCGCTCGGGCTGTTCGTGGTCGGCTCGCTGGTGGCCGGCTTCGCGCCGAACATCGAGCTGCTCATCGTGAGCCGCGTGGCGCAGGGCATCGGCGGCGGTGGCCTCACGGCGCTGGCGCAGGTGATCATGGCGGCGATCGTGTCGCCGCGTGAGCTCGGCAAGTTCTCCGGCATCCTCGGCGCCGTCTTCGCCGTGGGCACCGTGGCCGGGCCGCTGATCAGCGGCGTGCTCGTGGACACCTCGTGGCTCGGCTGGCGCTGGTGCTTCTTCCTCGGCGTGCCGTTCGCTCTCGCCGCGATCCTGCTGCTGCAGCGCACGCTGAAGCTGCCGACGATCCGCCGCGAGGCGCATGTGGACTGGCTCGGGGCGTTTCTGATCATGCTCGGGGTGTCCACTTTGCTCGTGTGGTCGTCGCTCGCCGGCTCGTCGTTCGCTTGGGGCTCCTGGCAGACGGGCGTGCTCGTGCCGGTCGGCGTCGTGGTGCTGGCGGTCGCGGTGTTCGTGGAGACCAAGGTGCGCGAGCCGATCATACCGCTGCGGCTGTTCCGCAACCGGACGGTTTCGCTGACCACGATCGCGAGCTTCTTCGTGGGTGTCGCGATGTTCGGTGGCACGGTGTTCCTGTCGCAGTACTTCCAGCTCTCGCTCGGCAAGTCGCCGACGGTCGCCGGCCTGATGAGCCTGCCGATGATCTTCGGGCTGCTGGTGTCCTCGACCGTGTCGGGCCAGCTGATCAGCCGCGCCGGGCGGTGGAAGGGCCACCTGGTCCTGGGTGCCGTGCTGCTGACCGCGGGCCTCGGGCTGCTCGGGCTCATCGACGCGCACACCAGCGTGCTGGAACTGAGCCTGTTCATGCTCGTGCTGGGCGTCGGGGTCGGCATGCTGATGCAGAACCTCGTTCTGGTGACGAGAACGACGTGCCCGCCCACGACCTCGGCGCGGCGACCTCCACGCTGTCGTTCTTCCGCAGCCTCGGCGGCTCGATCGGGGTGAGCGCGCTGGGCGCGGTGCTGGCCAATCGGGTCACGACGCTGATCACCGAGGGCCTCGGCCCGATGCCGGGGATGAGCAGCGGCGGCAGCGAAAAGGTGCCGAACCTGGCCGACCTGCCCGCGCCGATCGCGAACATGATCCGCGAGGCCTACGGCACCGCGACGAGCGACCTGTTCCTCATCGCCGCGCCGATCGCGCTGCTCGTGGTGGTGGCGGTGGCGTTCCTCAAGCATCTGCCGCTGAAGACCCAGAGCGGTCTCGAGCGGCTCGCGGAGGAAGCCGCCTGAGCTACCGTTCTCCGCGTGGACGACGACTTCGGCACGCTCCTCGAACGGCACCGCCGGGAGATCCGGGTGCACTGCTACCGGATGAGCGGTTCGTTCGAGGAAGCCGAGGACCTCACGCAGGAGGCGTTCCTGCGGGCGTGGAAGGGCCGGGGCGGGTTCGAGGGCCGGGCGAGCGTGCGGACGTGGCTGTACCGCATCGCCACCAACGTGTGCCTCGACGCCCTGGCCCGCCGGCCCCGCCGCGTCCTGCCGGACGAACTGGGCGCGGCCGCCGACCCGGCCGGCACCCCGGCCGCGCTCGACGTGCCGTGGCTCGGCCCGATCCCCGACGCGGCTTTGATCGACACCGCTTCGATCGACACCGCGGCCCCGGACGACACCGGCGCCGCGGTGGTCGAGCGCGAGACGATCGAGCTCGCGTTCCTCGCCGCCGTCCAGCACCTGCCGCCTCGGCAGCGCGCGGCCCTGGTCCTGCGCGACGTCCTGGACTGGTCCGCCAAGGACACGGCGGCGGTGCTGGAGACGTCGGTGGCGTCGGCCAACAGCGCGTTGCAGCGCGCTCGCGAAACCCTGCGTACGCACTTGCCCGCGCGGCGTGCCGACTGGGCTTCCGCCGGGGCGACCACCGCGGAGGAGGCCGAGTTGCTGCGCCGGTTCATCGCCGCGTACGAAGCGGGCGATCCGAACGCGGTCGCGGAATTGCTGCGCGAGGACGCACGGGCCGTGATGCCGCCGTACTCGCTCTGGTTCGACAGCCGGGAGCGGATCATCGCCGCGCTGCGCACGAGTATGGACGCGGAGTCACCGTATTTCACGGGCTGGTTCCGGATGGTCGCGGTGCGTGCGAATCGGCAACCCGCTGTGGCCACCTGGGTGCGCCGACCCGGGGAGAGCGGCTTCCGCCGGTTCGGCATCAGCGTGCTCACGGTGGAGCACGGATTGGTCACGGCGATGGCAGCGTTCGAAACGGCGTCGTTCGCACCGTACGGATTACCGGAGACGCTCTCGGAATGAGCCACACCGGGCAATAAAGAGCCCGGGTGGGTGACCTTGATCAGGTCCCCCACCCGGGCAAGCCGGTCCCCGAGGGGATTTCCGGGAAAGTCTCGCCTTCGCCTCCGGGAATGGTCACCGGCACGCGGTCAGGCGGCTTGATGCCGTTCGGCGGCGGAGCGGGTGCGGACCAGCTTGCGGCGCTCCAGCTCGGTGGTTCCGCCGAAGATGCCGTTGTCCAGCCCGTTGTCCAGGGCGTAGGAAAGGCACGCTTCGCGAACCGGGCAGCGCGCGCAGACCGCCTTGGCCTCGCCGACCTGACGGGCTCCGGGGCCGACGTCCGAAATCGGGAAGAACAGTTCCGGATCCTCGTCCTGGCAGGCTGCGCGGGACAGCCAGCCGGTGCTCGTGAGTTCCATTGTTGCGTTTCACCTCCTGTCGAACATTGTCTTTTCTCGGTCAACCGACTTCTCCGGGCGCACGGCGCAGCACAACTCACAAGGAGCTGTACAGCTCGGTGACGCTCGGTGGGCTTTCGGCCGACCCCGCTAGACCACTGTGCCCCAGGTAAGGACAGCGGCCCGCGGACGACCGAAGTTCCAACTTACCACCGATGGCGGTTGTTCCTAAGAGTTACGGGCCCAGCTCACACTGATCTTCTGTTGTTCCAGGAGAGGTACCCGCGCGATCGCGTCGTCACACGTGGTGCCGAAATCGAATCGTTACACCTGGCGCCGCCGTCACCGCACCTGTTCCTACGGAAGAGCGGACAGGACGGGGGTGGGCGTGGACGGATTCGACGGGTTCTTCCGCGCCGAGTTCCCGCCCCTGGTGGCCTTCGGCTGCAAGCTGGGCCTGGACCCGGCGGCGGCGCGCGAGGCCGCCGCCGACGCGCTGCTGCAGGAGGCGCAGGTGTGGCCGCCGCCGGACGATCCGCGCGCGCGGGTGCGCCTGGGCGTGCGGGGGTTCGCCGGGGAGCACGTCCCGGCGGACGACGGTCTGAACGCGCTCGTCGAGCGGAACGCCCTGGGGGTCGAGCTGCTCGCGACGCTGCCGGACACGCAGCGCACTGTGCTGGCGTGGTCGCTCGACGGCTTCGCCCCGGCCGTCATCGGGACTGCCCTCGGGATGCCGGCCAGCACGGTGCGCTCGAACCTGCGCCACGCGCGGGAACGGCTCAACCGCCGGGTGTCGCCCTTGCCTGGCGTGCTGGATTTGCCTGTCTTGCCGGATGGGGAGGACGCCCTCGTGACCCTGCTGCTGGAAGCCGACGCGACGCTGACCGGAGCCCTTCGCCGGGGCCTCGATGTCGAAGCGACGCTCCGGCACGTGAAGTCCCGCACCGCACCGCGCTTCCCCGACCACTGGCACCACCTCGACGGCCCCGTCGCCGCCGCCACGGCCGGCGACCGCCTCGCGGCCGCGCAGCTGCTGGAAGCCGTCCGCCCCCTGGTCGTCCGCTACTGCCGCGGCCGCCTCGGCGGACCCGACCGCGCCTACGCCTCCGCCGACGACGTGGCCCAGGAGGTGTGCGTCGCGCTGCTCGCCGCCCTGCCGACCTACCGCGACCGGGGCCGCCCCTTCCTGGCCTTCGTGTACGGCATCGCGCAACACAAGGTCGCCGACGCCCACCGCGCGGCCGCCCGCAACCGCACCGACCCGGTCGCCGACCTTCCCGACCGCACCGACACCGCGGACGGCCCCGAGCAACTCGCCCTGCTCACCGAGCTCACCACCCGCTTGACGCGCCTGCTGGACGTCCTGCCGGACCGCCAGCGGGAGATCGTCCTGCTGCGCGTGGTGGTCGGCCTGACGGCGGAGGAGACGGCGGAAGCGGTGGGCTCCTCGCCGGGCGCGGTGCGGGTGTCACAGCACCGCGCCTTGCTGCGGTTGCGGAACCTGCTGAACGGCGGGCAGGAGTGACCTGCCCGCCGCAGCGGTGAACTACAGCGGTGAACTACTTGGGGACGACCTGGAACTCCCACGGGCCCAACCCGTACGGCGGCGCGACCACCGAGATCTCGCCGTATTCCGGTGCGATCCGCCAGGCACCGAGTGCGGAGACCCGGTACGTCCCGGCCGGCAGCGCGGCGAAGGTGACCTTGCCGGCGGTGTCGGTCGTCGCGAGGCGCAGCAGGGTCGTGCCCGGCTGGGTCAACGCGATCTGGACGTGCCCGACCTCTTCGCCGGTGTCGCGGTACCCGTTGTGGTTGCGATCGAAATAGGCGGTCCCCGGCCAGTCGGTGCTGCGGCCGGGCACCGAGCTCACGGCAAAGGCGGTCGGCGTCTGCCCGCCCTTGAGCGTGTAGAGGTAGCAGGACAGGCTGGTGGACCCGTAGTAGGAGGCCTCTTCCGGCACCGTTCCGGTGACCGTGATCGTCCTGGTCTCGCCGGGCGCGACGGTCGCGCCCGGGCCGCCGAACGCGAAATCACCCCACTGCGAATCCGGGATCGGCACGTCGTTGGCACCGCCGAACGGGTCGCAGTCGATCAGGAGACCGGTGGACGCGTACTGGCCGCGGTTGTGCACCGTCACGGTCGCCTTCGCCTGAGCACCGATCTGGTAGTCCGGCTTGTCGAAGGCGATCCGCAAGTCCAGCGATTCCTCGAGCGGACGGGCGCCGCCGAGCATCAGCGCGCCAGTCGCCCCGGTGCCGTCGACTCGCAGATCGCCCACCGGCAGCACCCAGCCGCCGGGCACGTTCGCGAACTCCAGCCGGTACAGGTGGGCCGGCACGGCAGGGATCCGGAACGTCCCGTCGGAACCGGTCGTCGCGCTGAAGACCGGGTCGAAGTGTTCCGAGTCGCGCAGCTCCACCACCACCCCGGAGAGCGCGTCGCCGGTACCGGGGTGCCCATCGCCATCAGGGTCCGCGAACACCTGGCCGCCGACCACATCGGTCACGTCCGGGGAGATCAGGTTCACCGCGGTCGTCACGGAGTTGTCGTCCTGGTTCGCGTCGGCGTCGTTGCGCACGCCGATCCGGTAGACCGGAGGACCGTTCCAGGTGAAGGTCGTCGCGTCGAACGTGAGATGGCGGCTTTCGCCGGGCGCGATCGTGGCGCCCTCGGGGCGCGTCGGGTCGAGGTCGCCCCATTGCGTCAGTGGCAGCGCGAGGTCAGTCCCGCTGACCCCACCCATGTCGCCGCGGGCTCCGACGGCGGGTGCGTCACCCACATTCGTGACCTCGACGGTGACTTTGAACTGCTCCCCGAGCACGAGGGGTCCCGCCGGGACCTGCACGCTCACGCGCAGATCCGAGCCGGTGGCGGCCGAGGCGGGCGTGGTGGCCGCCAGGCCGAGGAAAGCGAGCAGTGCGGTCAGCACGCAGGCAGCGCGAGCCGACCGGGCTCTGGAGCCCGTTGACATGGAAGTTCTCCCCTTGATCCGGTGCCCCGACGTGTGGTCGGCCCCCGACACCGCTCATCCGCCCGGCGGGCGTGAAAGTACAGCTCCCGAAATCTAGAGCGCGGCGGGATCGATCATCAGGCCCGTTCGGCCGAATCGATCACTCCTCCCCGAGCTTCGCCACCACGAAATCCGCCAGCGCCGCCGCGGGGCCTTCGGTCGCGTCGCGCAGCAGGAGCATGAACTCCACGTCGCCCGGGTCGGGGAGGCCGAGGTGGGCCGGGAGCTCGAGGAGGCCGTCCGGGACGAGGCTGCGGGCGTGGACCGTGATGCCGAGCCCGGCGGCTGCCGCGGCGCGCAGGCCGGTGAGGCTGGAGGTGAGGCACGCGGCGCGCCATTCGAGGCCCGCGCGTTCGAGCGCCTCGACGGCGAGCTGACGCGTGACCGACGGCATGGGGTACTGCACGAGCGGTACGGGCTGACCGGCCTCCAGCACGGTGGCCGTCGAGCCGATCCACACCAGGGGTTCGCGCCGCAGGACGCGGGCGGGGCCGGGGGCGCCGGGGCGGCGTTTGCCGAGCACCAGGTCGAGGCGACCCTCGGCGAGGCGGCGGGCGAGCACATCGGACAGTTCGACGTGGAGTTCCACGTCGACGAGCGGGTGGCTGCGCCGCAGCCGGCGCAGGATCTCGGGTACCTCTTCGAGCACGAAGTCCTCGGACACTCCGAAGCGGACGCGCCCCCGCACCTGGGTGCCGCGGAAGTGACGGGCGGCACGTTCTTCGGTGTCCACAATGGTCTGGGCGAAGCCCAGCATGGCCTGACCGCGCGCGGTGAGGTCGACCGCGTGGGTGTCGCGTTGGAACAGCAGCCCGCCGGCTTCCCTTTCGAGGCGCCGGATGTGCTGGCTGACTGTGGGCTGGCCCACACCCAGCCGCCGAGCCGCAGCCGTGAAGCTGCGGGTTTCGGCCACCGCGAGGAAGGAGCGGCACAGGCGGGAATCCAGCATGCGTCACATCTTATCGGCGGCCACAATGACAGTGAGTACGGTGATCGGGGTTCCGAATGACCGTGCCGCACCGGAGAATCGGGTGGGAAAGGAGTTCCATGACGACCGTGTTCGCCCCGCTGACCCGCCCCGTTTCCGCGCTGCTGGCCAAGCTGCGGATCGACCCCTTCATCGCCGCCATCCTGCTGACGGTGGGTGTCGCGTCGCTCCTGCCTGCCTCCGGCGGCACTGCCACCGGCTTCGGGATCGCGGCGAACATCGCGGTGGGACTGCTGTTCTTCCTCTACGGCGCAAGGCTTTCGAGCAAGGAAGCCGTCGACGGCCTGAAGCACTGGCGCCTGCACGTCACTGTGCTGTCGGCCACATTCGTGCTGTTCCCCTTGCTGGGCCTCGCCGCGTCGTTCCTCTCCCCCGGGCTGCTCACGTCGCCGCTCTACACCGGCGTGCTGTTCCTGTGCCTGCTGCCCTCCACGGTGCAGTCGTCGATCGCGTTCACGTCGATCGCCAAGGGCAACGTCGCGGCCGCCATCTGCAGCGCGTCGGTGTCGAACCTGCTCGGCATCGTGCTGACGCCGCTGCTCGTCGCGCTGCTGCTCTCGACCGACGGCCCGGGCGTGAGCGGTCAGGCGGTGCTGGACATCGTGCTGCAGCTGCTAGTGCCGTTCGTGGCCGGCCAGCTCGCGCGCCGCTGGATCGGCGGCTGGGTCAGCCGCCACTCGGCACCGCTGAAGCTCGTGGACCGCGGCTCGATCCTGCTCGTGGTCTACACCGCCTTCAGCGAGGGCATGACCGAAGGCATCTGGCACAAGCTCGACATCGGCCCGCTGTTCGTGCTGCTGGGCGTGTGCGTGGTGCTGCTCGCCGCCGTGCTCACCACCACGAGCATCGGCGCGCGGCTGCTCGGCTTCGACCGCGCCGACCGCATCACGATCGTGTTCTGCGGCTCCAAGAAGAGCTTGGCCAGCGGTCTGCCGATGGCCACCGTGCTCTTCGGCCACGGGCAGGTGGGCCTGATCGTGCTGCCGCTGATGCTGTTCCACCAGATCCAGCTGATCGTGTGCGCCGCGATGGCCCGCCGCTACGCCCGCGAGGCCCCGGCCGACGAGCCGGGTGAGCTGGTCCCGGCGAGCTGACCTTTCAGCCCGGAACGGTTCACCCGGCCGGGTCTTTTCGGACGATGTGCACGCTTGGTCCGGCCACACGGGACTATCAGGCAACGCCGCAGCTCGGGAGCACGAGGACGGCTCGCCGCTGCTAGCGTGCCAGGGTGAGCAATCCGTTGATCGCGCCGACGCAGGATTCGACGAAGGCCTACTCGGGTATTTCGCTGCTCGAATCCGCGAACGACCTGTCGACGGCCATCGAGTCGGGCGATTGGGCGTCGGTGGCGATGGGCGCGGTCGGGACGGCGCTGGACGCGTTGTCGATGGCGATGGATCCGTTCGGGGCGATCCTGGCGGCGGGCGTGTCGTGGTTGATGGAGCACGTCGGGCCGCTCAAGGACGCGCTCAACGGGTTGACCGGCAACGCGGATCAGATCAAGGCGCAGTCCGAGACCTGGGCGAACGTCGCCAAGGAACTCGGCAGCGTCTCCTCGGACCTGCCGACGCGATCAACGCGGACTTGCAGTCGTGGTCGGGTTCGGCCTCGGATGCCTACCGGCAGCGGGGGCAAGATCTGGCGACGTCGTTGCAGGCGGCGCAGAAGGGCTGCGAAGGCGCCTCCTCCGGCGTTAAGACCGCGGGTGAGGTCGTGGCCGCGGTCCGCACTTTGGTGCGCGACATCATCTCCGAGCTGATTGGTCACCTGATCAGCTGGGCGTTGCAGGTCGTGTTCACCCTGGGCATCGGGTTGGCCTGGGTGGTGCCGGAGGTCGTGAGCGCGGTGGCGAAGACGGCCTCGCAGATCACCGGTCTGGTGACCAAGCTCGTCAAGGCGCTCAAGGCCTTGGTGCCGTTGCTGAAGAAGGCCGGGACGCTGTTCGAGGACGCCGGGAAGGCGTTCAAGGGCCTCAAGGGCGGCAAGGTCACCCCGCCGCCGAAGACCAAGGACCTGAGCGGTACTCCGAAGGCGCCGCCGGTGAAGACCCCGGGTGGCGATGGCGGCGGGACTCCGAAGGGCGGCGGTTATGAGGGCACGCCCAAGGATTACACGCCGCCGCCGGGCAAGTCCGGTGCGGATGACTCCACGAAAAGCTCCGGTTACGAGGGCACCCCGAAGGACTACACCCCGCCGCCGGGTAAATCGAGCGGTGACGACAGCACCTCGGCCTCGGGCTACAGCGGCGACGCCAAGGACTACACCCCGCCGCCGGCGTCGAAGGGCGGCGACGATTCCACTCACGCGTCGAGTTCCGGCGGTGGTGGCTCCAGCGGTGGCGGTGGCACTCCGCCGCCGGTGAAGAGCGACCCGCCCCCGCTCAAGACCGACCCCGAACCGCCGCCGACCCAGACCCCGAAGGGGCTGGGGGACGACAAGACGGTCACTTCGAGCTCCGGTGGTTCCGGCAGCGGCGGCAAGAGTGTCAAGGACAGCAACGCGAATCCGCACGAGAACGGCACGCCGCCGCCGGATCGGTCGGTGTGTGGTGACCCGATCGACGTGGCGACCGGGTGGATGTTGCTGACGCAGACGGATCTCGAGATCCCTGGCGCGTTGCCGCTGGAGGTGTCGCGCACGCATATCTCGTCGTACCGTGCGGGCCGCTTCTTCGGCACGTCGTGGGCGTCCACTGTGGACCAGCGGCTGGAGGTCGAGGAGGACGGACTGCACGTCGCGCTGGCCGACGGCAGCCTGCAGAGCTACCCGGTGCCGGTGAGTTCGCCGGTGTTGCCGGTGGCGGGCCCGGCGCGGCCGCTGCGCCGCGTCGAAGACGGTTACCTGATCGAGGATCCCGAGCAGCAGCACACGCTGTTCTTCGAGGCGTCCGCCGACGGTGTGTACCCGCTGCGGACGATGATCGACGGCGACGGCAACCGCGTCGACGTGGTGTCCGGTGTGGACGGAGTACCGACGGAACTGGTCCACTCCTCGGGCGCTCGGGTGCTGTTCGACAGCGCGGACGGCCGGATCACCGCCCTGCGCGCTTCCGACGGCACCGTGGTCGCGAGCTACTCCTACGACGCTCGCGGCCGGCTCGCCGAGGTCGTCGACGCCGCCGGCACACCCACCCGCTTCACCTACGACGCCGACGGCCGGATCGTGCGCTGGGAGGACGTCAACGGCCGCTGGTACGGCTACGGCTTCGACGCGGCGGGCCGGGTCGTGCAGGCCCGCGGCACCGACGGTTACCTCGACTGCACGATCGACTACGACCGCGACAACCTCGTCACGAGCGTCACCGACTCACTCGGCGCGGTGCGCCGCTTCCACCTCGACGACCGGCTCAGGGTGATCGCCGAGACCGACGCTTTGGGCCACACCACCAGCCTCGCCTATGACGAGCACGGCCGGCTGCTCACGCGCACGGATCCGCTCGGCCGCCAGGTCCGCTACGAACGCGACGAAGCCGGCCGCGTCGTCGCGATCACCGCGCCCGACGGGACGCGGTCACTGACCGAGTACAACGAGCTGGGTCGCCCGGTCGCCGCGATCGGCCCGGACGGCGCGACGTGGCGTTACGAGTACGACGCGCGCGGCAAGGTCATCGGGGTCGTAGACCCGCTGGGCGCGCGGACGTCTTATGCCTACGACGAGCGCGGGAACGTCTCCGTGGTCACCGACGCTCTCGGTGGTACCACCCGGATCCAGTCGGACGCTGCGGGGCGGACGCTGACCGTCGAGGACGAGGACGGCGCCGTCACCCGCTACACCTACGACCAGCTCGGCCGCACCACGTCGATGACCGACGAACTGGGCGCGGTCACCCGCCTCACCTGGGCGGCGAGTGACCAGCTCGCCGAGCGGGTCGAACCGGACGGTGCGACGTGGCGGTGGCAGGACTCCGCCGTCGGCAACACCGACGAGAGCACCGACGCGCGCGGCAACACCACGCGCACCGAGTACGCGCAGTTCGACCTGCCGGTGGCCGAGATCGGCCCGGACGGCGACCGGCTGGTGTACGCGTACGACACCGAGCTGCGCCTGGTGGCGGTTACCAACGAGCAGGGCCTGGTCTGGCACTACCGCTACGACCCCGCCGGGAACCTGATCGGTGAGACCGACTTCAACGGCCGCGCGCTGCACTACCGCTACGACGCGGCGGGTCAGCTGGTCGGCCGCACCAACGGCGCCGGCGAGACAACGACGTTCGAGCGCGACGTGATGGGCCAGGTGGTCCGCCGCGTCACCGGCGAAGACGTTGCGACCTTCGCCTACGACGAGGCCGGCCGCATGGTGGCCGCGCGCAACGCAGACGCCGAAGTCACCTTCACCTATGACGCACTCGGCCGCGTCCTCGCCGAGACCGTGGACGGCCGCGTCGTGCGGTCGGAATACGACGAGCTCGGCCGGCGTCGCGTCCGCCACACGCCCTCGGGCGCCGCGTCCCAGTTCGACTACGGGCCGGCCGGCACGCTCGCCGCGCTGCACGTCGGGAACCGCTCGCTGCGCATCGAGCACGACTTGGCTGGCCACGAACGGGTCCGCCGCTTCGGCGCCGCCGAACTGCGCCAGAGCTGGGCCCCCGGCGACAGGCTGGTGGCCCAGACGGTCGTCGCCGGCACCCGAACCACCCAGCACCGCGAATACGGCTACCTCGCCGACGGTTACCTCGCGTCAGTGACCGACGCGATCACCGGCCCCCGCAGCCTCGACGTGGACCGCGCGGGCCGCGTCCGGGCCGTGGTCGGGCAGGGCTGGCAGGAGAGCTACGCCTACCATCAGACCGGCGTCATCGCCCAAGCCCAGACCCCCGGTGCGCCCACGGCGGGGTCGCGCGAGTACCGCGGCACCCTGCTCACCGCCGCGGGCGTGGTCCGCTACGCCCACGACCCCGAAGGCCGCACCACCCTGCGCGGTGGCGGCCCGGCGGGGCCGCAGTGGCAGTTCCGGTGGAACGCCGAAAGCCGCCTGACCTCGGTGCTCACTCCGAACGGCGAGCACTGGCGCTACCGCTACGACGCCCTGGGCCGCCGCGTCGCCAAGCAGCGGCTCACCCCGCACGGGCGCGTGGCCGAACAGGTCCAGTTCGCCTGGGACGGCGACACCCTCGCCGAACAGGTGCGCACCGGGCCGGGACAGCCACAGGTCGCCACCGTGTGGGAGTGGGAGCCGGGCACCGGCCGCGCCCTCACCCAGACCGAACACGTCCTCGGCACACCCGACGAACGGTTCCACACCATCGTCACCGACCTCGTCGGCACACCCAGCGAACTGCTGGACGAATCCGGCGACATCGCCTGGCACCGCCAGGCCACGCTGTGGGGCAAAGTCCTCGACGGACCGGGCCGCACGACCACACCATTGCGGTTCCCCGGCCAGTACCACGACGCCGAGACCGGGCTGCACTACAACCTCAACCGCTACTACGACCCCGAAATCGGCCGTTACCTCTCCCACGACCCACTGGGCCTCGACCCCGGCCCGGACTCCCAGGCCTACGTGCTCAACCCGACCGCCCTGGCCGACCCGCTCGGCCTCGCCCCCACCGTCACCCCGTGCGCGGCCAAGAAGAAGCAGCAAGCGGCGGCGGCCGGGTCGTCGAAGTCCAAGGTGAGCAAGGCGAAGCAGCAGCTGACCGGTAACACTGCCGGGCCGAGCAAGAAGGCGCCCAAGGTGAAGACCAAGCCGGACGGCAACGCGGCCAAGTCCGACGGCAGCTACGGCACCACGAACCACGAGCAAGCCCGCACCTGGGACAAGTTCCAGAACGAGATCAAGAACGACTCGACCTGGAAAGACCCCAACAAGCTCGTCAGCGGCAAAACGCACGAATCGGAGCACCCGATCGGGTACAAGGCGATCGGCGGGGACGAGTTCCAGCGCGCCAACGCCCACGAAACGGATATCCGGAACCGCGTCAAGGCCGACCCGACCCAGCCGAAGACGCAGGATGAAGCGGACAACATCAAGGTGGCCAGGCGAATGGAGGACGACGCGCCCGCCTACCAGGAGTCGGCGCAGGCGCACCGTGACAACATCGGCACCGGCGTGCGAGGTGAGAAGGACGGCTCGGGGTTCAACGCCGACACCTACCGCGAATCCCTCGGCAACACCTTGAAGGAGGGCCGGCCGAGCGACGGTGTCCAGCTCAACCAGCTCACCTACGCCCACCAGCACACGAAGCCGACGATGGTGGACAACCCCGACTTCGTCAGCAAGGGCATGACCCCGGACGAGCCGAAGAAGATCAACGCCTGGGAGCCCAACCCGCACTACAAGAACGACATCGAGACGCCGAACGAGCCGAAACAGACCCACGCGATCCAGGCGGCTCCCGAGCGGGACAGCTTCCGACCGACCGCGGGCACGGTCCAGGGCAAGGTCGCCGACGATTCCTACCACCACATGGTGGACAAGATGGAGGGCAAGTCGGTCGAGTACAGCGACGGCACCGGCGGTATCGGCAGGCCGGGCGGCACCGCGCACACCCCGCCGGTCTCGCACGACGACGTCATCGAGATGCACACGGCGCGCGACGTCGTGCGGGACGGCGCGGGTGTGTCCAAAGAGGACATGGAGATGTTCATCCACGACAAGGAGATGGGCCACCGCGTCAAGCCGCCGACCGACGAGCAGCTCAAGGAGGCGGCCGACTACGTCAAGGACGACCCCAAGGTCGACATGTCCGACCAGGCGATCAAGGACCGGATCCGGGAGCAGCAGGAACGCATGCAGCAGATGATCAACCGGCAGCGCGCCAACCGCGACTGGGCCGACGACCCGGACGCCATGGACGTGGACGGGTGACCGGCGTGCCGACGAGGGTGGTGTACTGAGCACTTGCTCGGACCGGGCCGCACGGCTCGGTCCGAGCGCGGCTCACAGCCGGCGCGAGATCACCAGCCGCATGATGTCGGACGTGCCTTCTTCGAGCTTCGCGTCGCGCATCCACTGCTCGACGGGGAACTCGCGGGAGTAGCCCAGCCGCCGAGGGTTTGCACGGCGGCCCAGGTGCAGAACATCGCGGTCTCCGGCGCCTGGAGCTTCGCCATGGCCGCACTCCAACACCGTGGGCGGCACGGCGACCACGACGCGGGCCGCACGCAGAACGGTGCGGCCGGTGGTCACTTCGACCCCGTCCGGGGTCTGCCGGATCGAGAGCACGGGTTCGCCGAGCCGGACGCGGTCACCGAGCGACCCGGCCATCGCTGCGTGCCGGTTTGGCGCCGTCGTAAACCGCCGCCCCGGCGACGCCGGTCACCACCACACCGACCGCTTTCGCGGCGAACCGGCTCAGCAACACCAAGCCTCCTCAGACATCCGGCCCGTCGCCACCCGCCCGAGCTGCGACGGCACCGCATCGGCGACGAGAAAGGCGCGAGCTTAACCCCGCCGACGATCACTGTCCTGCCCAGACATAGTATCCGATAACGATTTTCGTTGTCGCTAAGGTCGAAACGTTCTCACGGGAGAGACAAGGCGCCCGCGCAAGGGGCAGCGCTCGCCACAGCCTGAGCCTTGTGGCGAGGCTCCCAACGAAGTACCGTCGCCTCATTCGAGTTTAAGAAAGATCTTTCGGTATTTCGAATCGAAGGGACTCGGGGGTCAATGGCGACAACGATGAGGACCACCACGGCGATGGGCAGACGGCGGGTCGCCGTCGCGTGCATCATCGGGAACTTCCTGGAGTACTTCGACTTCGGCGTGTACGGGTTCCTCGCCGTGGCCATCGGGCACGAGTTCTTCCCCGGCGGGTCCAGCGCGGTGGGGCTGCTGAAGTCCCTGGCGGTGTTCGGGGTGGCGTTCGCGGTGCGGCCGCTGGGTGGCGTCGTGTTCGGGCTCATCGGGGACCGGGCCGGGCGGAAGGTGTCGTTGTCGGCGAGTGTGGCGCTGATGGGCGTCGCGACGACGTTGATCGGGGTGCTGCCGTCGTACGCGACGATCGGGATCGCGGCGCCGGTGCTGCTGGTGTTGCTGCGGTGCCTGCAGGGGCTGGCCGTGGGCGGCGAGTGGGGTGCGAGCTCGGCTTACCTGATCGAGACGGCGCCGGCCGACCGGCGCGGGATCCCGGGCAGCTTCCCGTCCATGGCGGCGGCGCTGGGGCTCATCTTCGGCGCCCTGCTGTCGCTCACCTTCCAGCTCTCTCTCAGCGCCGCTGCCCTCGACAGCTGGGGCTGGCGCGTGCCGTTCTTCGTCGCGGCGCCGCTGGCCGCCGTCGGCCTCTACGTCCGCCAGCGGCTGGAGGACACGCCGGTCTTCGAAGAGCTCGCGAAGAGCGACGCGCCGCGGGCCCGGCTGAAGGACGCGCTGCGCCGCGACCAGGCGAAGGCGATCTTCGTGACCTTCGGGTTCTCCTGGATCTGCGGGGTGGGCCTGTACTTCCTCGGCACCTACGTCGTGAACTACCTGACCGCGACCGCGCACGTCGGCAGCACCCGCGCGACCGTGCTGACCTCGATCGGACTCGCCGTCTACTGCGCGCTGTGCCCGCTCGCGGGCCGGCTGTCCGACCGGCTGGGCCGGCGCCGCACGCTGCTGTTCGGCTGCCTCGGCCACGTCGTGTTCGGCATCCCGGTGTTCATGGCGCTCGGGACCGGGTCGACACCGGTCGTGATCGTCGCGCTGATCGTGTTCGCGATCTTCCAGGCACCGATCAACGCCAACACCTCGCTGGTGCTCATCGAGATGTTCCCGGCCTCGACGCGGCTCACCAGCGGGGCGCTCGGCTTCAACCTCGGCGTCGGCGCGCCGTCGGGCTTCGCGCCGCTGGTCGCCGCGGCGCTGGTGGTGTCGACCGGGCTGAGCTACGCACCCGGCATCCTGCTGGTCGGCGTCGCGCTGATCTGCGGGCTGATCCTGCTGTTCTGGCTGCCGGAGACGGCCGGGCGCGACCTCACGCTCGACGTCGACGCGACCAAGTCCGGCCCCGCCCCGACGATCGCGGGCAAGGTGACCGAGGTCGTGTCGCCGTGATGCGAGCCGCGGTGCTGACGGCGCCGGACCGCTTCGAGGCGCACGACCGCCCGGTCCCCGAACCCACGGCCGACCAGCTGCTCGTGCGGGTGGCCGCGTGCGGGATCTGCGGCCACGACGTGCTGGCGCGCAAGGGTTTGCTGGCCGCCAAACCCGGCCAGGTGCTCGGGCACGAGATCGCCGGACGCGTCGAGGCCGTCGGTCCCGCCGGCGACACGTCGTGGCTGGGCCGCCGGGTCGCGCTCGTGCAGCGGTTCCCGTGCGGCACGTGCGCCGAGTGCGTGGCCGGGCACACCAACACCTGCCGCAGCGGCCCGGGCTTCTACGGGGAGGACCTTTCCGGCGGTTACGCCGAGTACGTCCTCGCCGGGCCGGTCAACGCGGTCGGCCTTCCCGACACCATCGACGACGTCTCAGGCGCGATCCTCTCCTGCGCGCTGGGCACCGGACTGCATGCGCTGCGCCGCACCCGGGCCGCGGCAGGCGACGTCGTGCTCGTGACCGGCGCGAGCGGCGGCGTCGGTGTCCACACGGTACGGATCGCCGCCGCACTCGGCGCCACCGTGATCGCCCTGACGAGCAGTGACAGCAAAAGGCAAGCGCTACTGGATTCCGGCGCCCAAGCCGTGGTGACCGTCGCGGAAGGCGCATCGGCCGTGCGCGCGGCCGCCGCGGACCTCGGCCGCCCGCGCGGAGCCGACGTCGCGATCGAGACCACCGGCACCCCGACCTTCGCGCTGTCGCTGAAATCCCTGGCGCCACACGGAAGGCTGGCCGTCGTCGGCAACACCGACCCCGGGGCCGTCGAAGTCCACTTGGGACTCATGATCCTCAAGGAGCTCGAGATCGTCGGCTCGGCCCACGCGAACCGCCGGGAGCTGCTCGACGTCGTCGACCTCGTCTCCAGCGGCAAGGTGGCCCCGGTGCCACCGCGGGTCTGGTCGCTCGGCGACATCGCCGCCGCTCACGCCGCCGTCGACTCCGGCGTGCTCGTCGGCCGGGCGGTGGTCCGGCCGTGACCGCCCCGCTGCACGGCATGACCGTGCTCGATCTGAGCCAGCAGCTGCCGGGACCGTACGCGACCTTTTTGCTGGCGTCACTCGGCGCTGACGTCCTCAAGGTCGAGCCGCCCGCCGGCGACCCGGCCCGCCGCTTCGATCCGCCGATGTTCGAGCGCGTCAACGCCGGCAAGCGCGGCGTTTTCCTCGATTTGAAGTCGCCGGCCGACCGCGAACGGCTGCTGGAGCTGGCAGCCGGCTGCGCGGTGTTCGTCGAGGGCTTCCGCCCCGGCGTCACCGCCCGCCTCGGCTGCGACGAGAAGGCCGTGCGCGAGGCGCGCCCGGACGTCGTCTATTGCTCGATCAGCGGAATGGGCCAGACCGGACCGCTGGCGGGCCATCCCACGCACGACCTGTCGCTGCAGGCCATGGCCGGAATCCTCGGCGACGCGGGAGAGTCCGACCGCATCGGCGTGCCGTGGGTCGACCTCGGCACCGCCACCACGGCCGCGCTCGCGATCACCGCGGCGTGGCACGCGGGCGGCGGCGCCTTCCTCGACCTGGCGATGCTCGACGTCGCGACGGCCTGGAACTCCGTCAAACCCCTCGCCGTCACCGAGCCGGAGGCGACCTACGGCGTCGTCGCGGCCAAGGACGGCTCCGTCGCCCTCGCGCTGCTCGAAGACCACATGTGGCTCCGCCTGTGTACGGCGCTGGCCTGGCCCGCCGACCCGGCCCTGGCCACCTACGCCGACCGGCGCGGCCACGCGGCGGAGATCCGCGCCCGGCTGGAAACCGCGTTCGCGCAGTACACCGTCGCGGAGCTGATCGCGCTGGCCCACGAGCACGACCTGCCGCTCGGGCCCACCGACGCCACGGGCGATCCGGACACCGTCGCCCAGCTGCGCGCCCGGGGCCGCGACGACAGCCCGGCCGCGCGCCACACCCCGTTGCCGCTCAACCTGATCGCCCCGCAGGAGTCCTGACATGTCCCTCTCGCGCTTCCGCGGACCGGACGCGACGCCGTGGCGCATCGGCGTGATCGACGGCCCGAACATGCCCAACCTCGGCCACCGCTCCGAAACCATCTACGGCCCGATCAAGTCCCTGGCCGACCTCCAAACGCTCGTGGCCGAGATGGCCGACGAGCTCGGCGTGTCCGTCGTCCCGTTCGCCTCCAACCACGAGGGCGAGATCCTCGACTTCATCCACCGCACCGCGCGCGAGGTCGACGGCTACGTCATCAACCCCGCCGGCCTCACCACCTACGGCGAAGCCACGCGCCACGCCCTCGACGACACGACCAAACCCGTCGTCGAATGCCATTTCGCCAACACCGCCCGGCACTTCGCCGAGGTGACGCCGCCACAGCTCGTGCAGCAGTCGCGGTTCACCTACACCGCGACCGGCCTGGTCATGGGCCTGCGCCAGTACAGCTACCTCGGCGCGCTGCTGGCCCTGACCCTGGCGCTGGACGACGCGGACTTCCTCGCCGGCGGGACCCGCCGGCACTGATCACCCTTGCCGTCTCGCCACCGGGGACGGCCGGGGATCGGCTAGGCTTTTTGGCGGATGACCAGCGACGAAAGGCAGGGGTGCGTGGCAGCCGACGCAGGAGCGGAACGGTTCTCGCGGGTGTTCGACACGCTCGAACTGCTCGTCGGGCACCCGGAGGGCATGACGCTCACCGAGATCGTGAAGCGGCTCGGGATGCCGGCGAGCAGCGCCCACAACCTGCTGCAGCGGATGGCCGCAACCGACGTCATCGTGGTCTCCGACGACCTGCGCTACTCGCTCGGCTCGCGCGCGGTGCGCCTGGGCATCCGCATCGTCGACGGGCTGGAGGTGCGCGACGTCGCCCGCCGCCCCCTGCAGGAGCTGACCCGCGCGACCGGCGAGGACGTCTACCTCGCGGTGCGCCTGGGCACGCGGGTGTCCTACATCGACCGGTTCCCCGGCACGCGCCCGATCGCGGTCGACATCCGGCTGGGCCAGTCGCTGTTCCTGCACGCCACGGCCGTCGGCAAGCTGTTCGCCGCGTTCCACCCGCCGCTGCACCGGCGGCTGATGGGCGAACCGCGGCCGCAGCTGACCGAGCACACGCTCACCGAAGACGCCGATCTCGAGCGCGAGCTCGAGACGATCCGGCGCGCCGGCTACTCCGTGAGCCGCGAGGAAGCCATCCCCGGCGTCGTCGGCTACGGGTTCCCGATCCGCGACGCGTACGGCGAGATCACGGCCGCCATCCACATCTCGGTACCGCTCGCGCAGATCGACGAGACGCACGAGAAGCTGTTGCTGGACAAGGCTTTCGAGGCGGCCGCCGCGATCGAAGCCGACCTGGGCCGCAGCGGTGCGGACCTGTCGCGGCGCGGGCGCCGGGCCTAGCACCGCCTCAGTCGAGGCAGAACTCGTTGCCTTCGACGTCCTGCATCACCAGGCACGACTCGTTCTCCTCGTCGGCGACGAGGAGCTGCTGGCGAACCGCGCCGAGCGCGACCAAGCGGGCGCACTCGGCTTCGAGGACGGCGACACGCTCCGCACCCACGAGCCCGGTGCCGACCCGCACGTCGAGGTGCACCCGGTTCTTGACGACCTTGCCCTCGGGCACGCGCTGGAAGTACATCCGCGGGCCGGCGCCGGTGGGGTCGCTGCAGACGAACCCCGCGTCCTGCTTCTCCGGCGGCAGAGAGCGGGTGAACTCGTCCCAGGTCGCGAACCCGTCCGGTGGCGGCGGGACGACGTAGCCGAGCACCTCGCACCAGAACCGCGCGACGCGCTCCGGCGACGCGCAGTCGAAGGTGATCTGGACCTGCCTGACTGACCCCATCGGCCCACCCTAGCCCGACGTCGTCTTCTCCCGCACGCGAAAACCGGTGGAGCGATGCCACGTGCGCCATTACCGTGCTGTCGAACCACGTTGCCCAGGAAAGGGCGTGCCGTTGTACACGCTGTGAGACCTCCCGAGAGCTGATTCGTCGCGCGTCGCGCCTGTGCGCCGCGCTGACTTTGCTGCGGACTTCTCACAGAAACCGGTGTACTTCTGTGCTCACCCATTGGGTGGTCGAACCCACCCGTTTTCCCGTCCTTTTCCGTCGCTGCACGGCCTGCGGTCACGACCGTTTCCGGGCCAGCGGCAAATTCCGCGTCAACGCCCATCACAAGCTCCTCGAAGCCTGGCTCCTCGTGCTCTGCACCTCGTGCGGGGACACGGTGAAGCTTTCGGTCCTGGAGCGGGTGAACGTGCGGTCCATTCGTCCCGATGTGCTGGAACGCTTGCACACCAACGACCTTGGCCTGGTCGCAGAGCTGCTCCAGGACCCTCTTGTGCTGCACCGCAACCGGGTCGCTCTCGGCTGGGACGGTGCGTGGCGGCTCGACACCGGCGGCTCGGATCATCTCGACCAGGAGGTGCTCGACGTTTCAGTGCACTTCGCCGCCCGCATTCCGGTGCGTCCGGTGCGCCTGATCGCCGAAGGCTGCGCACTTTCCCGCGCCGAAGTCGAAAGACTGCTCACCGAAGGAAAACTCGTTTCGGCGACCCGGCTGAGCACCAAGCTCTCCGGCGACTTCACCTTCACGCTCAAACGCTGAACACTGCGGCGGCCGGGGCCTGCCCCGGCCGCCGTCAGAGAAAGTCCCAGCCTGGGCGGCCGGACTTGCAGGTCTCGTAGGCCACGGGGTCGATGGTCTGGTAGATGCCGATCACCGTCTCGCCTTCGCAGGTGACGCGGCACAGGTGTTCGTCCAGACCACGCAGGCTGATGCGGGTGCGGGGGTTCGTCAGGTCGTAGGTCTCGCCCTCGGTCAGCTCCGGGCCGTCGTAGGAGCCCTGGTGGATGCTGCTTTCCGGGGTACCGCCGTACATGCCGCAGCGCAGGAAAGCCGTCTGCAGGCCGAGGTGCTCGTAGTGCAGCTGCTTGACCTCGCCGGTGCCGAGGCGGTAGTCGACGATGCCCTCGGCGAAGATGTCGGTGTCGGGGTCGAAGCGCAGCCGCCGCGTCGGCTTGGCCACGCGCGTCGCGCCAGGACGGCTGTCGCCGAACGGGTAGTACACGCGGTCGCCCCACAGCGTCCAGTCGGAGAACGGCACGAACGCGTTGCCCGACACGCCCACGTGGAGCCGTCCGCCGAGCGACATCGCGGGCCCGCCCACGCCGCGGCCCGTGCCCCAGTGCCGATCGCGGGTGCCCGCGGAGCCGGGGCCGAGTTCGACGCGGGTGCCGTCGGCCTCGACCCAGCCCTCGACCGTACCGAAGCCCTCGAACCCGGCGGTGACGTCGTTGCGCCGGCCCGGCGGCGTGCCGTGGGCCGAGTCGGACAGCGGCTCGCGGAACACCTGCCGGGTGGTGTCCCGGAACGTCAGGTCGTAGCTGATGCCCTGCTCGTTGGGCTCGAGCACGTAGCGCCATTCCCGCAGGCCGCGGATGATCTCCGGGGCGATCGGGCCGATGCGCAGATCGGCGCGGTCCACGCCGAGCGCGCGGAAGCTGCGCACGGAGGTGTGCCGGCCGCGGAAGTTGACGATGGCGTAGGCCTCGGCGCGGTCGAGGTTCGGGTAGAAGCTGCCGCCGGTCGCGACCATGACCTCGCCGGTCGGGTCGTGGCAGATCATCCAGTACCGCTCGTAGGCGCGCGGGTCGCCGGTCGCCATCACCCGGATCGGGTCCGGCGTCTGGTGGATGAGGTAATCGTCCAACGGGGACAGGGGGAACTGCTCGGCGAAGTGCTCGTCGCCGACGGTCAGGTCGCTCATCGCCACCTCCTCAGCTCGGGTCGGCTTCGATCCGACGGACCAGGTACTCGGTGATCTCCCGCCGGGCGGCGGTGCCGTCCGTGGTGGCGGGCAGGTTCGTGATGACGCGCGACAGCAGGGCTCGCAGCTCGGCGTTGCGCTGTGCGGCTTGAGCGACGTCGTAGCCGGCGGGTTCGGCCGCCGCCGGGATCCCGAGGTCGTGCGCGTGGCGGGTCAGCAACTGCGCCATGGTGGCGTTGTCGTTGATGTAGAAGGGAAGCAGCTCGGACCACGAACGGCCGATCTGCTTCAGCAGCCGCCGCACGTTGGCCAGGTTCTCGTGGGAGTCCCGGCTCAGCTCGGGGTCGCCTGCGACGTCGTCCAGCAGGCGCTGCGCACCGTGCAGCTGGTCTTCGATGGTCGGGCGCACGTCAGCTCCTTTCGGCGATCGCGGTCAGGAGGGTCCGCAGCACGCGTTGGGTCGGGCGGTACGGTTCGTCGCTGCGCTCGTCGAGGAAGGCCCGGAGCCCGCTGACCTGCATGACCACGGTTTTGAAGGTCGAGAAGACCACCCACCACTCCAGCGCCGTCTCGTCGACGTTGAGGCCGGTGGTCTCGCGGTAGTGGCGGACGAGATCGGCGCGTTCCCACACGCCCTCGATGAGGTGCTCGCGGCGACGCAGGGGCTGCACGACCCAGCCGAGATCTTCCAGCGGGTCGCCCAGGTGCGCGAGCTCCCAGTCGAGCAGCGCGGAAATGCTGTTGCCTTGCAGCAGGATGTTGCCGGGCTTGAAATCCGCGTGCACGAGCACGGTTCGCGACGACGCGGGAGCGTGCTCGCGCAGCCACGCGAGAGCAAGGTCCACTTCGGGCAGTGCTTCGAGCTGGTCCTGGCGCAGCACGGCCTCCCAGCGGTTCACCTCGGCCAGCGCCGCATGCTCGCCGGGATCTTCGAGCACGGCGCCGAGGCCGGTCGAGCGCCAGTCGACGGAGTGGACCTGGGCCAGCAGTTCGCAGAACCGTCGCGCCAGGTCGGTGCGTTCGGCGAGCGGGCGGTCACCGTTGACCACGCGGTAGTCGCAGTCGCCGGGCTCGCGGCGCATGATCAGCGACGGTTTGCCGAGCCACCGGCCGTCCGAGTCCAGCCAGCGGGCCCGCGGCGCCGGGAGCCCACTCGGTTCCAGGGCGCGCAGGACGGCGAACTCCGTGCTGCGGTCGGTGTCGACCAGGCCGCCTTCGGGGTCGCGGCGCAGGATCAGCGGCTCGCGTTCGTCCGTGGCGGGATCGACGAGGTCGAACACCCAGTTCTCCCGCGAGCGGCCGAGCCCGGCGCGGGTCAGGTCGACGATCTTCGGGGCCGAGCCGAGCTGCGCCGAGAGGAACTCGTGCAGCTGCTCGTCGAGCGTGCTGGTCATGGCGTCTCCCGCAGTGAGGAACGGTGGCCGGGGGCTGCGATGGCGATGAGGGCGTCGGCTCGCTCGGTGAGGCTTTTGCCGCGCAGATCGGCGATCCCGTGTTCGGTGACGACGACGTCGACATGGGACCGTGGTGTGGTGACGGCGCCGGCGTGCAAGCCACGCACGATGCGGGACCGGGTGCCGTCGCCCGTCGTGGCGGGGAGCATCACGACCGAACAGCCGTCCCGCGACTGCTGGGCCGCGCGCAGGTAGTCGGGCTGGCCGCCGATCCCGCCGACGTAGCCGGAGCCGAGCTCCTCCGCGTTGACCTGACCGGTGAGATCCACCTGCAGCGCGGAGTTCATCGCCACGAAGTGGTCGACGTCGGCGAACGCGCCCGGCCGTGACAGGTCCGAGACGGGTCGCACGAGCACCCCGGATTCGACCACCCACTCGTAGAGTTCCGCGGAGCCGGCGGCCTCGCAGATCGTCACGGTGCCCGGCTCGTCGCTCAGCGCGCCGGAGCGGGCGAGATCGAGCAGCCAGGAGCCGGCGAGCGTCGAGTGCACGCGCAGGTCGCGACGGGACTCCAGCGCCCGGCCGATCGCCGACGGCAGCGTGCCGACGCCGAGCTGGATCGTCGCGCCGTCGGGCACCAGGCCGGCGACGTGCCGCGCGATCGTTTCGTGCACCGGCCCGGTCGTGCCGGCTGTGATCGTCGGCATCGGCCGGGAGCTGGGCACGGTCGCCGTCAGCTGCGAGGAGTGCACGCGGGGCGCGCTCGTGTGCGGCAGGCGGTCGTTGACCTCGGCGACGACGGCGCGGGCGCGGCCGAGCAGGTCGTAGGTGTAGTCGACGGACAGACCGAGGCTGTGGTGCCCGGTTTCGTCGGCGCTCGACACCTGCAGCGCCACCACGATCTGCTCGGGGTTGCGGCTCGCGAGGGCGCGCGGGACGTCGCGGAAGTGACACGGGATCACGGAGACGGTGCCGTTCGCGGCGAGCCGGCCGAGCGGGCCCAGCGCGCCGAACGACACCAGCGGCAGCTCACGGGCGGCCGGGCCGGTGAGCGCGCTGCTGTGGCTGAGCCCGACGAACACCTCGACGTCGGGCGGGGCCGCCCGCACCAGCTGTTCGAGCAGGGGTGTCGGCTCGCCGGTGCCCTGCGCGACCACGACGAGATCGCCGGGTTTCAGGACGCCGGTGAGCCAGCTGTCGTCCGCGGTCACAGGACGACCACCGGCGTGACCGGGGTGGCCGTCGAGCCGACGAGCGGGATCGGGGCGAAGACGAACAGGAACGTCGACCGCGAATCGGCCGCCAGCGCGTCACCGAGCCCGGCCAGCTCGAGGTTTTCCAGCAGCGGCACGCCGTGCTGGTGCAGGAGCAGCAGGTGCGCGGGGAACCCGCTGGTCGCCGACTGCTGCTCCACGGCGTAGTTGTCCGCACCGACGAGCGCGACGTCGCGGTCGGCCAGCCAGCGCGCGGCTTCCTCGGTGATCCCAGGCTCGTCCGCGAAGTAGTCACCGCCGCGGTCCTGTGTTTCCAGCCAGCCGGTGCGGATCAGCACGGCGTCGCCGGTTTCGGGCGTGACACCGGTTTCCGCGATGCCCCGGCGCAGCTCGTCGACCCCGACGGGGGCGCTCGGCTCCAGCGGGCCGCCGGTCGCGGCCACCAGGTCCACGAGCACCCCGCGCGTCACGACCGGGAGCAGCTTTTCGGCACCGCAGCGCTGGGCGCCGCGCGTGGTCCGCGTCGAGGCCTGCGAGTGTCCATTGTAGATCTCCTCGCCCGTCCACGCGTGGGACAGCGAGTCGACGTGGGTGCCGCTGTGCGTCGGGAACTGCACGGTGTCCTCGGCGAACCGGAAGCCGCCCGGCGTGCGCGCACCCAGGGCGTAGTCGCCGGCGTCGCGGTTCATGAACCGCATCGGCCCCGGCCGGTGACGCGGCGACGCGGTGGCCGGGCCGAGCGGCTGAGCGAGGCCGATCGTGCGGCCCGACCGAACGAGCCCGGCCGCGCGGAGGGTGACGTCGGGGGTGACGAGGTTGAGCGCGCCGGCCTCGTCGCCGGTGCCCCAGCGGCCCCAGTTGCCCGTCATGGCGTGCCTGCTTTCAGCTTGTCCTGCACGAGTTTCTCCGCCTCATCGCGCAACGTCCGGCGGACGAGCTTGCCGGTGCCGGTCTTCGGCAGCCGGTCGACGATCGCCACCGCCCACGGCACCTTGTAGCCCGCGATGCGCTCCTTGCAGTGGGCGATCACCTCCTGCGCGGTGAGCTTTCCGCCGCGCGCCACGACGAACGCCACCACGACCTCGTCGCGGCTCGGGTGCGGCGCACCGAGCACCACGGCCTCGGCCACGTCCGGATGGCCCGACAGGAAGCTCTCGACCTCGGCCGGGGAGACGTTGATGCCCGAGGTCTTGATCATGTCGGTGATCCGGCCGATGAACGAGACCGTGCCCTCGGCGTTGACCACTCCGCGGTCGCCGGTGCGAAACCAGCCGTCGCCGGTGAAGGCGTCCGCGTTGGCCTCGTCGTCGTTGAGGTAGCCCGGCGTCAGGCGGCCGCGCACCTGAAGTTCCCCCGGCTGGCCCGCGGGCAGCAGCGCGCCGGTTTCCTGGTCGGCCACCCGGATCTCGACGCCGGTCAGCGGCTCGCCCTGCGTGCTCAGGCGCGTCCCGAGCGGCATGCGGTGGTCGGTGACGCAGCAGTTGCCGTAGGTCTCGGTCGAGCCGTAGACGTTGCACATCTCGCTGATGCCCAGCTGCGTGATCGCGCGCTCGACTTCTTCGGGGCGGCCGATGGTCAGCCCGGTGCGCAGCGACTCCACCGCCCGCACGTGCTCCGCCGGTCCGTTGGCGAGCGCGTCGACCATGGCGGGCAACAGGTACGCGGCCGTCACACGCTCCGCCGCCATCAGCTCGGCCGCGGTTCGGGGTTCGAACTGCTCCTGCAGCACGAAGCACGCCTGGTGCGTCATCGTGGCCATGAGCGCGTTGGCGCAGCCGAAACTCCAGAACAGCGGGGAGCCGAACCACACGCGGTCGTCGGCGGACAGACCCATGCGCTCGCCGATGTGGAAGCCGTTGAGGATCAGGTCGCGGTGGCACAGCGGGACGGCCTTGGGGTTCTTCGTCGAACCCGAGGTGTAGAGCACGAACGCGGGTTCACCGGGCTCGGGTTTCGCCGGGGTGGCCGGCGGCTTCGGCAGATCGGCCCACGCCAGCGCCCCGTCCGGCACGTCGTCGCCGAGCACGACGACGTGCCTCAGCTCCGGGAACACCTCCCCCGGCTTCCCCAGGTCCGGTACCAGTTTCCGCAGCTCGCCGACGAGGTCGTTGCCCCGTACCCGGTCCACCATCACCAGCACCGACGCTTTCGAGCTGGTCAGCAGGTACTCGATGTCGTAGGCCTTGACCCACGTGTTGAACGCGTCGACCCGTGCCCCGGCCGCCATCGCCCCGAACGCCACCGGCACCCACGCGGCATCGTTCGGCGCCAGCAGCGCGACGACGTCCCCTTCGCCGACGCCGATCCCCTGCAACGCCCTGCGCGCGTAGTCCATTCGCTCGTTCAGCTGCGCGTACGTCAGCCGCACGCCGCCGACCACGAACGCCTCCCGCCCCGGCACGGCCGCGGCACCCGCGCGCAGCAGGTCGGGCAGGGTCTCGGCAGCAGGCGTCGTGGTCATCGGCGACATCATCGTCACTTTCGTAATCTCGAATCGAAATTCGTATATCCGTAAGCTACCGGCCGCGCGCCGAGAGAGTCAAGACGATCGGCAGCTGCGGCGAGAGCCCGCTGCGGGCACGACAACGCCGGCCCCGGAACCACCGCTGGGTACCAACGGGTTCGCAGGGCCACGACGAAGTCCGGCGACAGCCGGTATCTCACGCCCGGGGCGGGCCTGCGATTCCGCGGGCGATGACGTCGTCGGCGTCCACACCGGACTCCGCGAGCAGGGCGCGCGTGTGCTGGCCCAGCGCGGGAACGTCGCCCATGCGGGCTTCGACGTCGGCGAAGGTCGCGGGTGGCAGCAGGGCGTCGATCTCGGCGAACTCGGTGCCGACCTTGCGCCAGCGGTCGCGGGCGCGCAGCTGGGGGTGGTCGACGACCTGGCCGACTTCCTTGAGCTGGGCGGCGGGAACGCCGGCCGCGGCGAGGCGCTCGTCGAGCTCGGCGTTGGTCCAGCGGGCGGTGTGAGCGGCGACTGCGGCGTCGCAGGCGGTGCGGTGGGCGACGCGGTCGACGTTGGTGGTGAACCGCGGGTCGTCGGCGAGTTCGGGCGCGTCGAGTACCGCGGTGACCAGGGTGCGCCAGCCGCTGTCGTTCTGGACGCCGATCAGCATCTGGCCGTCGCTGGTCGGGAAAGCGTCGTACGGGGCGATCGAGCTGTGGCTCAGCCCCATGCGGGCGGGCTGGGTGCCGGCGTACATCTGCGTGTACAGCGCGTAACCCATCCACTCGACGGTGGCCTCCAGCATCGAGACCTCGATGGTGGCGCCCTCGCCGGTGCGCCAGCGGCGCAGCAGCGCGGCCAGCACGGCCTGCGAGCAGTACATGCCCGACGCGATGTCGGCGGTCGGGATGCCGGTCTTCGCCGGCGTCTCGGGCGTGCCGGTGATGGCGATGAGCCCGGCCTCGGCCTGGATGAGCATGTCGTAGGCCTTGCGCTGCTCCATCGGCCCGCCGGCGCCGAAGCCGGACACGTTCACCACGACCAGTTCCGGGTGCTCGGCGCGCAGATCACCGAACCCGAGGCGGTCGGCGGCACCAGGAGCGAGGTTCTGCACGAACACGTCCGCGCCGGCGACGAGCCGGCGCGCGATGTCGCGGCCCTCCGGCACTTTCAGGTCGAGAGCGATCGACTCCTTGCCCCGGTTGAGCCACACGAAATGCGCCCCGGTGCCGTGGACGACGTGGTCGTAGCCGCGCGCGAAGTCGCCACCGTCGATGCGCTCGATCTTGATCACGCGGGCACCGAGGTCGGCGAGGTTGCGGGTGGCCAGAGGAGCGGCGACGGCCTGCTCGACGGCGACGACGGTGACCCCTTCGAGCGGGCGCGTCACGACTGCTTCTTCTTCTCGGCGCGCACGAGCCCGCCGCCGACGATGAGCCGCTGGATTTCGCTGGTCCCCTCGTAGAGCCGCATGAGCCGCACGTCGCGGTAGATGCGCTCGACCGGGATCTCGCGCAGGTAGCCGCTGCCGCCGTGGATCTGCACCGCCAGGTCGGCGGTCTTGCCGGCCATCTCGGTGCAGAACAGCTTCGCCGCCGACGGCGCGATCCGGCGGTCCTCCCCCGTCACGTACAGGCGCGCGGCCTCACGGGCCAGCGCCCGGCCGGCGAGCACGCCCGTCTGCTGGTCGGCGATCATCGCCTGCACCAGCTGGAAGTCCCCGATCACCGTGCCGCCCTGGGTCGCGGTGGCGGCATAGGAGACCGACTCGTCGAGCGCCCGTTGCGCGGCCCCGACGGCCAGCCCGGCCATGTGGACGCGGCCGCGGGCCAGCGACGTCATCGCGGCCTTGTACCCGACCTCGCCGTCTCCGCCGACCAGGGCCTCAGGGCCGACGCGGACCCCCGTGAAGGTGACTTCCGCGGTGCGCGAGCCCTCCTGCCCCATCTTGGCGTCCTTCGGGCCGACCGTGATTCCCGGCGCGTCGGCCGGCACGAGGAAGACGGCGATGCCCGTGCCGGACTCCGACGCCGGCCGCGTGCGGGCGAACACGACGAACAGGCCGGCCTCGGTGGCGTTGGTGATGAACTGCTTGCCGCCGTCGATGACCCACCCGTCGCCGTCCGGCTCGGCGGCGGTGCGCAGGCCCGCCGGGTTCGACCCGGCGCCGGGTTCGGTGAGCGCGAACGAGGCGACGATCTCGCCGGAGGCGATGCCCGGCAACCACCGCGCGCGCTGCTCCTCGGTGCCGAACCCGACCAGGACCTGGCCCGCGATGCCGTTGTTCGTGCCGAACATCGAGCGCAGGGACAGCGACGTGTACCCCAGCGCCATGGCGACCTCGACGTCCTGCACGAGATCGAGGCCGAGCCCGCCCCACTCCTGCGGGATCGCGTACCCGAACAACCCCATCTCGGCGGCTTGGGCCCGAAGATCGGCGGGAATGGCGTCCGTGGTCATGATCTCGGCCTCGCGGGGCATCACGCGGGTGCGCACGAAGTCGTTGATCTGACCGAGGACGGCCGCGAACACGTCGTCGGGGACGTCGGGGTTGCCCAGGTACATGGCGATCAGTATCCGCCGAGCGGCCGCACATCGCCCAGCCCCGCCCAGCCGCACGATTCCGTTTCACCGATCGTCCACATGACGAGAACGGCGTCCCGCTCACTGAGAAGCTGAGCTAAGCTCACGATGTGACGTCCTACACCCATGGTCACCAGGAATCCGTGCTCCGCTCACACCGTTGGCGGACCGCCGAAAACTCGTGCGCGTACCTCCTGCCCCGGCTCGCGCCCGGGCAGGCGCTGCTCGACATCGGCAGCGGACCCGGGACGATCACCGCCGACCTCGCCGCACTGGTCGCTCCGGGCCGGGTCACCGGCGTCGAGATCACCGAGGCGGCCCGCCGGCTCGGCGAAGCAGAGGCCACCCGGCGCGGCCTGGGCAACGTCGAGTTCGTGGTCGGCGACGTCCACGCGCTCGACTTCCCCGACGACAGCTTCGACGTCGTCCACGCCCACCAGGTGCTGCAGCACGTCGCCGACCCGGTGCGGGCCCTGCGCGAAATGCGCCGCGTGTGCCGCCCCGGCGGTCTCGTCGCCGCGCGCGACGCCGACTACCAGGCCTTCACCTGGCACCCCGCGGACGCGGCGCTCGACCGCTGGCTCGAGCTCTACCGCCGAGCCTTCCGCGCCAACGGCAGCGAGCCCGACGCCGGCCGGCGGCTGCTCACCTGGGCCCACGCCGCGGGCTTCACCGACGTTGTCCCGTCGTCCGCCACGTGGTGCTTCGCCACACCCGAAGACCGCGCCTACTGGGGCGGCATGTGGGCCGACCGCGTCCTGAACTCCGACACCACCACCCAGATCCTCCGCGACGGCCTCGCGCAGCCGGCCGAACTGGAGGAGATCTCCACGGCGTGGCGCCGCTGGGTCGACGACCCCGACGGCTGGTTTTCCGCGCTGCACGGCGAAATCGTGGCCGTCGCGTAAAGTCCGCGCGAGAAATCAGATTTCGTCGACCTGATACGCGACCACACTCGCGGGCACGAGCAGCGCGCCGTTGCATTCCGCGGTCGCCGGGCCGAATCCATACGGGACGAAATCACCCGCCGCTAACCAGAACGCGTTTCCGCTCGCACAGTGGGCGATCACGCGGTAACCGTGACCTTCACCGGGCAGGCACGAGACACTGATGCCCTGTCCGAAAAAAATGCTGTACCGCTCCCCGAAACAGCTCGCCGGCGCGAACTGGTCACCGCTCGCCGCCGCGGGAACGGCGGACAGACCGAGCAAAGAAAACAACACCGCGGCAAGAACAAGCAACTTCCGACGCACAATTCCTCCCAGGCACGAGGATCTCGACCTTTTCCAGCGTAGAAGCGCGGGAGAATTACCGGCAATTCATCGGGCGAGTGAGCGAAAGCCAGCGGAACGTCACAGCGCTGCTCCATTGGAGCCGGCCCGGGCACCCACCGGACACGTCCGCGCGACGGCCCGACACACCGCGCAGAACTCAGGACCGCTTCGCCGCCGGCGCCCGGGGAGGCTCAGGACGTGGCCCTGCTCCCGGCGTTCGCCGCCTTGACACTGACGACGGCGTCGAGGTAATCGGCGATCGCGTCCCGGTTGCGGGTCAGGAACTCGATGCGTTCGGTCAGCCGGTCCTGCTCGCGATGCAGGGTGGTGATCATCTCGGGGGTCACGTCGGGGACGTAGATGGTCTGCGGCTTGTCCAGGCACGGCAGGAGCTGTTCGATGATGCGGGTCGGCAGCCCCGCGTCGAGCAGCCCCTTGATCTGCCGGACGACGTCGACGTGCGACTCGGTGTACTCGCGGTACCCGTTGTCGCCGCGGCTGGGCGCGAGCAGGCCCTATTCCTCGTAGTAGCGCAGCAGCCGGGTGGAGACGCCCGTGCGCTCCGCGAGCTCACCGATCCTCATGTGTCCGAGACTACATTGACCTTCACACCGATGTGAATGTTCAGACTCGGTCCTGTCCGGACAATCACGACTCGCTCGGAGAACTGCCATGAAGCTCGGACTCCGCCTGCCCCAACGACTGGGTGTGGACCTGCGGCACGACGTGGTCGAAGCGGCCCGCACGGCGGAAGCGGCCGGTTACGCCGGCTTGTGGACCTACGAACGGCTGCTCTTCCCGGAGAAGCCCCTCGAACCGTACGCGGTGCCGAACACGCCG
Organism: Amycolatopsis sp. NPDC051372; assembly: GCF_040682095.1. NCBI lineage: Bacteria > Bacillati > Actinomycetota > Actinomycetes > Pseudonocardiales > Pseudonocardiaceae > Amycolatopsis > Amycolatopsis sp. NPDC051372. The sequence goes on from NZ_JBFBAF010000014.1 coordinate 91,019, forward strand.
TGGCCCGCCGCGTCGCGGCAGGCCGCCGACCCCCTGGCCGTGCTCACCGCCGCCGCGGTGGTGACCAGCACGGTGCGCCTCGGCACGTCCGTCCTGGTCGCCCCGCTCCACCTGCCCATCCAGCTGGCGAAGGAGCTGGCCACGGTCGACCAGCTCAGCGGCGGCCGCGTGATCGCGGGCCTGAGCACCGGCTGGTCCACCGACGAGCTCCAGGCCGCCGGCACCACCCGCGCCGACCGCGGCCGCATCCTCGACGAGACCCTCGACGTCTTCGACGCCGCGTGGGGCCCCGACCCGGTGACTTTCCGCGGCGCTCGCACGGTCATCGACAACGCGGCGGTCCTGCCCAAGCCCGTGTCGAAGATCCCCGTCATGCTGGGCGGCGGTGGCGACTCCCGCGCCCTGCGGCGCATCGCCGAGCGCGCCGACGGCTGGCTGCCGCTGCTCACCACTCCCGGCCCGGCCGGCGCCGCCGAACTGCGCACCGGCTGGGACCGCATCCGGGAACTGGCCACCGACCACGGCCGCGACGCGAGCCGGATGGAGATGGTCGTGGTCGGCAACGTCACCTTCACCGACCGCCCGGCCGGCCCCGACCGCACCGCGTTCGTCGGCACCCTCGACCAGATCCTGGAAGACGTCCACACGGCCGCCGAGGCGGGCGCGGACGAGCTCATCGTGGACCTGAACCTGCAGGACTGGTTCACCAGCACCCGGCAGATGCTCGAGACCGCCGTGGAAATCCGCGACCGGGCCGACGTCTGACCGACGTCTGACCGGCGTCGCAACCGGTTCCGCCGCCAACGCCTGACCAGCGCCGGAGCCCTCAGTTCACGTTGTACAGCCGCGCGAGCGTCGCCATGTCCTCCTGTCCGAGTCCGGCCGACTGGGCCCGGTGCACGACCTCGACGGCGGTCCGCACCGTCGGGCTCTGCCGCGCCGGGTCGGGAACCGCGTCGAGGAACAGCTCGAGGTCCTTGCGCACCAGGTCCACCGCGAAGGCCACCGGGGGGTTGGTCTCGGACAGGAAGGCGTCGCGCTTGTAGCGCACGAACGGGGCGGCGATGGCGGACTCGCCGATCGTGTCGTAGGCCGTGCGCAGGTCGATGCCCGCGCGCGTCGCGGTGCCGAGGACCTCGCCGAGGGTGGCGTTGAAGGTGTGCAGCAGGGCGTTGACGCACAGCTTCAACGTCGAGGCGGTGCCGACCGGTCCGATGTGGATGGTCCGCCCGCCCAGGAACCGCAGCACCGGTGCGGCCGCGGACAAGTCCTCTGCCGCACCGCCGAACATGATCGTCAACGACCCGGCGCGGGCCGCGCCGACCGACCCGGAAACCGGGGCCTCGGCGAACCGGATCCCGTGTCCGGCCAGGGTTTCCGCCACTTCGCGCGCGATCGTCGGCCCGGAGGTGCCCATGTCCAGCACCAGCGCGTTCTCGGCGAGCGCGTCGACGACTCCGGTGAGCACGGCCCGCAAGGCCGGCCCGTCGGCGAGCATGGCGATCACCACGTCGGCCCCGGTCACGGCGTCGGCCGCGGAGGGCGCGACCCGGTCCGGCGCGATCCCGGCTCGCCGCGCGCGTTCCGGATGGCGGTTCCAGCCGACGACGTCGACGCCGCTGTCGACCAGCCGCAGGAGCAGCTGCGAGCCCATCGCGCCCAGGCCCAGCACCGCGACCTTCACGAGCGCCTCCCCGGGTCGATGAGGACCTTTCCGTCCACGCCCCCGGCGGCCAGCCGCTTGAGGCCGCGATCGGTGAGGTCGTCGAGCCCGATCACCGAGTCGAGCAGCTCGGCGCCGAGCACGCCGGCGGAAAGGATCTCCAACGCCGGCACCAGATCCGCTCCGCACACGTGCGCCACCGTCGACTCGACGGTGATCTCGCGCAGCACCAGGCCGAACAGGTCCACCGCGGGCGCCTGCTTGGGCAGGCCGACGGCGAGGATCCGCCCGCCGTCGGTGACCATCCGCAGCGCGTTCTCGAACTGCCCCGGCGCGCCGCTGGCCTCGATGACCACGTCGGCGCCACGCCCACCGGTCAGCTCCCGCACCGCCTCGACGACGTCGCCCGCCGCGTCCACGGTCCGGGTGGCGCCGAGCCGCGCGGCCCGCTCCAGCTTGTCGCCGGCGAAGTCGACGACGGTGACGTCGGCGTCGTCCAGGTGCCGCAGCCCGGCCAGGACGAAGGAGCCGATGGCACCGGCCCCGATGATCACCACGGAGTCACCCGGGCGGACGCCCGCCCGCCGCGCGGCGTGCAGGCCGACGGCCAGCGGCTGCGCCAGCCCGGCGTGGTCGAGGGGAACCCCGGCCGGGATCGGCCGGAGCATGCCGGCGGGAGCGGCGACGTACTCCGCGAGCCCGCCGGGGGCGTTGAGCCCGAGCGTGTAATACCGGCGGCACAGGTTGGTGCGGCCCTCACCGCAGCGATCGCACTGTCCACAAGAGACACCGGCGCCGGCGGCCACCAGATCGCCCGCGGCGAACCCCTCGCCGGCGTCCACGACCTCGCCGACGAACTCGTGGCCGATGATCATCGGACCGAGGTGCCCGCTGCCGGGGTGGCGCCGGGTGAGCGGCACCATCTTCGGGCCGGCCGCCCACTCCGTGGCGTCCGAACCGCAGATCCCGCTGCGCCGCACGGCGACGAGCACCTCGCCGTCGCGAAGCCGGGGCAACGGCACCTCTTCGATCCGGACGTCCTGGCGGCCGTGGTAGACGGCTGCCCGCATGGTCGGAGTCACCGCGCGGCCCTGAACTCGAGGTGCACCTTGATGTTCTTCGCCGTGTCGCGCGAGGCGGCGATCGCCGCCGCGGCCCGCTCCATGGGGAACCGGCCGGTCACCAGGTCGGACAGGTCGAGCCCGGCGCGGGCGAGGAACCGCAGCGTCTCCGGCCACACCCCCGGCGAACCGATGATGCCGCGGATGCTCAGCTCCTTCGACTGGATGAGACCCAGCGCGGCCGGCGCGCTGCCGCCCACGTCGATGCCGACGTACACGACCCGCGCGCCGTGCGCGGCGACCTCCAGCACGTCGGCCATCACCGACGGCCGCCCCGTCGCCTCGATCACCACGGTGCCACCGACGCCGCCGGTCGCCTCGGCCACCTGCTCCGCGATCGGCCCGGCCGTCGGGTCGAGCACGACCTCGGCGCCGAGCTTGCGCGCCGCCTCCGCGCGCCCGGGCGCGGGCTCGACGGTGATGGTGCGAGCGCCCAGCGCCGCGGCACCGGCGGTGACGCCGAGCCCGATCGGACCGGCGCCGAACACCACCACCGTGTCGCTGGCGTTGACATTGCCCGCCTTCATCAGCGCGTGGTAACCGCAGCTGAACGGCTCCACGAGCGCGCCGTCGGTGAACGACAGCGAATCCGGCAGCCGGTGCAGCCACGCGGGCTTGGCGACGAAGAACTCCGCCGCCGCGCCGCTGATCGAGAAGCCGAAGTGGTCGTCGCCGATCACGCACTCGCCCACCACGCGGTCACCGGGCGCGAACTCCGTGACGTCGGCGCCGGTTTCGACGATCTCGCCGGACCACTCGTGGCCCGGGATCACCGGGTAGGAGAACGGGATGATGTACCGGCCTTCGAGCAGCTCGATGTCGGAGTGGCAGATGCCGACCGAGCGGGCCGCGACGAGCACCTCGTCGGCGGCGATCCGCGGCACCTCCAACTCGTCGACGGACACCGTGTCCGCCGCGGTGAACCTCAGGGCTTTCATGATCTCGCTCCTTCTCAGGCGGTGGCTTCGCCGCGGCCGGCGGGGGTGTTGAGGTGCGACTGGGACTCGCGCGCGGTCGACAGCGGGCCGTTCACGGCGATGTACCGGGGTCCGGCGACCAGCAGATCCTCGGCCGGGAACTTGGTGATCACCTCGCAGCCCTCGGGCGTCACCACGAGTTCCTCCTCGATCCGGGCCGCACCGATGCCGTCGGCCGAGGGCCAGTAGGTCTCGAGCGCGAACACGTTGCCGACCTCCAGCACCTCGGGGTGATCGAGCGAGACCAGGCGCGAGAAGATCGGCTTCTCCCAGATGGACAGCCCGACGCCGTGCCCGTACTGCAGCGCGAACGCGGCTTCCTCGTCGGCGAACCCGAATTCCTGCGCGGTGGGCCACACCGACACGATGTCCGCCGTCGTGGCACCCGGGCGCACCAGCGCGATGGCGTGGTCCATGTACTCGCGGGCCCGCACGTAGGCGTCACGCTGCGCGCGGCTGGCCGAACCGACCGCGAACGTGCGGTAATAGCAGGTGCGGTACCCCTGGTGGCTGTGCAGGATGTCGAAGAACGCGGGGTCACCGGGCCGGATCAGCCGGTCGGAGAACACGTGCGGGTGCGGCGAGCAGCGCTCGCCGGAGATCGCGTTGACGCCCTCCACATACTCCGAACCGAGGTCGTAGAGCGACTTCGAGACTAGCCCCACGCACTCGTTCTCCCGCACGCCCGGGCGCAGGAACTGGTACAGGTCGTCGTAGGCCGCGTCGACCATCGAGGCCGCCTGGGTCAGCAACGAGATCTCGTCGGCGGTCTTCACGCGCCGGGCCTCCATGAAGACCTGCTGCCCGTCGGTGACCGTGACACCCGCTCGCTGCAGGGCGGCGAGGATCGGCAGCTCGATCACGTCGACGCCGAGCGGTTCGCCGAGCAGCCCGAACTTCTCCAGCTCGCGCTTGATCTTCGCGGCGACTTCGTCGGCGATGCCCGCGTCCGGGTGGAACGCGCCGCGCAGCGTGGAGATCCCGGCGCGGGCCCCGGACTCGGCGCGCGGCCGGACCGCGCCGTGGTGTGGCGCGTGCGGGTCGGCGTCGGCCTCGGCGGTCGTGGTGGCGAGCCACGGGTTGTAGAGCTCGTGATGCTTGGCCGCGGACCCGAAGTCCCACACGATCGGGTCAGTGGTGCGGGTCAGCAGGGAGAACCGGATGAGCTTGTCCATGGCCCAAGTGCCGATGTGGGTGGCGGACATGTAGCGGATGTTGGCGAAGTCGAACGCGAGGACGGCGCCGAGGCTCGACTTGTCCAGCTGCTCGCGCAGGCGCTGCAGGCGTTGCGTGCGCAGGCGTTCGTGGTCGATCCGGGTCTCCCAGTCGACGGCGTTGGGCCCGAACGTGGCGATCGGCATGAGTTTTCCTTTCCCCCGCGGCGGTGGACCGCCGGGAACGTGTGACGAGCGGAGCGGCCTCAGACGAGGACCATCCCGCCCTCGATCGGGATCACCTGCCCGGTGATGTAGTCGGAGTCGGGGCCGGCGAGGAACACGGCCGTGGGCACGAGGTCCTCGGGTTCGGCCGGGCGGCCGAGGAGGATGTCCCCGGCCATCGCGGCGAACCCCGAGTCGCCCTCCCCGATGCGCTCGAGGTCGCGGTCGAGCTTGTCCCACAACGGGGTCCGCACCACGCCGGGCGCGAACGCGTTGACGGTGATGCCGTGGCCGGCCAGCGCCCGCGCGCCGGACTGGGTCAGCGAGATCACGGCGGCCTTGCTCGCGCAGTAGGGCGCGAAGCTCGCGAAGCCCTGGCGCCCGGCGATCGAGGCGGTGTTCACGATCTTGCCGCCACCGCCCTGCCGGATGAACTGGCGGGCCGCCTCCTGGCTGCCGAGCACGACGCCGAACGCGTTGACGCGGAAGATGCGCTCCCACACGGCTTCGGTGATGTCGAGGAACTTCTCGGGCTCGTTGAACCCCGCGTTGTTGAAGTACGCGTCGAGCCGGCCGAACTCGCTCACGGCGAGGTCGATCGCGGCGCGGACGTCTTCGCGGTCGACGACGTCGACGCGCCGGTGCACGGCGCGCCCGCCACTGTCCCGAATGGACTGCGCCACCGCGGCGGCTTCGGGCTCGTCGCGGTCGGTGACGACCAGCGCCGCACCCTCGGCCGCCATCCCCCGGGCGAGGGCGGCTCCGATCCCCCGGCCCGCGCCGGTCACCACCACGGTCCTGTCGGTCAGCCGAGCCGGCATGGCCACGCTCCTCTCGTCGAGACGCTCGACGTTCGCTCCCGCTGAACGAAACGCCGCCGATCTGGGATGTTGCGCAGGTCGCACCCAGGCGTGTGTACAGCCACAACGCACGAACGTATGATCGAGTGAACAGTCGGCGATGGCGCCGTGAACGGAACGGGAGCGGCACCGTGGACGACCGGATCGGCCCTGCCCTGCGCGAAGCGCGGATCAGGCAGAAGCGCACCCTGCGCGGGGTGGCCCTGGCCACGGGGCTCTCGGCGAGCCTGCTGTCGCAGGTCGAGACCGGCAAGTCGCAACCGTCCGTGAGCACCCTTTACACGCTGGTCAGCCACCTGGGCCTGTCGCTGGACGAAGTGCTCGGCCTCGAGGTCGCCGGCCGCCGCACGACGACGGGGCCCGGTAGCCGCCCGGTCGTCCTCGAGCCCGGCGAGGCCGGCACCACCATCCAGCGCGCGGCCGACAACCCGGTGCTGGACATGGACAACGGCGTGCGCTGGGAACGCCTGGCGATCGACGGCTCGCGGTCGGTCGAACCGCTGCTGGTGGCTTACGAGCCCGGCGCGAGCAGCTCCGTCGACGGCGGGCTGATGCGCCACCCGGGCAGGGAGCACGCTTACCTCCTCGACGGCGAGCTCACGCTGCGGTTCGAGTCCGACGAGCACGTGCTGCGCGCCGGCGACTCGTTCTCCTTCCACTCCGAGCGCCCGCACCTCTACGTCAACCACACCGGCGCGCTCGCGCGGGGGCTGTGGTTCGTCGTCGGCCGCACCGGCTCCGGCCGCCCGCGTGACTGGCTCGCCGAGCCGTCGGCCGAACTGTTCGAGCTGCTCGGCCACCCGCTCCCGGCGACGAGCGACGAGCGCTGACCGAGCGCCCGGAGCGCGTGTCCCGCGCATTGCGTCCACTGTGGTCATTCCGCTGTGCTCATTCCGCGGCGTTTGATTCCGCTGTGCTTGATTCGACTGTGCTTGATTCGGGCGTGGCGGGCGGGATGATCCGCTCCGCGCGCAAGGTCTCGAAGAGCCGGGCGAAGGAGTCCAGTGTGCTGGTGTAGCCCGTGAACCCGGCCTTGCGGCTCTTGCTCATGTCGGTGAGGCATTCGATGGGCCGGCCCAGGTCGCTGTCGGTGTGCCACCACGAGGCGACGCGGGTGAGGTCCGCTTCGCGCAGCCCGTGGCGCTCGGCGATCCGGCGCCAGACTCCGGCGGCGTCGGCCATCTGCTCCTCCAGCGGAGCGGGCTTGCCGTCGAACCCGGCCGGCGTGACGCCGAGCAGCTTCGCGAGGCGCGGCCACATCCAGCGCCAGCGGAACACGTCGCCGTTGGCGATGTTGAACGCCTCGTCGCGCCCGTTCTCGTCGGTGGCCGCCCACACCATCTGGTCGGCCAGCAGCCCGGCGTCGGTCATGTCGGTGACGCCGTTCCACTGGACCTCCGAGCCGGGGAAGCGGAAGTCCCGCCCGGTCTCGCGGCAGACGGCCGCGTAGACCGCCAGCGTCATCCCCATGTTCATGGCGTTGCCGACGGCGTGGCCGATGACGGTGTGCGCCCGGTGCACGCTCCAGGTGAAGCCGTGGCGCTCGGCGGCCGCGAAGAGCTCGTCCTCTTGCGCGTAGTAGAAGTTCGGCACGTCGAGCCGAGCCTCGTCCTCGTGGAACGGCGTGTCGGGCGTGACCCCGGCGGCGTACGCCTCGAACGGCCCGAGATAGTGCTTCAGTCCCGTCATCAGGGCGACGTGGCGCACGGCGCCGCCCGCGCTGGCCGCCGCGAGCACGTTGCGCACGATGCCCGCGTTGACGTCGATGTTCTCCGCTTCGGTCGGCTGGCGCGACCACGCGGTGAGGAAGACGTGCGTCGGTTTCGTGTCCGCGAGCGCGGCGCTCAGCGCGGCCGCGTCCTCCAGGTCGGCACGGACCGAGCGGACTCCGGCGATGCCGCATTCGCTGCGGCGGGACACCCCGGTCACCGCCCAGCCGCGTTCGACCAGCCGGGTGGCCACCGCGGCCCCGGCGATGCCGGTGACCCCGACGACAAGTGCTGTTTCGGTCACTGTCTCCTCTTTCTGCTGAGGGTGGTGCGAGTTCAGACCAGGGCCGGGGTCCGGCGGCGCACCCGGGTGTAGATCGCCGCCGCGACGAGGATCAGGATTCCCTGGAAGAAGTACTGCCAGCTCTGGCTCAGGTTCAGGAACGTCGTCGCGTTGAGCACTTCCTGGATCAGCGCGGCACCCAGCAGGGTCCCGATGAACGACCCGCGCCCGCCGGCGAGGCTCGCGCCGCCCAGCACGACCGCGGTGATGCTGGAGAGCGTGTAGCTCACGCCCTGGGTCGGGTCGCCGACGCCGATCTGGGCCATCAGCAGCAGCGCGCCGAAGAACGTCAGGACGGCGCAGCCGATGTAGGCCAGCACGTGGACCCGGTTCACCTTCACACCCAGGCGCCGCGCGGACCCCTCGTTCGAGCCGGCCGCCCGCAGGCCGCGGCCCCAGGCGGTGAACCGCAGCGCCAGCTCCAGCCCGACGGCGACGAGGACCGCCACGAGAAACGCGATCGGCACGAACCCGACCGTCGCGGTGATCGCGTCGGTGACCGACGTGCTGATGAACCCGCCCTGGAACGGCCGCAGCAGCAGGGAGACGCCCTGCAGTCCGATGTAGAGGGTCAGGGTCGCGGCCACCGCGGTGAACCCGCCGAAGCGGATCAGCACCCCGTTGAGCACCCCGGACCCGACGGCCACCACGAGCATGATCACGAACGCGAGCGCCACGAGGAGTGGCGAGTGGCCGTCGGTGACGAAGAACGACGCGATCACCACGAGCAGCCCGGCGAGTGGACCGACCGACAGGTCGATCCCGCCGGTCATGATCACGATCGTCTGGCCCAGGCTGATGAACGCGAGCGCGGTGAGCAGGGTCAGCAGGGAGGTGACGTTGAACGGCGCGAGGAACCGCACGTTGTGGGCGAAGGTGTAGCCGCCGAGCGCGACGATGACCAGCGCGAGCACGAGGCTCGGTGCGTAGTCGCCCTTGGCCAGGTCGCGCAGGCGCTCGGCCATCGGGGTCCGCCCGGTCGACGGAGCCGGTTTGGCCGGCGCGGCCTTCTTCGCCGAGGGCTCGTCCCTGCGCAGCGTGGTGGCGTTGACGACCGAGCCGGTGATCTTCTCCTCGGTCACGTCCTCGCCGGTGAGCTCGGCGACCACGTGGCCACGGGAGAACACCACGACCCGGTCGCAGAGCCCTTCCAGCTCCTTGGCGTCGGACGACACCACGACCACCGGCACCCCGGACGCGGCGATGTCGCGCATGATCGTGTAGATCTCCGACCGGGCGCCGACGTCGACGCCCTGGGTCGGCTCGTCGGCCAGCAGCAGCCGCGGGGCGGCGAGCAGGGCGCGCGCCATCACCACCTTCTGCTGGTTGCCGCCCGAGAGCGCCATCACGTTCGTCTCGCGCGAGGCGGTCTTGACCGAGAGCTTGGCCAGCTCGGCGTCCACTCCTGCTCGTTCGCGCTCGCCGGAGACCACTCCCCCGCCCGCGAACGAGGGCAACGCGCTCACGGCCGCGTTCTCCCGCACCGACATCGCCGGCAGCAGGCTTTCCCGGTGGCGGTCGGCCGGCATGTACGCGGTCGAGCTCACGAGGGCCCGGCCCCGCAGAGGTACGCCGTCGAGCACGATCCGCCCAGTCGACGCGCGCAGCCCGGCCAGCGCGCGCAGGAACTCGCTCTGGCCGTTGCCGACGATGCCGGCGAGCCCGACGATCTCCCCGTGGTGCGCGACGAGCCGCGCGTCGTGGAAACCCTCGCCGGACAGGCCTTCGACCTCCAGCGCGATCTTCGCGCCGGCCAGATCCGTGCCCTTCTCCGGGAACGCCGAGGCGAGCTCGCGCCCGACGATCAACCGCAGCATCTCGTCGTCGGTGAGGTCGGCCACGGCCGAGTGCCCGCGCGCCCTGCCGTCGCGCAGCACCGTGACCTCGTCGGCGATCTCGCGCACCTCGGCGAGCCGGTGGGTGATGTAGACGACCGCCGTGCCTCGGGCGGTGGCCTGACGCACCTGGTCGAAGAGGATCTCGGTCTGCTCCGCGCCCAGCGGCGCGGTCGGCTCGTCGAGGATCAGCACCTTCGGCTCCAGCGCGATGGCCTTCGCCAGCTCCAGCAGCTGCTTCTGCGCGACGCCGAGGTCGGCCACCCGGTCCTGCAGCCGCAGGTCCGAACCGACCCGGCGCAGCAGTTCCACCATCCACACGCGCGGGGTACCGGCCGGCATCCGCTCGGCGGGCACGGCGAGGCGGATGTTCTCCGCGACCGTCATGTCGGCCAGCACCGCGGGGTGCTGGTGCACGATCGCGATACCGAGCCGGCTCGCCCGATCGGTGGTCAGGGCCGCGATCGGCTCGCCGGCCACCGTGATCGTGCCCTCGTCGGGCCGGGTCGAGCCCGACGCGACGCCCATCAGCGTGGACTTGCCCGCGCCGTTCTCACCCAGCAGCGCGTGCACCCGGCCGCCGAAGACGTCGAGCGATACCTCCGACAGTGCCCGCACGGGTCCGTAGCTCTTCGACACCCCGGAGAGGCTCAGTGCCGCAACTTCGGTCATGGTTCCTCTCCTACTTCAGGGCCGCGGTCTGGTCCGCTTTGGACAGCGAGCTGGACACGAACGCGTCGCTCGGGAGCTCCTTGTCGCACGTGACGGGGTGCGGCTGCCCGGAGATCGAGTCCTCGAACGCGGACTGCGGGTACACCAGGTCCTTCGGCACCACACCGCCGGTCGCCTTGGCCACCGCGACGTCGATCGCGAGGCGCGACATCGCGTTCTGCGAGGAGACGGTGAACAGCTTGAACGGGTTGCCGGCGTCCTTCTGCTGCTGCCAGTTGCAGGCGAGCTGGTTGGCGTCCTCGGTCGCGATCGCCGGGATCTTGCGCCCGGCCGAGGTGAACGCGGAGAACGAACTCGCCAGCGCGGCACCGAAGTCGGTGGTGATCGCGTCGATCTCCGGGTTCTTGGCCAGCGCCGCGGTGATCACGCGCTGGGTCTGCGCGGCGTCCCAGTTGGTCACCTCGTACGGCGTGGTGCCGACGAACTGGATCCCCGGGTGGTCCTTGAGCACGCTCTGCATGCCCTTGTACTCGTCGAGGCTCTGCGAGTTCGCGGCCGGGCCGCCGAGGTTGAGGACCTTGCCCTTGCCGTTGAGCGCTTTCACGAGCCACTGGCCCCACAGCACCCCGGCCTGCTCGAAGTTCGTGCTCACGAACGCGTCGTAGTCCTGGCCGGGCGTCCCGCCCGGGTTGACCCGGTAGGGCACGGTGACCACGCCCGCCTTGTACGCGCTGCGCAGGGCGGGCAGCACCGCCTGGCCCGCGTCCGGGAAGACCACGATCGCCTGCGTGCCCTTGGCGACGAGACCCTGGATGTCCGAAATGGCCTTCTGGGTGTTGCCTTGCCCGTCGGTGTAGGTGAACGACGTGACGCTGGGGCACTTCGCGACCTCGGCCTTGGCTTCCGCCGTGGTGACCTTGCGCCAGTTGTTGTCGCCGAAGCCGTCGGCCAGGCCGAGGGTGACCTGCTTCGAACCGCACCAGGCCGGCGCGTTCGCGTTGGCGGGTTTGCCGCCCTCGGCGCTGGTCGAACCGCCGTCGTCCACCGTGCAGGCGGTGGTGACGAGGGCGAGGGAGGCCAAGCCGGCGAGCAACGACCGGCGAAGGGGCTGGGGAGACATGGGAAACCCTTCCTACTGCTGGGTCCGGGGAGCGGGGACACGGCGGAACCAGCCGCGCACGGCGGCCCAGTTCACGGTGTAGACGGCGACACCCGCGGCGAGCGCGAGCGCCTGGACGATGTTGTTCGTCGCCGCGCTGACGCCGAGCGTCAGCACGAACTGGTCGAGCTGGGACAGGAACAAGGCGGCGATGGCACTGGCGACCGGGCTGCCCTTGCCGCCGAGCAGGGACGTGCCGCCCAGCACGACGGCCGCGACCGATGGCAGCAGCAGCGTGTCGCCCTGGAACGCGCCCGGCGTGGTGACGATGCCGGCCAGGAGGATGCCCGCGGTGCCGTAGAGCAGCGACGCCCAGACGTAGGCGGCGAGTTGGTGGCGTCGCACGCGCAGGCCCGCCAGCCCCGCTGCCTCCGGGTTGTCACCCACGGCCTCGAACCGGCGGCCCGGCACGGTGCGCTTCATCGCGAAGCCGGTCACCGCGACGAGGACGACGGCGATGTAGACCGCGTAGGGCAGGCCGAGGAAGCGGCCGGTGACGAGCGAGTGCAGCGTGTCCGTGGTCGTCACCGGCGAGCCGCCCGAGATCCCGAGCACCACCGCGTACAGCAACGCGTTGGTGCCCAGGGACGTGACGATCGCCGACATCCCCAGCCGGCTCACGACGAGGCCGTTGAGCAGCCCCGCCGCCAGCGCCGCGCCGTAGGCGAGCAGCACCGCGGGGAGCAGCTTCCCGTTGTCACCGGCGGGGTAGTGCGTCACGATGATCACACTCAAGGACACGGTGCCAGGCACCGACAGGTCGATTCCCGCCTGCTGCACGACCAGCGTCTGCCCGAGCGCGACCACGGCGAGCACCGCGGCGAAGGGCAGCATCCCCTGCAGCGAGCTGCGACCCAGGCTCTCGGGCTGCAGCAGCAGGCTCACGAGGAACAGCAGCGCGGTCGCGACGAGGATCGTCACGAGGCCACGCGAGGCACGCTGCGCCGTCGTCTGCCGCCAGAGGCTCGGCCGGCCGGGCGGGCGGTCGGTCCCCGAAGCCGGGGCGGGCGACGGGGCCGACTGTGTGACGACCACGGAACCCCTTGTCGTGTCGCTCATCGGATCGCTCCTCGGGTGCAGCGCACCGGGTCGCAGGGCAGGACGAAGTGTGTCCACAAAGGTCTTGCGGACAGTGGGAAACGGTTGTGGTGCACAGGTGGTCCGAGTCAGCCGACCTGGACGAGCAGCTTCTGCGCGTCGCCTTCGGGGTCGAGCAGGCGGTCGAACCCGCCGGCGACGACGTCGTCGACCGCGATCACCTCGGTGAGCACGCGCTCCACCGGGAAGCGGCCGGTCGCGACGAGCGAGATGATGCGCGGGAAGTCGAACACGGGGTAGCACCACGTGCCGACCAGGCTCAGATCGCGCTGCGACAGCGCCATCGGGTCGATCGTGGCGGGCCGGACGTGCAGGCCCACCTGCGTCGCGGTGCCGTGGGAGCGCAGGCTGCCCAGCGCCGTGGCGAGACCGGCCTCCGAGCCGGAGCACTCGGCGGCGACGTCGGCCCCGATCCCGCCGGTGAGCGCGCGGACCACCTCCGGCACGTCCTCGGCCAGCGGGTCGAGCACGGTCGCGACCCCGAGCGCTTCGAGCAGGGCCCGGCGGCGCGCGTTCGGCTCGCTCACGAAGATCTGTGCCGCTCCGGACGCGTGGGCGTACAGCGCGGCGAGTGCGCCGATCGGCCCGGCGCCGGTGATCAGGACGCTGTCGCCGGAGGTGAAGCCGGTGCGGTCGACGCCGTACGCGGCGACCGCGGCAGGCTCGACGAGCGCGCCCTGCACGTCCGACACCGATTCCGGTAGCACCGAGATCTGGTGCTCCGGAACCACCACCTGCTCGCTGATCCCGCCGCCGTCCCAGCTCAGTCCCGTGCAGGCCATCCTCGGGCACAGATGGTTGAGCCCGCGGCGGCAGTAGTAGCAGTGTCCACAGTAGATCAGCGGCATCACCGAAACCCGGTCGCCGACGCGGACGCCGGTGACCTCGGTACCGATTTCCAGCACCTGCCCGGAGAACTCGTGCCCGAGCACCTGCGGCGCCGCGGCGTGCGAGAGCGGGTGCGGGCTGGTCGGGATGACGATCGGCCCGGCGGCGTACTCGTGCAGGTCGGTGCCACAGATCCCGCACAGGTAGGGACGGACGCGCACTTGCCGCGCGCCGACCCCGGCCGGTTCCGGGATGTCCTCGACCCGGATGTCGTGCTTGTCGTGGAAGACCGCGGCGCGCATGCTGAACTCCTCGTAGGTTCTCCGGAAACCCGCGCAGCCGGGATCCGGGCGTGGACACGGCGTCGATACTCGCCGGGTTCACTCCCGTTCGACGACGCTGTACAGCGGTAGTGAACAATGAACCGGCCAGTGAGTCAAGAGTCAACTAACAACTTTGGCAGATACGCAGGTCAAAGGCAGCAGTCCTTGACAGCACTGGGTTTCGGACTGTTCACTTCGAGCAAACGTCTGCTGCAGCGCGTCACCGCAGCACTTCCGGCACTCCCTCTGCCGCCTTCCCCGGAGGAACCTCATGGACCTCGGCACGCGTCTGGGCCACCTGTCCTATTCGACCCTCGTGCACCCGGGTGACACCTGGGACGAGATGAGCGCCAGCCTCGAGACCTACGTCCCCGAAGTGAAGCGCCGGGTCTCCCCCGACGCGCCGTTCGGGGTGTCACTGCGGATCTCGGGCGCGTCGGCCGACCGACTCGCAGGTGACGGCCCCGAGCGTGACCGGCTGAAGAAGTACCTGGCCGACAACGATCTCTACGTCTACACCGTCAACGCGTTTCCGCACGGGCCGTTCAAGGGCCGTTCGGTGATGGAGAACGTGTACGAACCGGACTGGAGCACCGAAGAGCGCGTCGCCTACACCACGCGCGTGGCCGACGTGCTCGCCGACATCGCCGCGGCCGGGGTCGAGCCGACCATCCAGACCGTGCCGCTCGCCTACCGGCCCAAGGTCACCGGCGAGGCGTACGTGGAGCTGTTCACCCGCAACGTCCTGCGCGTCGTCGCCCACCTCGTTGCCCTCGAACGCCGTACCGGCCGGCGGGTGAAGCTCGCGATCGAGCCGGAACCGTTCTGCTACCTGGAAACCATCGAGGAGACCGTCCGCTACTTCAGTTCACGGCTGTACTCCCGGGCCGCGGCCGAAACCCTTTCGGGCCTCGCCGACCTGCCGCTCGCGGAAGCCTTCGGCGCCCTGCGCCGCCACGTCGGGATCGTGTTCGACATCGGGCACCAGGCCGTGGAGTTCGACGACATCCCCGCCTCGCTCGACCTGCTCGCCGGCGCCGGCGTGCCCGTGTTCAAGCTGCAGCAGGCCGCCGCGCTGTGGGTGCCCGAGGTGACCGACGAGGTGGTGCGCGAGCTGGAGCGGTTCACCCGCACCATCTACCTGAGCCAGACATCCGAGCTGCGCGAGGGCACCGTCACCCGCCACCTCAACCTCTCCGACGCGATCGCCGCCTGGCGCCGCGACCCCGGCGGCGCGCGCGAATGGCGCACCCACTTCCACGTGCCGGTCTTCCTCGACGACCTCGGCCCGTTCCGCACCACCCGGTTCGCCTTGGAACAGGCCCTGGACCGCCATCGCGCGCAGCCGCAGTCGTCGCACCTGGAGATCGAGACTTACACCTGGGACGTCCTGCCCGAGCACCTCAAGAGCGGCGACATCACCGACTACGTCGTGCGGGAGCTGGAGTTCGTGCGCGACCGGCTCACCGCTTGAGCCGCTCTCGCGGCGAGAGCGTCAAGCTATAGTGAACACTGACAAACGACGGCGCGAGGAGCGAGACGTGGCAGCGAAGCACGAGCCGGCGGCGGAGCACTCCGAGGCCGCGAACCTCGGCGAGCAGCTGCGGGCGCGCCGGCAGGCGTCCGGGCTGTCGCTGCGCCAGTTCGCGCGCGATCTCGGGTACTCGGCCGCGTTCGTGTCGCAGATCGAGAACAACAAGTCCCAGCCCTCGGTCGCGACCCTGTACGCGATCTGCAGCGCCCTCAACGTCTCCATCGACGAGTTGTTCAGCAGCGCCGCCGGTGCGGGGGCGGAGGAACCGCCCGCGCCCGCACCGGAGGCGGGCGTCGAGAAGCACAGCTTCCACGGCGCGCTGGCGAAGCTCAACGAAAGTCCCGAGGAGCAGCAGAGCCCCCTGCTCCGCCCCGGCGAACGGCGCCAGCTCGTCCTCGACTCCGGCGTCACGTGGGAGCAGCTGTCGTCCATCCACGACAGCACGGTGGACTTCCTGCACGTCCGCTACGAAGTCAACGGCAGCTCCGTCCCCGACGACAAGCTCACCCGCCACTCGGGCATCGAATACGGCTACATCATCAGCGGCACGCTGGAAGTCGCCCTGGCCTTCGACACCTACCAGCTCCACGCCGGCGACTCCATCGCCTTCGACTCGACGACCCCCCACCGCCTCACCAACCGCGGCGACGGCCCGGCCGAGGCGATCTGGTTCGTCCACGGCCGGAAACCGGCTCGCTGAACCCACCCGCAAGCGCCGGACCCGGCAGCGTCACGAAGCGCCGCCGCGGTCGTCGCTGCGGACGACACCCGGGGTCGCCGAGCCCTCGAGCCAGCCCAAGCCCTCGGCGTAGAGCACCTCGACCGCCGGTCCGCGCAGCCCGGGGAGGTCACGCATGACCCGGTAGCCGTTGTCCTCCTGCAGGTAGCCGAGGTGGCGGTAGCCGGCCGGGAAACTCGCCAGCGCGGCCGAGTCGAGGTCGAGAGTCGTGGCCGGGTCGACGACGTCCATCCGGTCGGACTCGTAGATCGGCTGTCGGCGAACGATTCCCCAGCGCCCGTCACGGCGTTCGAAGAAGTCGAAGAACCGCCCGGTGCACGTCACATCGACGAGCGTCTCGTGGACCCGCGCCCGCTGCTCGATCTTCATCTTCGTCTGGGCGATCGCCCGGTCACCGGCGACCTCGCACGTGAAGCCGCCGAGGAAGTGCAGGATCTGGCCGCCCCGGTCGAAGGCCGCTCGGCTCACCTCGATGAACTCGGTGAACGGGCCTTGGAACCACGTCGCGGTCATCCAGCCGTCGGTGTGCCAGACCGTCGCGAACTTGTCCCACTGCGCGGAGTCGCGGTACAGGGCCCAGTCCTCGACGACCTTCCGGATCTGTTCGTTCGCCGAACCGTCGGTGTCGTGCTCGTTGTGGAGAGGCATGCGCCCCACCATTTCCCGCCCTGCGCGGAATGTCGACGGCCGGTTTCCACCGACCGGAAACCGTGACGAAATCATCCCGCGGCGGGCACGGAATCGAGCACGACGCCGAAGTGCTCGCGATAGGCCGCGAGGACCGCGTCGTCGTCTTCGAGCACGCTCTCGGTGCGCGTCTCCCCCACGGTTTCGATCAGCCGGGCGCCCGCGATCGTCACCCGGCCGCCAGGCCGCACGAGCGAACACGTCGGCCCGTGCGCGAAGGGCGAAGCCGGCGAGTTCGCGTGCCACCAGGCCATCGCCTGGAAGTCTTCGAGCTCTCGTGGCCTCGCTTCGAGGCGGTAGACCACGTTTCCGTCGCACAGCACGTCGACATCCCCGTGCGGCGCGGGCAGCACGGCGAACCCGCCCGCGGGATCCGGCTGCTCCTCGGTGGTCGCGAGCCGCAGCGGCCGGATGCTGAACCGGCCGAACCCGACGTCGACCAGCCACGGCTCATCGAGGTCCACCCGCAGCGCCAGGTGGTCGAGCGGCGGGCCGAACCCGCCGCCCCGCCGCATCACGCGGCCGGCCAGCAGCCGCACGTCGAACCCGACGCCGCGCAGCAGCAAGCCGAACGCCCCGTTGAGCTCGTAGCAAAGGCCGCCACGACGCCGCCGCACCACTTTGTCGAGCAATGCGTTCTCGTCGAGGTCGACCTGCTCGCCCAGGTAGCGGCCGAGGTTCTCGAACGGCACCCGCTCCAAGTGCCGCCGTTGCAGCTCGCACAGTGCTTCGAGGCCGGGCACCCCGGGGTGAACCATTTCGAGTCTGCGCAGGTAGTCCTCGACGTCCACGATCGCGTTCCTCCGGTGGCGGCTAGTTACGTTACAGCTATAGTGTGTAACTTCGAGGTTAACAGAGGATCCGTACTGTGGATCGACTTTCCCAGCGAGGTGGAACCGTGGCGCGAGCACGCCGAGCGACGGCGATCGAACCCGCCGGCACCGAAGACGGTCCGCGTCCGGTCGGCCGGCCCCGCGATGCCGCGCTCGACGAGGCGATCATCCTCGCCACCCGGCGACGCCTCGTCCTGGACGGCTACTCCCGGATGACGATCCGCGACATCGCCGCCGACGCCGAGGTCGGCCGCCCGACGTTGTACCGGCGCTGGGCCACCAAGTTCGAGCTCGTCGTCGACGCCCTCGACTACGGCTTCCGCAAGCAGCACGACATGTTCGAGATGGACCTCGACGAACTCGCCCCGAGGGAAGCGCTCGTGGAGGTCGTCCGGCGCCTCGATCCCACGTACTTCAACCCGGACGCGATGGTCCTGATGGGCACGTTCGCCGGGGAGGCGGTCCACACCCCCGAATTGCTCGGAATTCTCCGTGAGCACGCGGTCGAACCCCGCGTGCGCCTGGTCGAAAGCGTGCTGACCCGGCTGCAGGACCGCGGGGCCGTGCGCGACGACATCGACAAGCACACGATCGCGACCATGTGCTTCGGCAGTTATCTGGCCGCCTTCTTCCGCGGCGAGTCCGACCTGGACATCGCCGAGGCGGTCGTCTCCGTACTGTGGCCCGCCATCGGGAAAAAGCCCGCCCGACGGCGGGCCACAGTGGACCGTCAGCACTGAACGGCGATCCCCGGCCACAGGACGGCGACGACCTGCTCGGCGAGCCCCTTGCGGTCGGGTTCCGCACGAAGGAATGCGGCGAAGTAGCTGCCGAAGCACAAGGTGGCGATCGTGTGCCGATCGATGTCCGGCCGCACCTCGCCGCGCTCCTGCAGTTCGGCCAGCACGCCTTCGAACTGCCGTAACCGGGGCTCGACGGCGTGCTCCAGGACGATCGCGAGCAGCTCCGGCGTCCGCATCGTCTCGCTCATGAAGTTGCCCATGAGCACCATCGCGTCCGGGTTGAAGTAACACGGATCCAGCCGCCGGACGGCCTCGGTCAGCGCCTCGAGAGCGGGAAGTTCCTCCAGCCTCAGATCGGGATAGGTGTCTCGTTGTGCCCGGAGCCCGTAGTCGATCGCCTCGATGGTGAGCTGGAGCTTGCCCGGCCAGCGCCGGTAGATCGTCGGCCGGGACACACCGGCGTCGGAGGCGATGTCCCCGATGGTCATCTTCGAATAGCCGTCGAGAACCAGCCTCCGGCGCGCGGCCGTGATGATCGCTTCGTCGCGCCCGGGATCCAGTGGCCGGCCACCGCGTGACACGGCCACCGCTTCGCCCGCAACCGAATCCGCCTTGCGTGAGTCCGTCATGGCCTGATTATCGGGTACACCGCGGGCGGCCTTCACCGACCTCGAACGTTACAGCTATTGACTGTAACGTTCGGAGTGTCTTACCTTCGTTGAGCGCGGGGCACCCCGCTCCGGCAACGACGCCAGGAGAAGACAGCGCATGAGCGCGACACCCGAAGATCTAATCGAGCGCAGCATCCCGTTCATCAACGAGATCAAGAACCGCACAGCCGGAGTCGAGCTGGAAACCTGGCTCAACGAGAACCGGGGGCCGGGCTCCGAACTGTGGGACGACCTCGCCCGGATGATCAAGGAAGGCGTGACCGAGGGCTGGGCCGCCAACATCGAGGTGGACGGCCCCCACTACCGCCGCAGCAGGATCATCGAGCCGTCCGAGCGGTTGAACTGGTTCAGCATCACCGCGGTCTACCTCAACAGCGTCCCGCTGTTCTGCGGTGAATACCACCAGCACCCCTACGGCGAGATCAACATGGTCATCCCCCTGGATCCCGGTGCCCTGCTGCGCGGGCCGCGCGGCTGGCAGGGACCGGGATGGACCTCGCCCGAGCCGGGCAGCCACCACTACCCCGAGGTCGTGGGCGGCGGCCTGATCGCCTTGTTCTACCTGCCCGCGGGGCGGATCTCCTACGACATCACGGTGCCCGACGACTACGAGGTCACCGTGCCCGAGGGTTACGAGATCTCCGCGTCCGACGGGCGCTGACCCGAGGCCGACCAGCTGATGAACGACACCACCACCACTAAACTCGCTGCGCCGGCCGGCCCGGCGAAGAGCGCGGCGACCGTCGTCGAGGCGCTGCTGACCCGGCGCAGCGTGCGTGCGTTCCTGCCCACCCCCGTCCCGAGAGCGGAAGTGGAGCGCCTGCTGGCGCTCGCCTCCCGCTCGGCCAGCAATTCCAACAGTCAGCCGTGGCACGTCCACGTCCTGACCGGCGAACCGAAGCTACGCCTGACCGAGGCGCTCTGGCAGGCGCTGGACGGCGAGGGCCGCGTCGCCGAGACCGAGTACCCGTTCCAGCCTCCGCCGGAGGAGTGGGAAGAACCGTTCCGGAGCCGGCGACAGACCTTCGGCGAAGGCCTCTACCGGGACACTCTCGGCATCGAGGCGCACGACGCCGAGGGACGGCTGGCTCATCACCGCCGCAACTACGACTTCTTCGGCGCCCCGGTCGGCCTGGTTCTCACGGTCAGCCGGAGTCCGCTCGCCGGCGCGCTCATCGACGCCGGGCTGTTCCTGCAAGCGTTGATGCTGCTGGCCCGGCAAGCGGGGCTCGACACCTGCCCGCAAGCCTCGTTCATCGACTTCTACCCGGTTCTGAGGCAGCACCTGAAGATTCCGGACGACCAGATCATCGTGTGCGGGCTCGCGCTCGGCCACGCCGATCCCGACCACCGCCTCAGCCGGCACCGGACAGCACGAGCACCGGTCGACACCTTCACGACCTTCCACAGCGGCGAAACCGTGTGATCGTGGACGGCACATTCGCTGCCGCTCGATGATTTTCCCCGATCCCCGGGCTTTCTCCCTCCCCTCGTATCGACACCGAATCTTCGGTGGATCGTGCCCCCACCCGAAAGGCGATATCGCCGTGCCTTCTCGAATATCGGAACCAGGCCGCACCGTGCACCTGGACGACCTGATCGACGGCCGACCAGTAGGCAGATTCCACTTCCTGGTCCTGGCTTTGACCGGCTTGGTCATGTTCCTCGACGGTCTCGACACGCAAGCGATCAGCTTCGTCGCCCCGGCGGTCGCCCGGGAATGGTCCCTGCCCGTCGCCGCACTGGGCCCGATCTTCTCGGCTTCGATCGTCGGGCTGATGATCGGTTACCTGGTGCTCTCGCCCTTGGCCCACCGGATCGGGCACCGGAAGCTCGTCATCGCCGCCACGGCCTTGTTCGGGGTGTTCACAGTGCTGTGCGCGGTCGCCGGGAACGAGACGCAGCTGATCGCGCTGCGGCTGTTGACCGGCGCGGGCCTCGGTGCGGCCATCCCGAGCGCCGTCGCGCTGGCCAGCGAGTTCGCGCCGGCCCGGCGCCGCTCGACGTTCGTCATGTTGATCTACTGCTGGCTGGCCCTCGGCTTCGTCGCGGCAAGCTTGATCTCCGGAGCGGTCATCCCGGCCTGGGGATGGCGGCCGCTGTTCGTGCTCGGCGGCATCCTGCCGTTGCTCCTCGCGCTGGTTCTGCTGAGATTGCTGCCCGATTCCCCGAGCTACCTCCTGCCCCGCGACGCCGTTCGAGCTCGCGCGACCCTGTGCCGCCTCGACCCGGACCTGGATCCGACGACGCTCGTGCTGCCCGCCGAGCGCGCCTCCGGAGCCGCCGGGGCATCGGTGCGACACCGTTCTCCGCTGATCGAGCTGTTCCGGCGGCACTGGCTGGTGAGCACCGCGTTGCTGTGGATCGCGTTCATGCTCAACCTGGGTGTGTTCTACGCCGTTCAGAGCTGGTTGCCCACGATCCTGGGCCGGCTCGGGCACTCCCCCTCGACGGCGGTCCTCGCGACGGCACTCACGACGATCGGCGGGATCGTCGCGGCGCTCGTGATCGGGCCCTCGATGGACCGGCGCGGGCCGTTCGGGACGCTCGGTGTCGTCTATCTTCTCGGCGCGGTGTTCGTGTCGATGCTCGCGTTCGCGGTCGCGGGGCAGAACTGGATGGTGCTCGGCGCGGCGTTCCTCGCCGGCACCTGCGTGACCGGTGGGCAGATGAGCGTCGTCGCGCTGGCCACGGTGCTCTACCCGCCTCGGATCCGGCCGACCGGCGTCGGCTGGGCCCTGGGCATCGGCCGGATCGGCGGCATCCTGGGGCCGCTGCTCGTCGGGTTCGCCCTGGGCGGCGGGACGGCTCCCCGAACCGTGTTCGTGGTGATGGGTGCGGTCCTCCTGGTGGCCAGCGGTGCGGTCATGGCGCTGGCCAGGGTTTCGCGCACCGTTCGGACCGACGCCCGGCGGGCTGACGCCGCCGGCTCGTCCGCGGCCGGCTCGGATGCGACGCGATCAGTGGCGGTCACCGGCGACTGACGACCCTCGGCCGCCGGGAACCGAGCGGGCCACACCACGGCCCGTGCGGTTCCCGGCGGCCGGGTTCAGGGCACGTCCGTCGCATGTGGACGGTTGCCGGCCGGACGGGAGGGCCGGCCCGCCGGCGCATCCGGCTGGACGTGGCGGGAGATCTCCCTTGCCACGTCACGGATCACGGATGCGTAGCGCGACACGTCGACGTGGGAATGCGCGACGATGCCCACAGCCGCCCGCACGTCTCCCCTGCCGTCGGTCACCGGCGCCGCGACCGAAGAGGTACCGAGCGTCATCTCCTGGTGCACGGTGCCGATTCCGGTGTCGCGCGTCGCGAAGATCGCGGCGGCGAGCCGACCGGGTTCAGTCAGGGTGTAGCGAGTGCAGCGTGCGAGACCTCGCTGCTGCACCTGGGAAACGACGTGGGCGGGAGCGGACGCGAGCAGCACCTTTCCGACGCCGGTCGCGTGCAACGGCAGCCGCCCGCCGACCTCCGTGACGGTGCGGACGGCCCGCGGTCCGGTGAGCCGCTCGATGACCAGCGCGTCGTGCCCGGTACGGAGGGCGAGCTGCACGTTCTCGTGCGTGGACTCGTAGAGGTTCTGCATGAGCGGCAGGGCCGTCTCGCGCAGACCCGACGGGATCGTCGCACGGGTTCCGAGCTCCCAAAGCCGCAGGCCCACGCGATACCGGCCGCTGGGCGCGCGTTCGATCCCGCCCCACCGCTCGAGTGCGCCCAGCATCCGATGGGTCGTGGACAGCGGCAGGCCGGATCGCCCGGCGATCTCGACGAGGGTCAGGTCGGCCCCGTCGAAGACGTCGAGCAGGGTCAGCAGCCGATCGACCGTGGACCGACCGGGCTCACGCGCGTTACCGGACACGACACGTATTCCTTCCCGCCGCTGCCGCGGCCGCACTCGACGGCACCCGCCGGCAACCGATCACCCGCAGGTTTTGACGCCGGTGGCGATCCGGGCGACACGCTCTCCCTGGTGCCGGGCCGCCGCCCGGGCGGTCTCGTCGACGGGCGCCTCGCCTCGCCGCCCGACATGGCTGCTGCCGTAGGGGTTTCCGTCGGCGAACTTGACGGGATCGGTGTATCCCGGCGCGACGACGATGCCGCCGAAGTGGTGGAACGTGGTGTACAGGGCGAGCAACGTCGATTCCTGGCCGCCGTGGTCGGTGTCGGTCGTCGTGAACCCGGAGTACACCTTGTCCGCGAGCTGCCCCTGCGCCCACTGGGGACCCAGCGTGTCGAGGAACTGCTTGAGCTGGCTGGCGATGTTGCCGAAGCGAGTGGGTGACCCCATCACGATGCCGTCCGCCCACAGCAGGTCGTCGGGAGTGGCGACCGGCAGGTCGCGGGTCGCGGCGACGTGCTCGGCCCACGCCAGCCGCGACGCGATCGCCGCCTCCGGCGCGAGTTCGGGGACCTTGCGCAGGCGAACCTCGGCGCCGGCCTTCTCGGCCCCGATCACGATCTCCCGGGCGAGTTCGTGCGTGGTGCCGGTGGACGAGTAGTAGACGACGGTCACCCTGGTCGGCTCGGGCATGGGATCCTCTCGGTTCACGGCGGTCGGCCGTTCGAACGTTACAGTGAGGATGTGTAACTTATCAGGAGCCGGCACCCGGCGGGTCACGATGTGGCCAACCCGACGTGCGGCTTCCGGCGCCGGCACGACAGGGACAGTTTCGGAAAACTCACCGGATCCACAGCGTGAATACCCGATGTGAACACGGAGAGAACACCCGCAATCGGGTCACTTTTTGTCGAGATCGACTCACCGCCACTGCCCGGAAACGCTGCCGCCGCATTCGAGTAGGGTGACTCGAGTTCAAACTGCGGGGTTTCGAGAAAGGCTGATCCGAGGGTGACCGGACCACTGGTGCCGCTGGATGAATCGTGGTCGACGGCGCTGGCGTTCGCCGCGCATCCGGACGACCTGGAGTACGGCACGGCCTCGGCCGTCGCCCGCTGGACCTCGCAGGGCAAGAAGGTCGTCTACTGCCTGGCCACGAGTGGCGAGGCCGGCATCGACGCCATCGACCCCGCGGTCGCCGGACCGCTGCGCGAGGCCGAGGAGCGCGCCGGTGCGGCGGCCGTCGGCGTCGGCCTCGTGGAGTTTTTCGGTTACCCGGACGGCGTTCTCGAATACGGGCTCCCGCTGCGGCGCGACATCGCCCGGGCCATCCGCCGGCACCGCCCCGACGTGGTCGTGACCGGCAACTACCACGACCGCTGGGGTCCGGGTGCGCCCAACCAGGCCGACCACATCGCGCTGGGCCGCGCCGTCCTGGACGGGGCCCGGGACGCGGGCAACCGCTGGATCTTCCGCGAGCTGCTCGACGAAGGTCTCGACCCGTGGCAGGTGCGGCGGATCATCGTCACCCACAGCCCCGAATCCACCCACGGCGTGGACACCACGGAGTTCCTCGACCAGGGCGTCGCCTCCCTCGAAGCCCACGCCGAGTACCTGCGCGGCATCGGCCCGGGCGACATGGCCTCGCCCCGGGAGTTCCTCGAATCCACCGGAGCCGAGACGGGCGCGCGGCTGGGTGTGCGGTTCGCCGTCCCCGCCGAGGTGATCGTGCTCTGACCCGGTCGCGCGCGATGGTCCGTTGGTCATGGATAGTGACCATCCGTTGATCGGAACCCGCCGGGTGCGACGCGATCAACGACACTTTCCGATAGGGCGAGAAATCAGAACCTTCGGTATTGATCCCCGTCCCGGAACCGTCCTGACCTGAGACGTCAGAAGGCCGGCACGTCGGGTTCGGCCCGCTGTGTCGTCACCTCGGCGGCCGGTCGTCGCGACGTCATCCGGGTCGGGTGGCCGTACCCGATCCGCAGCAGCGCGTGCACTTGGCCCAGCCCGCGGAACAGCTCCAGGAACTGTCCCCGGGTGCTGCGGACCTCCAGAGGCTGCGAGAGGAACGAGGTGGCGAGGCCCTCCGCCGTGGCGGTCAGGAGGACGCGCTGCATGGCCATGCCGGCCCGGACGTCGGCGGCCGCGCCGTGGTCGCGCGTCAGCACGACCGCCAGCAACGGATCCTGCTCGAACACCCGCGAGGGAACGGCCGGGTTCGTGTGCGAGGCGCGGTTGCACACGACACCGGGGATCTCGTGCGGCGGCCCGAAAGCGGCCGTCGGCACCCCGTCCGGGCTCTCCGCCGCGCGCGCGGTCCAGAACGCCGACTCCGCCCGGAAGGCCGGATCCTCGGACTGCAACGACTCCGCTCGCCGGACGAGCGCGGCGACCTTCGGGTAGCGCCCCGAGGCGTCCAGGAACTCGAGCTGCCCGCCTTCGGTCAGCGCCGCCGACTTCAGCCGGGCGCGGGCGACCGCCGGCACCGCGCGGTCGACGAACGGGCGGCGGTTCGTGTGCCTGCGGTGCACCGCCTCGGCGAGCCTGCGGTCCTGTTCCGTCGAACGCCGGGTGCCGTCGAGACCGATCACGGCGAGCAGGTCCGGCGACGCGGGGTCCGGCAGGATCCGCACCCGCGCGCCGAGCCCGTTGAGCCGCAGGGTGATCACGAGGTTCAGCACGGCGGCGCCACAGGACAGCCTCGCCTCGCGCGCCGCGGGATCCGCGACCGCGAGGACCCGCTCGCGGTCGAGCCACACCTCGACCGCGGCAGCGTCCACCACGAACCGCCACGGCTGGGTGTTGTGCGGAGACGGCGCTCGCACCGCCGCCGCGAGGGCCTGGTCGAACGCGGTGGGGAGCTGGTCGTTCATCGTGGTCTCCGGGGGACGACACCTTGGGGCACCGTCGAGCCTGGTCCGCGCGGCCGGCCCGGTGTACGGGCGGCGGTCACGAGGTCGAGGGACCTAAGACCCCCGGTGACCGGCTCAAGGCAGGGGCACAGTCCACTCGACCCGCGTGCCGCCGCCCGGGCGCGACTCGATCGTGAAGGTCCCCCCCGCCGATTCGGCCCGGTCGCGCAGGTTGCCCAGCCCGCTCGGCGAGACCTCGGCGGGCAGCCCCGCGCCGTCGTCCGCGACCGACACCCGGAGCACTTCGTCCTTGACCGACACCGCGATGGTCACCGACGTGGCGTCGGCGTGCCGGACGGCGTTGCTGACGGCCTCGCGGACCACGGCCTCCACGTGTTCCCCCAGCTGCGCGGGCACCGCGTCGACGGTTCCGGACATGCTCACCGTGGGATGCACGGGCGCTTCGTCGGTGAGCTCGGCGATCGCGTCGTAGAGGCGGTGCCGCAGGGTCAGCCCGGTCGCCCCCGCCGCGCCACCGTGCAGGTCGAAGATCGCGGTGCGGATCTCGTGGACGATCTCGTGCATCTGGTCGACGCTGTCCTGAAGCCGCCGCTTCAGCTCCGGCTCCTTCAACCGGCGGCGCGTGCCCTGCATCGCCAGCCCGACCGCGAAGAGCCGCTGGATCACGTGGTCGTGCAGGTCGCGGGCGATCCGGTCGCGGTCGGACAGCACGTCCAGCTCGCGGGCGGCGCGTTGCTGGGCCGCCAGCTGGAGGGCGAGCGCGGCCTGGTCGGCGAACGACGCGAGGACCGGCAGCTGCGTCGCCTCGAACGCGGCGGCGCCCGGCTCACGGACCGCGATCAGGACTCCCGACGTGCGGTCCCCCGTGCGCAGGGGCACCACGAGCGTCGGGCCGAACCGCCGGCCCCCGCCGAGATCCAGGCCCGGGATGCTGCGCGGGGTCCGGTCCCGGTAGACCGCGCCCGGAACGGTCGAGGCGGCGTCGATCCGCAGGCCGGTGAGCTCGACCGCGCTCACGCTCGCGCAGACGGTGATCGTCAGGTCGGTGGCCTCGTCGTCCCAGTCCTCGTCGACGTCCAGCCGACCGGAGTTGGGCAGCGCCAGCATCGTCACGTCCGAGCCGGTCAGCTCCAGGGCCCGTTCGGCGATCAGGTTCAGCGCGTCGGCCGGGTCCGTGCCGCCGAGCAGCTCGGTCGTGACCTCACTCGTCGCACCGAGCCACCGCTGTCGCACCTGCGCCTGCTCGTACAGGTGCGAGTTCTCGATCGCGATCCCGGCCGCGGCAGCGAGCGCTTGCACCATCACCTCGTCGTCGTCGGTGAAAGCGCCACCGCCCTGCTTCTCGGTGAGGTAGAGGTTGCCGAAGACTTCTTCACGCACCCGGACGGGAACGCCGAGGAAGGAGTGCATGGGCGGGTGGTGCGCCGGAAACCCGACGGAAGCGGGATGCTCCGAGATCTTTTCCAGCCGCAGTGGCTTCGCCTCGTCGATGACCAGGCCCAGCAGCCCGTGGCCCTCGGGCAGGTGACCGATGCGCTCCCGCGTCGCCGAATCGATGCCGAGGTACACGAACTCCGCGAGCGAACCGTCGTCGGCGAGCACCCCGAGCGCCCCGTACCGCGCCTCGCCGAGGTCGGTCGCGGCTTGGACGATGCGGCGCAGCGTCGTGTCCAGTTCCAGTCCCGACGCCACCGCGAGCACCGCGTCGAGCAGGCCGTCCATCTTGTCGCGCGTACCGATCAGCTGCTCGACGCGCTCTTGGAGATCTCGCAGCGTCTCCCGCAGGCGCAGCTGTCCCAGCGTGCCCGAAAGCCTGCGGGCGCTCTCCCCGGACCCGGTTGCCGGCATCGGTCCGCTCGCCTCCCTCATCCCACGGCGTCGCCGCCTGTGATGACTTTCGCCTCTGTCCGCCGCCGCTGCGGTCGACCAGCCTGGCAGGGCAAGGCTCGACTCCGACCAGCACTCGTCTTCCCACGGCCAGGAGACCGATGACACTACAAGTGGCTGCGACCGGGCGGCTCACCTCCGAACAGGTGAGATCGGCTCTGCGCGCCGCGACGCTCGCGCCGTCGACGCACAACACCCAGCCCTGGCTGTTCGCCAGCGGACCAGGAGGGATCGAGGTCCGCGCGGACCCCGACCGGATCCTGCCCGTCGCCGACCCGGACCGGCGTGAGCTCCTGCTGTCCTGCGGCGCGTCACTGTTCAACCTCCGCGCCGCGATCCACGCGTGCGGCGTGCACCCGGTCGTGTCCCTGTTCCCGCGCCGCCCGGAGCCGGACCTGCTGGCCGTGGTGCGGCCGGTGGGCGCCACCTCGATCGACGACCGCCTCGCCCGGCTCGCGCGGGAGATCCCGCGCCGCCACACGAACCGATCGCCGTTCAGCGCCGAGGTCGTGCCCCCGTCGGTCGTCGGCCTGCTGCGCCACGCCGCGGAGCTCGAACAGGCCTGGCTACCCCGCCTCGATCACGGCCAGGTGGCGGAGCTGAAGAAGCTGGTGCGGTCGAGCCACCGGATCCAGATGACCGATCCCGCGTTCCTCGCCGAGTGGCAGCGCTGGACCGCGCGCGAGGGGTCCGCCCGCGACGGCGTGCCGATGTCCGCCGGGGGGATCCTGCCGGCCGACGACGCCTGGGTCCTCCGAGATTCCGGAATCAGGACCACCGGCGTGCCCCGGCTGGGTACGGCGCCCGAACCGCTGGTCCTGGTGATCGGCTCGTTCGGCGACGACCCGGTCGACCGGCTGAGGACCGGCCAGGCCATGCAACGCGTGTTGCTGACCGCGACGGCGCTGGGGCTCGACGCGTCCTTCATCTCGCAACCGGTCGAAGTCGCGCGCGTCCGCGAACGGCTCCGCGTGCTGCTCGGCGGTGGCGTCTGGCCCCAGATCATCCTGCGCCTGGGCCACGGTTCGCCGGCCTCGCCGACGCCGAGACGGGAGCTGGAGGAGGTCGTGGTGGCTCCGACCCTCGTCACCGCCTGACGACCGCGCGGGCTCCCGTCCCAGGCACACCTAGCCCGCCGGCACCGTCCAGCGCACGGAGCCGGCCTCGGCACCGTGGCCGACCCCGCAGGTCCCGCCGCGCAGCCGCGCGGCTTCCGCCAGCTCCGCGAGGTCCGCGGCGGCCGATTCTTCGAGGTCGCCCGTGCCGTCGTGCCGGATCACCGCGGTGAGCCGGCGCGGCTCGGACCGGATCTCCACCTGGACCCAGGCCGCGGCCGCGTGGTGCGCGATCAGCCGCAGGCCCCGCTCGAGGAAAGGCACCAGATCGGCGGCCACCAGCGTGTCCAGCTTGCCGGAGAACTGGGTCGAGACGGCGAACCCGAGCACGGGGGTGGCCTCGGCGAGCACCCGCAGGATCTCGTCGCGCTCCGGTGACGGGCCGGTGTCGGCCGGGTCGTCAACAGAGAACACGGTGGCCTGGATCTGGTCGATGACGTCGTCGAGGTCGGCGATCGTCTTGCGGACCCGGCGCGCGACGATCGCCGACCGGGCGAGACCGGCCGTCGTCTGCAACGCCAGGCCGGCGGAGTACAGCCGCCGGACCACCTGGCTGTGCAGATCGGCGGCGATCCGCTCACGTTCGTCGTACAGGGCGTTGCGCTGCTGTTCGGCCCGCGCCTCGGCCAGCTCGATCGCGACGGACGCCTGGTTGGCGAACCCCGCCGCCATCTCCAGATCGTCCACGGTGAACGGCGGACGGCCCGCGGCGCGCGCCGCAGTGAGCACGCCGTTGACCTGCCCGCTGCCGGTGAGCGGCACGACGAGCACGGCGTCGACCTCCATTTCGATCGGCGGCCGGATCGGCAGCCGCTCCCGTTGTTCGAGCCACGAGCCCATCATCGGTTCACCGGTGACGAAGACCGAGCCGGAGACCGACGAGCCGAGGGGCAGCACCATGCCCTCCAGCTTCTCGGCGCCGGCCCCGACTGCCAGGTCCACGCGCAGGGTGCCCTCGGCACCGGCTGGTCGGACGACCGTCACCAGCTCGGCGTCGGCGAGCTCCCGGGTGTGGCGAGCGATGAGCGCGAGCGGGTTCTCCGACTCCGTCGAGAGGAGCTCGCGGGTGATCGCGGCGGACGCGCGCAGCCATTCCTGCTGGACCCTCGCCGTCTGGTACAGGCGCGCGTTGTCGATCGCACTACCCGCGGCGGCGGCCAGGGCCAGCGCAAGCTCCTCGTCCTCGGCGCTGAACCCGCCGCTGACGCTGTCGGTGAGGTAGAGGTTGCCGAACACGGCGTCACGCACCCGGATCGGGACGCCCAGGAAGCTCGCCATCGGCGGATGGCCGGCCGGGAATCCGGTGGAGCGCGGATCGTCCTGCAGGCGGGCGAGCCGGATGGGCCGGGGATCCTCGACCAGGGCACCGAGCAGGCCTTTGCCCTCGGGCAGGTGGCCCAGTTTCTCCAACGTCTCCGCGGGCATGCCCACGTGCACGAACTCGGCGAGCTGTCCGTCCGGGCCGATCACGCCCAGTGCCGCGTAGTGCGCCCCGACCAGCTCGCGAGCCGCCTCGACGATGCGCGTGAGCAGCGCGGGCAGGGCGAGGTCACTCGTGATCATCGTGGTCGCGCGCAGCAGGCCGCGCAGCCGGCCTTGGGTTCCCATGACCTCCTGGGCGCGTTCGACCAGCTGCGCGAGCAACTGGTCGAGCTCCAGCCGCGGCAGGTCGGGGAAGGTCAGCCTGCCCGGGTCTGGCCGGTCGTCCTGAGCACCGCTCACAGCCGTTCCTGTCTTCGCCGCGGTCCTCGCACACCGCGCAGGTCGCCGCTCCGGACACCCAGTCTCCCATCCTCGCGAGCACCGTCAAGCCGGTGAAAACCCGACCGGCGGTCCAGGGCCGCACGGGGTTCACCCACATGTCCACTGTGGACGAAAGGTCAACCGGCCCAGCGCAAGATCAGGACACCGGCGGAAGAGTTGTCGAGGCGGTACCGCAGCAACCGGGCGACCAGCTCGCCCCGGTCACCACCGGCCTCAGGCGGGACCGGTGCCGGGACCGTGTCGGCGCACCGGACGCCGGCCACGAAGCGGCGCACGGCAACCGGCTCGGGCACGACCTCGTCGCCGAAGTAGGCGAGCACCAGCAAATCCTCACCGGAATGCGTTTCCATGGCGAACGACCAGCCGTACCGCTCATCCCACACCAGGGCCGTGTCCCGCCCCGGCCGCCGGCGCAAGCGCACGTCCAGCGCCACGTACGCCGAGACGGGGTCGTCGAGGTCCACGGTGCACGATTCCACCCCCACGCCCACCGCGGCACTCACCGCGGACAGGTAGCCGCTCAGGCCGCACCGCAGGCGGTGGTCGTCGTCGATGACGGTCTGCAGCGGAATCACCCTCCAACGTGGTCGGCGCCCACCGGCCGCTCCCGGCCGTGGCCTCTCCGGCCGCGACGTTACGACGGCGCGGTGGCGGCCCGATGGCGGCGTTCGGCCTCTGCCGCAAGGACTTTCGTACCCGGCTCACGCCGGTGGCCGCCGCGCCTCCCGAAGCTCGGCGACGACGAGGCCCACAGTCCATTGAGGACGATCGCTCGAAGTGATGCGGCCCCGGCGATACTTGCGACATCACCACGAGGCAGCGCCACGCGCCGGTTCAGTGTTCCTGGCTGCGCAGCTCCGTGGCCAGGACAGCGGCTTGGGTCCGGCGCTCCAGGCCCAGCTTGGCCAGCAGCCGCGAGACGTAGTTCTTGACGGTCTTCTCGGCCAGGAACATCCGTTCCGCGATCTGCCGGTTGGTCAGGCCTTCGCCGATCAGCTCCAGCAGCTTGCGTTCCTGGTCCGACAGGTCGGACAACGGGCCTTTCTTGGTCTGGCTCTCGCGCAGCCTGGCCATCAAGGCCGCCGCCGCGTGCGCGTCGAGCAGGGACTTGCCCGCGCCGACCTCCCGGACCGCCGAAACCAGGTCCATGCCCTTGATGTCCTTGATCACGAACCCGGCGGCGCCGGCCATCACCGCGTCGAGCATCGCCTGCTCGTCGGTGTAGGAGGTGAGCATCAGGCACTTGAGCTCAGGCAGCTTCGAACGCAGCTCGCGCGCCAGCTCGATGCCGTTGCCGTCGGGCATCCGCACGTCCAGCACGGCGACATCGGGCCGGAGCGCAGGGATCCGGGCCAGCGCCTGCGATACGTTGCCGGCCTGCCCGACGACGGTGATCTCCTCGTCCTCGTCCAGCAGGTCGGCCACGCCACGGCGCACGACCTCGTGGTCGTCCACGAGAAAAACGCGGAGCATCGGCGACCTCCCCTGCCGAGAAGGGATGACGCGGATCAGCCTACGACCGCCCGGCCCCGGTGCCGGGATGACCAAAGTCCCGGGTCTCGAGCCGGAGGTCACGACCGGCCGAGCCGTCGAGACCGGAAACCCGGCCGAGCACGGTGGTGCCGCGCCCGGTCACGACCACGGACCCTCGCCGGACGAGACGGCGTCCGCGGCGACCACGCCCGGCACCGCGAGCGCGAGCAGCGTGACGACGTGGCGGTCGGTCTCGTCGTCGTCGCGGTCGGCGATCCGCACCACCCCCTCGCTGACCTCGACCTCCCACCGGCCGGTGCCACCGTAGATCTCGAGCCGGTGCCGCACGTCGGCGGCGATCGCCCTGTCCTCCCGCGCGAGCACGCGGACGACGTCGCCGCGGGTGACGATCCCGACCAGGCGGCTGCCGTCGGCGATCGGCATCGCCCGGATCCTCGCGTCGACCAGTGCCTGGCACAGGTCGGCCACGTCCGTACCCGGCGACATCGCCGTGACCGGCGTGGTCATCACGTCTTCCACCGTCCGGCCGGCCGCTGCCGCGGGGGCGCCCGGAAGCCGGTGCCCGGACCGGATGTCCGCGGGTATCCGGTGCCGGATCAAGTCGCCCTCGGTGACGATGCCGATCAGCCGTTCGTCGTCGTCGACCACCGGGAGCGCGGTGAACCCGTGCTCCGTGAGCACTTCCGCCGCCTGTTTGGCCGACGCCGACGGCGTCACCGCCACCACCGGCGCGGACATCAGGTCGCGTGCACGCATCGAGTTCTCCTCCTTGTCCTTCTGCGGCGTCAGCCCCGCATCGGCTCGAGCCCCCGGCGCAGGGTTTCCCACGCCGCGGGCAAGGCGGCGAGGCACTCCTGCGCGGCGAGCGCCTCGGTCGTGATCAGCAGTTCGTAGGTCGCCACCGGATCGCCGGCCTCCGTCGCCGCCGACGCGAGTGCGTGCAGCTCCCCGCGGGCGACCGTCGCGTCCCGGTGCTCCCCCAGCAAGTCCTGCACCGCACGGCAGTCCGCCAGCACGCGGTCCGGGACGAAGGGCAGGGCGTCCGCGGCCGCTTCGAGCGCGTACCGGAGCCGCTTCGCGCTCTTGCGCACCGCGTGGACGGCGTTCGGAGCCGAACCGGCGAACGCCGCTTCCAGCCGCTCGTCGGTCTCGGTCACGACCGTCCACACGAGACCCGGCAGGACGGCGCGAGCCGGTTTGAGCGCCGCCTTGCGCTGGTCGGCCCGAGGCTGCTCCCGCAGCACGACCCCGAGCACTTCGAACGCGTTGAGCAGCTGGAGGTAGCGGTGCGAATCGAGCGCCTCGGCGCATTCGACGGCGGATTCCTCGGCCGCCACGCCGAAGTGCCGCTGGGCGTCGGCCCGGACCGGCCCCAGGATCGCCTCGTCCGACAGCTCGCCGAGGCGGCGCAGGAACCTGCGCCGCTGCACCTCGGTGTCCCACGCGGGCCCGACGCTCGCGCCGAGCCGGAGCAGCGCTGCGCACAGGCCCCGCACCATCCGCCGTCCACCGAGGACGGGGGCGAACGTCCACAGTGCCGCCCTGAGGCGACGCGCCGCCGCTCTCAGGTCGTGCACCCCCTCGGGCTCGCCCAGCCGCACGGCCAGATCGGCACGGGCGAGCGCCTCGATCTGCGTCTCCAGGTAGCCGAGCACCGTGGCCCGGGCGGTGTCCCGCGGTAACGCGTCCCGGGTCAGGCGTCCGGTGCACGGGCCGGTGACCGGGGTGAGCTCGAGGTCCCGGCTGTAGGCGCGGACGAGCCGGCGCAGTTCGTGCGGCACCTGGTCCGACTCGGGCGCCTCCACCCGGCACCCTCTGCCGTCGCCGCGGTCCAGCTGCCAGCTCGTGCCGACCCGGCTGAGCGTCAGGCCGTGCCGCCGCAGCCGCAGGTCGGCGGTGTCGTAGTAGTGGATGCCGTAGTGCAGGAGCGTGTACTCGGGCGCGGGACGCGGGCTCGTCGCCGGTGTCGTCACGGTCATGGCCGGTTCCCCGGGCGGACCACCGCGACGGGGCACGGGGAGTGGACCAGCAGCGCGTGGCTCGTGGAGCCGAGCAGCATGCCGGTGAACCCGCCCCGGCCGCGGGTACCGACCACCACGAGCTGGGCGCCGGCACCGAGTTCCAGCAGGGTCCGGGCCGGCCGGCCGTGCGCGACGACCACGTCGACCGGCAGTTCGGGGAACTTCTCCCGCCAGGGCGCGAGCTGCTCGTCGATCAGCCGCCGTTCCCCGGCGGCCATGCCCTCGGGGCGGCAGTCCGCTTTCCGCGGCGAGCTCCCCGACGTGATCTCGTTCCAGGCGCGCACCGCGACGAGCCCGGTACTGCGAGCAGTGGCTTCTTCGCACGCGTAGCCGAGCGCGTCGTTGCTGTCCGGCGATCCGTCGAGCCCGACGAGGACCGGTCCGGTGGTGGGCGGCGCGTCGTCCGGCTTTCGCCCGCGCACGACCACGACCGGGCAAGGCGCGCGGCCGGCGAGCGCGGCCGCGGTCGAACCGAGCAGGAGCCCGGTGAACCCGCCGAGCCCGCGGGAGCCCAGCGCCACCACCTCGGCACCGGCGCTCTCCCGCAGGAGCACGCCCACGACACTGCCCTCGACGGCGCTGCGCTCGACCGGCAGCGACGGCCACCGCGCGAGCACGTCCCCCTCGGCCTCGGCGAGCCCCGTCTCGGCCACGGCCCGGAACCCCTCCCGGACGGCGGCGACCGCCATGCCGGACACGCCCCGCCCAGGAACCGTGTACGCCTGCACCAGCCTCAGCACCGCGCCCCGGCGGGCCGCCACCGCCGCGGCCCAGACCGCGGCGTGGCAGGAGGAAGGCGACCCGTCGACTCCGGCAAGCACCACCCGGTCATCACGCTCGGGCACTGCGCACACCCCCTCCGCTGCGCCGAAGGGGATGGGTCCGTTGCTGCTTCGCGCGACCCTGCTCGTCGCGGACGGTGATCTCCGCCTCGGTGCCGGCGATGGCATCCGGCCCGGGAAACACCGCGGACCCGCGATCGGCGGCGGGCCGGCGGCCTCCGGGTTGTGCGTGCATCGGTTCTCCTCGTTGTCGACTTCGCCGGTACCTCCCACCGTCGCGCGGCCGCGCCCCGTCCGGTCAGGGGACGAAGTCCCTTTTCCCGAGGACGAAAGCGCAGGTCCCTCCGGCGGAGCCGGGGCCGCGCCCGGAAGCGGGCGCCGACTCGTTGATTCGCTGTGGACGGATTTCGGCGGCATGGCGGATCCCCGGCCAGGGCACTTCGGGAATCAGGTCTTTCGGAAATCAGGTCTGCTGCTCGCCGCCGACCACCATCACGGGGCAGTCGGCGCGGTGGAGCAACGCGTGGGTCGTGGAACCGAGGACCATCCCCGTGAACCCGCCGCGGCCCCGGCTGCCCATGACCACGAGCGCCGCCTCGGCGCTGCGTTCGAGCAGGCTGTCGCGGGGAAGATCGCGCTCGACAACCGGTTCGACGTCGACGTCCGGGTACCGCTCGCGCCAGCCGGCCAGGCGCTGGGCGAGCAGCCGCCGCTCGACGTCGCCGATGTCGATCAGCGGGCTTCCGCGGATGTGCGCGAACGGCCCGCCGCTCTCGCTGTCGTTCCACGCGTGCACCGCGACCAGCCTCGTGCTCCGGCGCGACGCCTCCTCGAACGCCCACGCCACGGCGGCCTCGCTCAACGGGCTGCCGTCGACGCCGACGACGACCGGACCGCCCGCGCGCGTCGCACCGGTTCCGCGCACGATCACCACCGGGCAGTTCGCTCTCGCGATGAGGTCGGCGTCCGGGGACCCGGCCAGCAGCCCGGAAAGTGTCCCGGTCGGCGGGCCGAGCACCAGCACGAGCGCGCCGGCCGAGGCCTGCCGCAAGGCGGCTTCGGCGCCGGCCGCACTGGTCTTGGTCATCACCGGCACACCCGGCTCGGCTGCCACGAGTTCGTCACGCGTCGCCCGCGCCACCTCCTGCGCGAGCACGGCCTTGGTTTCGAGCCACGCCGACGCCATGGCGCCCGAAGCCGGGTCCTCCACCGCGCTCGCCGTGAGCACGGTCAGCGAGGTGTGCCACAGCGCCGCTTCGCGCACCGCCCACCGTGCGGCCGACGCCGCCTGCGGGCTCCCGTCCACACCCACGACGACCGGCCCGGACATCCCCTTCACGACTTGCTCCGGCCTGCTCCGACCAGGACCTCGCCCACCCCGCGACGCACGCTCGCGGGCGCGCTTCCGGCCGGCCGGCCGAGCCGCATCAACGCTTGCGGAAACCCTGCGAGACCCCGGTCCTCGCACAGGGCCGAGCGCACCTCCGGCACGTGCAGCGGCTGCGTCAGCACCGCAGCCGACAGCCCCAGCGTGACCGCTTCGAGCCAGCCGCGTTCGAGCGCATAGCCGGCGCGGACGTGGTCGGCACGGCTGTCGTCGGCGGTCAGGAACGTCTCGGCCGCCGGCCGGGACCGCAGCACCCGCGGCTCGGGAACCTCGGTGGCGCGCCGGACCAGCCCGGCCCCCGGCAGCTCACCCGGCGGCACCACGGTGCGCCCCAGCCCCGCGCCGTGGCGGCGCCCGACCTCGTCGCGGATCGTCCAGAGAGCGAGCTCGCGCTGGTAGGCATCGTCGTCACGGGCCGCGCGGGCGGCGTGGTCGAACAGCTCCGCGAGCTCGCCGGCATCGGTCAACGGCACAGCTTCGGCTCCGGTCGTCACCGCCGCCCGCACCACCCGCTCGACCTGCCGCCGGGCGACCGGTGGCCCGCCGAAGCGGCCGCGATGGCTGCGCCGCGCCGCGATCGCCGCGAACCGCGCCAAGTCCTGCGCCGACGGCGCGCACCACGTTGCCGCATCGACGCGCGCCACCACGTCCGGGCGGGCCGGATCGGGCAGGATTTCCACGTCGGCCCGCCGGCCGAGCACCCGCACCGCGAGCTCGAGGTTCGCCAGTGCCGTCCCGCACGACATCGCGAGGTCGCGCCGCCCGGGATCGTGCTGTGGCAACGCCACATCTGTCCGCTCCCGCAGCAGCACCGCACCGGCCTTCGGTTCGACGGCCCACGGCTGGGTGTTGTGCACCGACGGGGCCCTCAGCACCGCGCGCCCCAGAACCTCCACCTCGGCGCTCGTCCACCCACCGGCCCCCGGTGCCGGGGCGGGAACAGCTTCGTGGGACACGGCATCTCCTGGTGGCCTCGTCGGATCGGACCGGCTCAGCCAACCCCGAACCGCCGAGACCACGCGCCGGCCACAAGACACCGTCGCGAAGGACCAACGTCACCGGGTCCGGGTCGATGTCCACAACGGACCCGGATCCGCCGCTGCTCGCCTTTCCCCGCCGTGGCAACGGATCTCGGGCCGCGGGCCGGCACACGGTGACGTGGTGGCCGGGGTTCCCGCGGCCGCCGCAAGGAGGGCGGTCGCACTAGCCTCACTTCAGGTGCCGGGCGAAGAACCGGTTCCCGTCGTCCCCTTCGAACTGCGGGACGCCGGTGTGCCCGCCCATGTTGGCGTGCAGCGTCTTCTCCTTCGAGCCGAAGGCGTCGAACAGGTCCAGGGCCAGCTGCCGGTCGTTTCCTTCGTCATCCCACTGCAGCAGGACGTGCAGCGGGATGGTGACCTGCCGCGCCTCCTCGAACATGCTGCGGGGCACGAAACTCCCGGCGAACAGGAGGGCGGCCGCGATGCGGGGTTCGACCACCGCCAGCCGGACGCCGATGGCGATCACCCCTCCCGCGAGCCCGACCGGCCCGCCGATCTCGGGCAGCGCAAGAAGGGCGTCCAAGGCGGCCTGCCATTCCGGGACCGCCTTCTCGACCAGCGGCCGGATGAGCCGCTCGACGATCTCTTCGACCGGCTCCCCGGTCTGCAACGCCCGGCGCAGGTCGGCGCGGGCCTGCTCGGCGGCGGAGCGGGGCCGGTCACCGCTTCCGGGGAGCTCGATCGTGGCCGCGGCGTAGCCTTCCGCCGCGGAGTGCCGGGCCCGGGCCACCAGCCGGGGGTACATCTTGCGCAGTCCGCCGGGGTGACCGAGCAGGAGCAGCGGGGCCGGCTCGGATGCCGATCCTGGGGTCCACAGGATGCCGGGGATCTCGCCGAGGGTGAACTCGCGCTCGAGGACGCCGTCGTCGAGGCGCTGTTCGGCGGTGAATCGCATCGTCGTGCCTTTCGGGAGTGCTCGTGAACGGCGCTCCCGGACGACCTACCGCCCGACCGTGACCCCTGAGGAGAGCACCCATGTCATCGCGTTCACGGGTACCACCTCCTCGGTCTCTCGCACGGCCCCCGGGAAACTAACAGCGGCCTGCTCGGTCCGCCACCGGGTTTTCGCGGACATCGCTCAGGGTTTTCCCTCCGCGGGCCTGGTGGCCCGTTCGACGAGCTCCAGGACGTGTTCGTAGCGGTGCCCGGTCGCCCGGGTCATGCCGAGCTCGCACGTGCGGTTGCAGGAGACGTGGGCGTCGAAGGGACCGGCGGCGGAAAGCTCTCGGGCCTGGCGCGCGGTGGCCGACGCCGTCAGCTCGGGGTGCAACAGACCGCGGTCGCCGGCGAAGCCGCAGCATCCCCACTCGTCGGGCACGGTCACGGCGCCGGCCACGGCCGCGGTGACCTCGCGCAGCGCGCCTGAAAGCCCCATCCGCGTGGCCGAGCACGTCGGGTGCAGGGCCAC
Organism: Amycolatopsis sp. NPDC051372; assembly: GCF_040682095.1. Lineage (NCBI taxonomy): Bacteria > Bacillati > Actinomycetota > Actinomycetes > Pseudonocardiales > Pseudonocardiaceae > Amycolatopsis > Amycolatopsis sp. NPDC051372. Next base: position 129,808 of record NZ_JBFBAF010000014.1, read on the forward strand.
GACCGCGACCGGGGCGCTGATCGTGAGGCGGCCGAGCACCTCGTCGCGCACGAACTCGACGGCGTCGACCACCCGGATCTCCCGGAACCGCTCCGGCCCCCGCTCGATCATGTGCCGCAGCCCCTCGGTGCACGAGGACGCGTCGCCGATCACCGGGATCCGGCCGCTCCCCGTGGCGGCCCACAGCGCGGGGAGCACGCGCCGCGACATCTCGTCGTGTCCCCGGTCCATGCCCTTGGACTTCCACGGGGTGCCGCAGCACAGCGAAGCCGGCCCGTCCGGGGTCGTGAGGCGGATCCCGGCGCGCTCGCACAGGGTGCGCAGCGCCGCCGCGGCTCCGGGCTTCTCGCCGCCGAACATGGTGCCCGTGCACGAGGCGAACAGCACCGCGTCGGCGTTGCCGGTCACGGACTCGGTGCGGCGCCGGCCGCCACTCGGGAGCTCGGGCGACCACAGCGGGACCGAGTCGGCGCCCCCGGCCTTGCGGGCCAACTCGTTCGCGCCGAGGACCAGGCGCTCCGGCAGCTTGGCGGCGGTGGTGAGCGCGGTCGCGGCCGCCCGCGTCGCGCCGTCCCAATGCCGCGCGGCGCCGGCCCAGATCGCCGACGTGGCCCGTCCGGCCTCTTCGGCCCGGAGCCGTTTCATCAGGTCCCCGGTGTTGATCGTCACCGGGCAGGCGGTCTGGCACATCCCGTCGACGGCGCAGGTCTGCACGGCGTCGTACTCGTACTCGGCCCGCAGCTGCGCGAGCGCGGCCGTGTCCCCGGCTTCGCGGGCGCGCTCGATCTCCCGGCGCAGCACGATGCGCTGGCGCGGCGTGGTGGTCAGGTCGCGGCTCGGGCAGACGGGTTCGCAGAAGCCGCATTCCACGCAGCGGTCGACTTCTTCCTCAACCTGCGGCGAAGCCTTGAGGTTACGCAGGTGCCCGGCGGGGTCCTCGGCGATGAGCACACCCGGGTTGAGCAGGCTCCGGGGGTCGCACAGGCGCTTGATCTCGCGCATGACCTCGTACAGCTCGTCGCCGTACTGGCGGCGCACGAACGGGGCCATCATCCGGCCGGTGCCGTGCTCGGCCTTCAGCGAGCCGCCGTGGCCCAGCACGAGGTCGACCATGTCGTCGGTGAAGGCCGCGAACCGATCGAGCGGCCGGCCGTCGCCGAGCCGTTCGGTGAGCATGAAGTGGATGTTGCCGTCCTTGGCGTGGCCGAAGATCACACTGTCGCGGTAGCCGTGGCGGTCGAACAGGCCCGTGAGCGACTCGCACGTCGGCAGCAGTTCGGGCACCGGCACGACGATGTCCTCCAGCAGCGCCGTGGTGCCGGCCGGCCGGGCGCCGGCGATCATGGCGTACAGGCCCTTGCGGACGTGCCAGTGGCCGGCCCGGGTCGCCGGGTCCGCGGACAGCACCACCGGCGCGGTGGTGGGCAGCGCCGACAGGACCGCACCGGCACCCGCGGCCAGCTCGTTCACCTCTTCGGCGGTGCCGGCCTGGTACTCGACGAGCAACGCCGCGTGCCGGTCGACCGCGAGGTCGCGCAGCACCGCGGTCGCCTGGGCGTCGCGCTGGCCCACGCGGATCGAAGTCGCGTCGAGGAGCTCGATCGTCGCCGGGCCGGTCGCGACCAGCGCCGGCAACGCTCCGGCGGCCCCGGCGAGGTCGTCGAAGACGAGCAGGCCGGTGCGCGCGTGCCCGTGCAACGGCACCGTGCGAAGCACCACCGAGGCGATGAACGCCAGCGTGCCCTCGCTGCCGACCGCCAAGTGGGCCAGGATGTCCGCCGGCTCGGTGTGGTCGAGCAGCGAATTGAGGCCGTAGCCCATGGTGTTCTTCATCGAAAACTGCTGCTCGACCCGCTTGCGCAGTGACGCATCGCCCCGCACCCGGTCCCGCAGCCGGCACAGGCCGGCGTGCAGCTCGGGTTCGGCGGCGCGCAGGCGGCGGTCCGCATCGGCTTCGCCGGTGTCGACGACCGTGCCGGACGGCAGGACGAGCACGATCGACTCGAGCGTCGCGTAGCTGTTGGCCCAGGTACCGCACGCCATGCCGCTGGAGTTGTTCGCGACCACGCCCCCGACGGTGCACGCGACCTCGCTCGCCGGGTCAGGCCCGAGCTTGCGGCCCGACCGCGCGAGGCGAGCGTTGACCTGCCGGATCGTGGCCCCGGGCCCGACTCGCACGCGCGCCCCGTCGTCGAGCACCTCGATGTCGCGGAAGTGGCGCCGGGTGTCGACGAGCACACCGTCCGTGCCGCCCTGCCCGGACAGGCTCGTCCCCCCGGACCGGAACCCCAGCGGCACTCCGGCCGACCCCGCGGCGGCGAACAACCTCCCGACCTCGTCCGCACTGCTCGCCCTCACCACCGCCCGCGGCGTCAACATGAAGTGCGACGCGTCGTGCGCGTGAGCCAGCCGATCGGTCAGCCGCCGCCCGACCCTCCCCGGGTCCCCGGTCGCGGCGGCCAGCAGGTCGAGCAGGTCGGCTTCGCCGCCCGCGGTGGCGGCGTGCTCGGTGACGGTCATCGGCTGATCCTCGTCGATCGTGGCGTATCGTGGCGCGTTCAGCGTGCCCGAGATCACTCGGCCCGCCACTCCAGGTTCACGGTTGGCGCCGGCTGGGGCAAGCGTCGGTTGCGGAGATGTCCGGCACCACCTGGGCTTCCGTGCCGACGCAAACGCGCCGATCCGGCGCCAGGGAGGCCGCTCGCGGGCCCTGGACGGGGAAGCATGCCGCGCGGATCGAAGTAGGCAAACACGGCAAGCCCGGACACTTCGTCCCGTACCGCCCAGCCTGGCGGAGAGGAGGCCACCCGAGAGAACGCCTCGACCTGTCCGAACTCGCCGAGGGCCGCGCGGGCGTCGGCACGGTTCGAACCGATCGACACCGACCCAACCGCTCCGGTGGCAGAAGATCGATCACCAGCATGCCGACTCGGCCTCCTCGTTTCTTTTCGGAGATACCGGAGAAACCTCCGTCGGCAACGTCCGTATCCCCCAGCGGAAACGGCCGAGCCGGGCACCGACACGATACGTTCGGTGTCCGGCCCGGCGAACGCCGTCCGCGCTCAGTTCTGCTCAGCGGCGGTGAGAATTTCCCGCGCCACCGCGTCCGGTGCCGTTTCCGGGACCCAGTGCGTGATCCCCTCGAGTTCGACGAACCGGTAGGGCCCGGTGACGTGCCGCCGGCAGCGTTCGGCGCCGGTGCGGCCCAGGGCCGTGTCGGCGGTGCTCCACAGGTATGTGGTCGGGACCGTCGACGGGCCCAGCGCCCGGAAGCTGCCCATCGCCCGGTACCAGTTGAGGGCGGGGGTGGCGGCCCCGCCGGACATGAGTGCCTGGTGCGGGGCGAACTGTTCGTCGGACAGCGGTGGCACCATGAGCGCGCGCAGCTTGCCGCCGGCCGCGATCACCTCGTCGATCTCGCCCTCACGCCTGAATTCGGCGAGGTAGCGCGAGCTGTGCTGCTGATCGGGATCGTTTTCCCGAGCCCACTCCCACGCGGCCGGGTGCGGCATCGACACGGCCACGAGTGATCGGGCGCGCTCGGGGTGCTGCACGGCGAGGTGCCAGGCCAGGATCCCGCCCCAGTCGTGTCCTGCGATGTGCGCTTGCGCCACACCGAGGGAATCGAGGATGCCGAGCGCGTCGGCCACGAGGGCCGGCACCCCGTAGTCGGACACCGACAGCGGACGCGCGCCCGCCGAGTAACCACGCTGGTTCGGTGCGATCGTGCGGTATCCCTGCGAGTTGAGCCGCTGGGCGACCCCGTCCCAGCAGTGAAAGCTCTGGGGGAAGCCGTGCAGCAGCAAAACGGCCGGGGCTTCTTCGGGTCCGGTGTCGGAGACGTCGAACGAGAGCCCGCCCAGGGTGATCTTTCTGAGTGCCATAGCCGAATTCCGTCCTTCCGCAGGCGTTCAGCGCGCCGGGTCAGCGGGCCAGAACCGCGGTGAGCGCCTCGTCGAGCTCGTGTTCCGGATCGCCGGCGGCCGTCTTGCTGCGCCACGCGATGACCCCGTCGGGCCGGACGAGCACCGCGCCGCCGGGGCTGATCCCGTACCGCGAGTGCCACGCGTCCTCGGTGTCGACCAGTTCGGCACCGATCGTGTACGAGGCGATGTCGAGGCCGAGGCTTTCCGACACCTTGTCCGCGGCGCCGAGCCAGCTCGTGCCGTGCGGATCCGTGAGCAGCACGAACCCCGGCCCGAACAGTTCCTGTGTGGACAGCTCGGGCTCCTCCCGCCGCAGCCGGACGTGCGGCGCGCGGGTGCCCGGGAACCCGGACGGGTTCATGGGATCTTCCTGCAGGCTGAGATCGTCGTCCGGTTCCGTGCGGACCGTGCTCGAGTGGTACCGGAAGCCGAGCATCTCCTTCGCCGTGGGAATCGGTTGCGACGGGTCACTCGTCGCGAGCACCCGACCCTCGGCGATCTTCAGCAGCTCGACCTCGCGTTCGAGGGTGATGTTGACGATCGGCCGTCGTTCGACCTCCCAGGCGTCCAGCAGTCCGGACCCGGCCTGGCCGCCGGTCACCAGGGCCAGCCGCCACGCGAGCTCGTACCCGTCCTGCAGGGCGAGGCTCCCGCCCTGGCCCCCGACCGGCGGGCAGGAGTGCGCGGCATCGCCCGCGAGGATGACCCGGCCGACCTTGAACTCCCGGGCGAGGTGGTGGTTGAGCGCGAAGGAACGGGTGTTGACGATCCGGCAGTCCAGATCGGGAATGCCCACCGCCCGGCGCACCCGCTCGACGCACCGGTCTTCGGTGAAGTCGGCGTCGCTCTCACCCTTCTCCGGGAAGTAGTCGACCCACAGCGTCAGAACGTTGCCGTCGAAGATGATGCTCATGCCCTGACCGCGCACCGTCACGACGAACGGCTGCTTGTCCTGCGTGTACTGCGGCAGATCGGCTTCGAAGGTGACCACGTAGATGTGGCCGACCTGCCCGCCCCCGTCGAGGGGGACGCCGAGCCGCTCGCGGATCGGGCTGGCGTGACCGTCCGCGGCGACGAGATATTCCGCGTGCACAGTGCCTTCCTGCCCCGAAGCCACGTCGCGAAGGGTGGCGGTGACGCCGTCCTCGGCCTGCGTCCACGAGACCAGCTCGGTTCCGTACCGCAGATCCGCGCCGAGCCGCTCCGCCTGCTCTCGCAGCGCCTTTTCGATGGTGGACTGCGGAAGCACCTGGGGCAACGTCGACGTCACGCGGCGCCGCAGGGCGAGGATCTGCTCGGTGTCCGACGCCACCACCTCCGACGCGACGAGGCTCGCGCCGACCCTGTGCTGGACCAGCTTGCCGGTGATCTCCGCGGCAGTGAGCGAAGCGTCGACCCCCGGGATGTTCCTCAGCAGCTCCGTCGTCCGCATGTTGAGACCCCACGCTTTCGGCAGCGTGGCGGTCGTGGGCCGGCGCTCTACCAGCAGCGATCGCACGCCGCGCCACGCCAGTCCCAGCGCGGTGCTGAGTCCGGTGTACGCGCCGCCGACGATGAGAACCCCGACCTTGTCGCCCGACACAGTGTTCATTTCGGTCATCTCCAACCCCTCAGGCCGTTGCGTTGACCCGCCAAGTGGCAGTCAGTGCCACATGGCTCATTGTGCCGCTCGGCCGTCACTGCCAAAAGGCAAACAAGGTGTGACCTGAACCTCACCGTGCGTCGAGCCAGTCGGCACTGACTGCCAAGTGGCAGGATGACGTCCGACGGTCTGCCGAGGAGGAGCAATGTCGCTGCGCGACATCAAGATGGAGCGAACCCGCGAGTCGATCGCCGACGTCGCCTTCACCCTGTTCGAGTCCAACGGCTTCACCGCGACGACGGTGGGCGAAATCGCCGCCGAGGCCGAGGTGGGCAGCCGCACCGTGTACCGCTACTTCCCCACGAAAGAAGAGCTGGTCCTCAGCGGTTTCAAGAAGGTCTTCGACACCGCCTTGGCCGACGTCCGCGAGTGCCCGGCCGAAACGCCGATCCCGGACGTCTTGCGCGTCGTCCTCGAAAGCGTCGTGCAGTCCAACCTCGAACTGCCGAAGCAGCTCCGAGGCGCGTACGAGATCATCACCACCACGCCGTCCGTCCGGGCGCATTTCGCCCAGTCCATCCGGGCCTGGGAAGCGGCTCTCCGGCGCGAGGTTGCCAATCGGCTCGGCGGCAAGTCGGCCGAGGTCATCGCAGGACTCGCCGTCGCGCAGACCGCCGCCGTGTTCATCCTGGCGTTCGAGGACTGGTACGCAAGCGGCGGCCGGGCCGATCTGCGCAAGCTCACGCGCACGGCGCTGGAGCTGCTGCGCGCGGAGAAGGTGCCCGTCCCCGCGCGAATGCCGTGAACGTCAGGAATCGCGCAGCGCGCGTCAACGTCTTTGCGCCCATCGAGGGCCGACGTTGCCGTGGAGTGGTCAGGTCACATTCGGTTCGCGCAGGCGATGCAGGTCCGCGTCGCCGGCAGAGCGGCGAGCCGGCCTTCGGAGATCGGGCCGCCGCAGTGTTCACAGACCTCGTAGACGCCGGCACGCACCCGCTCGGCGGCTTGTCCGAGCGCCGCGAGTTCGTCTTGGGCCTGACGCAGCAGTGCCTGGACCTGCGCTCGCTCGAAGGCGATGGTGGCGCCTTCCGGGTCGTGTTCGTCGTCGCCACTGGTGAACTCCGACGCCGCCACGATCTCGTCCCAGCGCCGCGCCAGTGCCGAGGCCCGTCGCGAGGTCTCGGCGTGCGCCCTCTCGATCAGCTCCATCGCGCCGCGCTCATCCATGACGCAGGACCATTCTCCCCGTCACCTCACCATCGATGAGTCGCCGATGAACCTTGGGGACGATTTGGCCAGGTACGTCCGGGACGATACCGCCCTCGCCCGGCCACGCGCAGCTTGTCGCCCGCCCCTCGGTGGGTGCCGATGTCAGGTTCATAGCGGGGTTCCGCCGGGTTGACGGAACTCCGCTGTTCGAAGAATCCGGGCAGACGGCCGGGCGGGATCACCGCTCGGCTGTCCAGCCGGACGATGTGTGCCTACTCCCCCGGTTCCTCCACCGGCCTGACCGTGCGGCCCAAGGTCGCCGCTGCGAGCAGGGCGGCGACGACGGCCGCGATACCGCTGATGAGGTAGCCGAGCGAGTAGCCGTGTCCGAGGGCGTCCACGGCGAGCGGAACGGCTCCGGCGTGGGGCGCCGTCGGCGGGGCCGAGTTCACTGCCAGCGGACCACCCGCTTTCGCCACGGCCGCCGCGGCTGCCTTGGCGTGCTCGGGCAGTGCGCTGGCCGCGAGCGAGGTGGTGAAGTCCCCCGCTGCCCGGCTCAGCGCCACCGCGCTGATCACGGCCGGGCCCAGGGTGAAGCCGAAGTCCCGCAGCAGGCTGGTCGCCCCGCTCGCCATGCCCGCGAGCCGCACCGGCACGGTGTTGACCGCGACCGCGCTGATCGACGTCACCGTCAGCGCGAACCCGAGCCCCACCGCCAGCAGCGGCCCCACCAGGGAGCCCAGGCTTCGGTCCGTGATGGACACCGTCGATGCCCAGAGGTCGCCGACTCCGGTGAGCAGCAAGCCGCCGCTGAGGATCCAGCATGGGCTGACGTGCTCGATCAGCCGGGAGGTCAGCGGGGCGACGACGAGCGTCACCCCGTTGAGGACCACGAACGCGGCCGCGGCGAGCAGCGGGCTCTGGTGCTGGACCGGACCGAGCCGGATGCTGGTGCTGTAGGCCGTGGCCACGAAGCTGAACATGCCGACCACGGTCACGAAAGCCGACACCGTGAACGCCCGGTTGCGGAAGACGTCGAGCCGGAGCAAGGGGGCCGGCGAACGCAGTTCGACGACCACGAACAGCGCGAGGAACACCGCCGCGATCACGAACGCCAGCACCACGGCCGTGCTGCCCCAGCCGTCCGTACCGCCCTGGATGACCGCGTACATCAGCGCGAACAACCCGATCGCGATCGTGATCTGGCCCGGCCAGTCGAGCGACCGGCCTTCGGGAGCACGCGAATCCGCCGCGAACAGGCGCACGACGCCGCTCAGCGCGGACAGCGCGATCACGACGACGAACGCCCATTTCCAGGATCCGTTGTCGGCGGAGATCCCCGAGATCACCGGGGCCAGTGCGGCGCCCGCGGCCAGCGATGCGGCCCACAGCGTGACACCGCGCGCGCGTTCATGGCCGGTGCGAGTCCCGATGGCGACAACCGCCAGGGAGGTGGGGAACAGAGCGGCCGCACCGAGTCCCGCGATCGCCCTGCCGGTCCACAGCTGGGCCGTTCCGGCGGCGGTGGCCGTGACGAGGTGCCCGGCGATCAGCGCCACGGCACCCAGCACCAGGAGCCGTTTGCGGCCGAACTTGTCGCCCAGCACACCGAATGTGAGGGCGAGCGCGGTGACCGGGAGCAGGGAGGCGTCGGTGATCCAGGCGATCTCGCTGCCGTCGGCGTGCAGCCGGCTCTGGAAGAGTCCGTTGAGGACGGTCGGCATCGCGATGGTGATCTCGGCGACGCATACCGCCAGGCACGCCGCGAACAACGTCGCGAAGCCCAGTTTCTGCTCAGGTCTTGACTTCGGAACGGCGACCACGCTGGCGCCGTCCTGTTCGTAGGTCGAGGAACTCATCTCCGCTGTCCTTTCAGCGTCGGTCCCAGGATCAGGAAGTGGGCAGCCGGTCGAGCAGCTCGGCGAACTTGGCCGCGACCCGGTCGCGCAGCTCGGGTGAAGCCTCCGCGACAGCGGGGAAATCGCGGCCGAACGGGCGGACCGCGGTGATCAGCGCGCGCGAGTTCGTGGTGGTCGCGCGATCGAGGCGCGGATCGAGCGGGCCGCTCCACGTCCCGCGGATCAGGTCGATGTCCTGGGCCGGATCGCAGCGCGTGGACATGGCCCACAGCACGTCGAAGGTGTTGGTGGGGTCGATGTCGTCATCGACGACGACCACGAAACGGCCCAGGTACGAGCTGGATTGACACGACGCGGCGAGCAGTGCGGCTTGCTTCGCGTGCCCCGCGTAGGCCTGCTTGATCGAGACGACGGTGAACATCCGGGCCGCGCCGGCCTCGTGACACCACACGCCTTGCACCCCGGACAGGCCCGCCCGCTCGATCTCGTCTCACACCATGCCGGCCTTCATCACGCACTTGCTGTAGGAGAAGTTCGACGGTGGACGGATCGGCGACGCGACGGTGAGGATCGGGTTGTCCCGGTGGTAGACGCGGCGAACGCGGACCACCGGCTGCTCGCTGCGGCCACCGGCGTAGTAGCCGGTGAACTCGCCGAACGGGCCTTCGGGCGCCGTCTCGCCGGGATGCAGCTCACCTTCGATCACGAACTCCGCGGCAGCCGGCATCGGCAGTCCGTACAGTTCGGAACGGACCACCTCGATCGGGGCGCCTCGATGCCCGCCCGCGTAGTCGTACTCGGACAGTCCCCAGCGCAGCTCGTTGCCGGAAGCGAGGAACAGCAACGGGTCGTGGCCGCAGGAGATCAGCACCGGGCAGGGCTTGCCCTGGGCGAAGTACTTCTCCCGGATCTGGCGGCCCTGCTTGCCCGGCGAGATCCACAGCCCGGTCCGATCCGGGCCCTGGACCATCGCCCGGTACGTGCCGATGTTGACCCAGCCGTCGTCGGGATCCTGCATGATGATCAGGTCGTCGGTGCCCAGGTAGCGCCCGCCGTCGAGCTCGTGCAGCCGAGGCGCCGGGATCGCGGTCAGATCGATCTCGCCCTCGCGCAGGATGTTCTGCAGCACCGGACCACTGTCTACTTCGGACGGCGGAATCGGCTGGTGGGTCTGCATCCGTTCGCGGTAGGAGTTCACCGCGGCCAACGGGTGGCCCGGCCGCGGGAAGCCCATCGTCAACGCCAGGCGCTGGGCGGAGTTGGTCGCGCCGGAGAGCACGCGAAAACCTTTGCTGTCGCCGGTGAGCTTCTCGAACAGCAGCGCGGGAGCGCCCTCGCCGCCGCGATGGGCGACCAGCTCGATCAACGTGCCCAGTTCCAGGTCCGGATCAGCCTCGGGGACCCGGACGAGCTGGCCGAGCTTGTCGATCCGGTCGACCAGCTCTCGCAAGTCCTCGTGGGGTTGGGGATAGTCGTTGTACACGCCTCACTCCTTTTGGACCCGACGGTAGGCTGAACCCGTCCGGTCCCGGAATCTTGCCGTCCCACAATTCTTCTGTGCGGGACGGCGTGATTCACTTCGGAGGTGGACCGCCTCGAAGAGGAAAAATTCCCACGAAGTCCACAGTAGACCGGCACGGAATCCGCGCCGGAGGCTTCCCGCGTTCCACGCAGAGGGTCAGAACCAGCGCGGAAGCTCCGGCAACTCGCCACTTTCCGCGACCACACCGACGGTTCCGCGGCCGGTCACCCAGCGCACGAGATCGGGCAGACCACCTGAAACGGTCGAACCGCCCTCGCCCAGGACGCTCGGCGCCCGACCCGTCGGGGCGAGCACCAGGTGTACCGCTTCCTGCCGCCGTCGCCACCCCCGCAGCACATCGGCGAGCAGCTCGTCGAGCAGATCGCCGGGGAACTCCCGGGTGGTCGCGCCGTTGTCCAGGTCGAGGGTGTGCACCCACACTTCGCGGGTGCGCATCCACGCCGTCTCCCGAACGGGCACCAATCGGCCCAACGCGGTGCGGACCTGCGCGTCCCAGGAGGTGTCCGGCAGGTCGCGCCACTCGGTGTCGAGGTGTGCGGCGGCGTGGGCGACCAGGCTCCGCAACGCGCGAGCCGGCAGCGTGGCCCCCGCGCGGATCTCCGCCTGCCGTTGCTCCGCTGAGGCGTACATCGGGGTCTCGCCACCGGTCCGCGCCCAGGTGAGCAACCGGGTCAGCGCCCGGGCGTTGTAGCCGACGTGGGCGAGCACGTGCCGACGGGACCAGCCCGGCAGCAGGCTTGGTTCGTCGAGCTCGGCGTCTGACAGTTCGCCGAGCTTCCGGGCGAAGTAGGCCGTGCCCCGCCGGGCCCAGAGCAGTTCGCGCGCCGGCGCGTGGGGCGAGTCGTAGCGGGCTCCAGGCCCTTGCCGTTCCCGCAGGGCCGCGCGCGCCGCGTCCTCGGAGGTGACGCTCATGCGCCGGCCGCGGCTCGTTCCGGCCCACCGCTCACCTTTTCCGCCACCGCGACGTTGACCAGCTCACCGATTCCGTCGATGCGTGTGGTCAGCGTCTGCCCTGGTGCGAGGTAGCGCGGGGGCTTGCGCGCGTGCCCCACGCCGCCGGGGGTTCCGGTGGCGATGACGTCACCCGGCTGCAAGGTGACGATCGTGGAGATGTAGCGCACCAGTTCCCCGGCGCCGAACACGAGGTCGTCGAGCGTGGTCCGCTGCAGCTCGTCGCCGTCGACGGACGTGACCAGCTGGGCGCCGGCGGGCAGCTCGTCCGGTGTCACGAGCACCGGCCCGAGTGGCGTGCTGTTCTCCCACGTCTTGCCCTGGAACCACTGAGCCGTGCGGTACTGGTAGTCGCGCATGGTGACGTCGTTGAGCACCGAGTACCCGGCGATGGCCGCCACCGCTTCCTCGGCCGAGGCCCGGCGCACACTCGTGCCGATGACGACGGCGAGCTCACCTTCCCAGTCGACCCGGTCGGATTCCGGCGGCAGCAGGATCTCGTCGCGCGGCCCGATCAGGGCTTCGGGGTACTTGGCGAACAAGGTGGGGAATTCGGGTAGCTCGCGACCCATTTCGAGGATGTGGTTGCGGTAGTTGAGCCCCACGCACACGATTTTGCCGGGCCACGGCACGACCGGCGCGAGGTCCGCGGTGGCGTAGTCGTGCCGCGCACCGTCCGCGGCTGCGGCCACGTCCAGGCCACCCGCCCGCAGGAGGGCGCCGACGTCGGTGAATCCGGTTTCGATCGCCGTGGTGCCGTCTACCCGCACGGCGGCGGTCGTCCCGCCGACCCGGATCGTCGCCAGTCTCATCGGTCTTCTCCTTCGACATGGGTGCGGTGGAAGTGCAGGTGCTCCATGATCGGAGCGTCCGAGAAGCGGAAGAGGTCGAACGCGCTCTCGGCGCGCAGGGACCAGGGCACCCAGGAAGGCACGACGAACAGGTCGCCCTTTTCCAGCCGGTGTTCGACGCCGTCCAGGACCACCTCACCGCGGCCCTCGAAAACCTGGAACACGCTGGAGCCGACCTCGCGCCGCGCCCGCGTCTCGACGCCCGCTCGCAACCGGTGGAACTCGGCCCGGATCGTCGGCATGACGTCGCCGCCGGTGGTGGGGTTGACGTAGCGCACCGCGGCGTGGCCCGGCCCGACGGTCGCGGGCTGGCCCTCGTCCTCGAGCAGGAGCTGCTCGGTCAGCGCCGCGTCGGTGTGTGCCCAGCGGTAGGCCGCGATCGGTGAGGACACCGTGTCCTGCAGCCCGGAGAGCGGACGCAGTCCCGGATGCCCCCACAACCGCTCGCTGCGGGAGAAGTTCGGCGTCGCGTCGTCGGTGACCCGATCCGCGCCGAACTCGAAGAAGCCGACGTCGGTGTAGTGCGTGAACGGGATGTCCAGGCCGTCGATCCAGGCCATCGGCTGGTCGGTTTCGTTGTGGTGGCCATGAAAACGCCAGCCGGGGGTGAGCAGGAAATCACCGCGGGACATGCGCACCGGATCTCCGTCCACGACCGTCCACACGCCCTCCCCCTCCACGACGAAGCGGAACGCGTTCTGGGAATGCCGGTGCTCCGGCGCCACCTCCTTCGGGCCGAGGTACTGGATCGCCGCCCACAGGGTCGGGCTCGCGTAGGCGAGACCGGGCAGGCCCGGATTGGCCAGCGCGATGGCGCGGCGCTCACCGCCACGCCCGACCGGCACCAGCTCACCGGCGCGCTGCGCCAGGGGGTAGAGCGTCGACCACCGCCACACGTGGGGCACGGCCTTCGGTTTCGGGTGCATCGGCATGAGGTCGTCGATCTGCGTCCACAGTGGAATGAGGTGCTCGGACTCGAAGTCCTGGTACAGCTCGGCCAGCTCCGGACTTTCCCCACTGGTCATCTCGTTCGCGGCCGGGCCACGGCCGATCACCTGCTCCGTCTCCGGGGACATGCGCGCTCCTCTGGTGTTCGGCGACGTACGACCGGTCTTCCCGGAGCGTAGGCAGAGTCTTCCGGACAACGCAAAGACGACGTATGGTTTTTCTGTGGAGCAGAATTCCGGACCGTATCGCATCGAAGCGGTCGACCGGGCGCTCACGCTGCTGACCCTGCTGTCCGAACACGGCCACGTCACCGTGACCGAGGCGAGCCGGGAACTGGGTGTGGCCCCCTCGAGTGCGCATCGGCTGTTGTCGACGCTGTGCCACCGCGGGTTCGCGGCGCGCGGGGACAAGCGGCAATACCGGCCAGGACCGGAGCTGCTCGCGCTGGCCACCTCCGGCTGGGCGCCGCCGCTGGCCGACCGGGTTCGGCCGTACCTCGAGCGCCTTCACGCGGACGTCGGCGAGACCGTGCACCTGATGGTCCGCGCCGCGGCCGACATCCGGTTCGTCGACGGCATCGAGAGTCACCATCCGCTGAGGGTGGGCCTGCGGACCGGCGCACGAATGCCGGCGTATTGCACGTCCGGCGGCAAAGCGATGCTGGCCGACCTCGACCCGGCGGAGGTCGCCGCGCTGCACGCCGCCGGGCTACCCCCTTGGCCCGGCGAGAAGATTCACGACGTCGCGGCGCTGCACGACGAGCTCGCTGCGGTGCGCCGCAACCACTTCGGGCTCAACCACGACGAAAGCGAACCCGGCGTCACGGCGATCGGCGCGTCCATCGGTGTCATCGACGGCCAGCCGGCCGCACTGGCGATCGCCGTGCCCACGGCGCGGTTCGCCTCGGCCGATCCGGAGGCGATGGCCGCGCACCTGCTCCGGACCTGCGGCGACGTGAGGGAAGCACTGACCGCACGAGCCCGGTGACTCGTCATAGATCGGCCGAGGCCCGCCGGCAGTGTTCCTCGATGGCCTTGGCCAGTTCCGGGATCCGGGACCGGGGGCACCGTGGGCTCGGCAACGCGACGGCGAACGCCGCCAGCGCCCGCCCACTGCCGTCCCGCACGCAGGCACCGATCGCGACGATGCCGCGGTCACTCTCGCCGTAGTTGGTCGCGTACCCGCGGCGGCGGATCCCGGTCAGCTGCTGCAACAGGGCCGCCCGGTTCACGGTGCCGCTGCCCGGCAGTGCGGGCAGGTCCCGCGGGTACAACGCGGTGAACTGCTCCTTGGACAGCTCGGCCAGCAACGCCTTGCCGCCCGAAGTGACGTGTGCGGGCAGCAGCATCCCGGTCCGCGCCCCGACCCGCAGTATCTGCGTGCTTTCCACGCAGTCGAGGAATCGGGCGCCGTTGCCCTCCAGCACCATCAGGTGACACGTCTCCCCCAGCCCCTGGCTCAGCTCCGCCAGGTGGATGTGCAGCGCCGCGCGCAGATCCAGCGGTGAGGGGCCGGGCCGCACCATCCGCTCGAACGCCGGCCCCGGCCGGTACACCTTGTGCGAGTCCTGCACCGCGAACCCGCGGTGCCGCAACGTGATCAGCAACCGGTGCGCGGTGGACCGGGCGACACCCAGCTCGTCGGACGCCTCGCTCACCCGAAGCCGCCCTCGTTGGGCCAGCAGTTCCAGCAGCCGAAGCACGTTGTCGGCCGACTCGACCAGGTACCCCGACTCGTCCCGCATAGCAGAATTCTACAACCTGCGGATTCCGATGGCTGGTCGCGCGAACTTAAGGTCCAGGCACAGCCCTCAAGGAGGAGGTCGCTTTGTCCGCTGACACCATCGACATCCGCACGGAACTGCGGACCGCTCCACTCCGGACCTTCCACTGGTTGCTGGTTCTGCTCGTCGCCCTGGCGACCCTGTTCGACGGTTACGACACCTTCATCCCGTCGTACATGATCCACTTCGTGGTGAAGCCCTGGCATCTGTCCGGTGGGGCAACCGGTTTCCTGGTGTCGTCCGCGTTGATCGGGTTCGCCGTCGGCTCGCTGGTCCACGGCGTCGTCGCCGACCGGATCGGCCGCCGTCCCACCCTGATCGCCGGCCTGCTGATCGCCGGGGTGTTCAGCGTGCTGACCGGCATCTTCGGCACCACGTTCCCGGCCTTCGTCACGCTGCGCGCGGTGACCGGGCTGGGCCTGGGCGTGCTGCTGCCGCTGGGCACGGCGTACGTGAACGAATACCTGCCCGAGCGGGTGCACAACCGGCTCACGGTGCTCGGTGGCACCGGCTTCGCACTCGGCGGCGTGCTGGCCGCGGTCCTCGGCGTCGCGCTCACGGAAGGCGGCCACTGGGAGTCGCTGTTCTACGTGGGCGGTGCCGCCGCGGTGCTGGGCGTGATCTACCTCGCCGTGTTCCCCGAATCGGTGGAATTCCTGGTGGCCGGCGGAAAGCAGGAGCAGGCGGTGCGCCTGCTGTCCCGGCTGCGGCCGGACCGCGCCCAGTCCTACCGCGAACACGGGCTGTCCGTCGACCGGCAACCCCGGGACTGGCGGCTTGTGCTCGCGCCCCGCTACCGGACGCGAACCGTGGCGCTGTGGGTGTCGTCGTTCTTGCTGCTCTTCGGCGTCTACGGGCTGTCCACCTGGACACCGCAGCTGATGATCGCGCGCGGCGAGACCTTCGCGACCGGCTACACCTTCGGCGCCGTACTGCAAGGGATGTCCATCGTCGGTGCCCTGCTCGGCGGCCTCGTCGCCGACCGCTATCTCGGCGCCCGGCGCAGCTTGATGCTCTGGTGCGGCCTGGGCGCGGTGGCCACGCTCGTCCTCGCCGTCGGCGGTTCGACGGCGGTGAACATCGTCGCGGTCGGGTTCGCGGGGTTGTTCATCATCGGTGGCCAGTTCCTGCTCAACAACATCTGCGCGGCCACCTACCCGGTTCAGGCCCGCGCGACGGGCGAAGGCGCGATGCTCGGCGTCGGCCGGGTCGGCGGCATCCTCGGCCCCTCGATCGGCGGCGCGTTGCTGAGCGCGTTCGGTGGCAGCGCCGTGCTGTTCGTCGCGGTCGCGGTGGCGGCCGTGCTCGCCGTGGTCAGTACGTCCTTTGTGCTCGTTCGCACTCACGCACCTCGCCGGGTCTCCCCGGCGGCACCCCGAGAAGAAATGGAGCACTGATGTCGGAAGTCGTCATCATCGGTGGAGGCATCGGCGGCCTGACCCTGGCCCTCGAACTGCACGCCGCCGGCGTCGACTGCACGGTCCACGAAGCGGTCGACGAGCTCTCGGCCGTCGGTGTCGGGATCAACCTGCTGCCGCACGCCACCCGGGAACTGACGCGGCTCGGCCTGGCGGACGAGCTGTCCGCCGTCGCGATCGAAACCGAGAGCTCGCTCTACTTCAACAGGTTCGGCCAGCGGATCTACACGGAGCAGACCGGCCGGACCGCGGGATACCCGTGGCCCCAGTTCTCCATCCACCGCGGCGACCTGCACGACATCCTGGTGCGCGCGGTCCGCGACCGGCTCGGTCCCGACCGGCTGGTCACCGGCCGACGCTGCGTGGCGGTCTCCCAGGACGCCACCGGGGCCACGGCGGAGTTCGAGCAGGGCAGCGTGCGCGGCGCCCTCGTCGTGGGCTGCGACGGCGTGAACTCCGTCGTCCGCCGGCAACTGCACCCGGACCAGAGCGGACCGGTGTACTCCGGCTACAACATGTGGCGCGGCGTCACCCCGTGGCCCGCCATCCTCGGCGGCGCCAGCATGATCCGCGCCGGCTGGCTCGCCACCGGCAAGCTCGTCGTCTACCCCATCCGCAACGACGTCGACCACGAGGGCCGCCAGCTCGTCAACTGGGTGGTGGAAATCGAGACGCCCCAGCACTCCGACCGTGACTGGAACCGCACCGGACGGCTCGAGGACTTCCTGCCCGCCTTCGCCGACTGGCAATTCGACTGGCTGGACGTCCCGGCGCTGCTGTCCTCGTCCACGACGATCCTGGAATACCCGATGGTCGACCAGGAACCACTGCCCTGGTGGGGCACCGGCCGCATCACCCTCCTCGGCGACGCCGCCCACCCCATGGTGCCGCGTGGTTCCAACGGCGCCGGACAGTCCATTTTGGACGCCCACACCCTGGCCGCCAAACTCACCGCGACGACCGACGTGGTCGCCGCCCTGGCCGCCTACGAGGCCGAACGCCTCCCTGCCACCGCCGCCGTGGTCCGTGCCAACCGCACCACCCCACCCGACGCGATCCTGCGCGAGGTCTACGAACGCACCGGCGACCGCCCCTTCGACCGGCTCGAGAACGTCGTCGACCCACGGGAACTGGAGGCGATCCTGACCAGTTACAAGGAGATCGCCGGGTACTCGCTGACAGTGCTGTCAGCCCAGCGCTAAAGGGGCCTGGCGCGGCGCTCTGGTCACGGGTCTCGGCCTGGATCCGGAGAGCAAGTCCGGCCGCCGCCCGGCGACGTCTCCCCGTCCCGGGCGAGCTTCGCGACCTCCAGCGCGCCGCGCGGGACTGCGCCACGGCCTCCTTGTTCTCGGGCAGTGGCGAGCAGCGACGCCCGCAGGCGCCTTCGGTCCGGCGGAGCCCGCCGATCACGCGGTCCCGATCCGCGACGGGGCAGACGACAATGAGGTCGTCCCCGTCGCCGAAGGACGCGGTGGTCGCGGTGGTCGCGAGCAGGGTGGCAGTCGAGCACGCCGACTGGGCTGCCGAGCTGAGCTACTCGCGTGAAACCTTTCAAGCGGCACCCTAACCAGGGTTCCCGGGGAATGTCAACGCCGGGCAATTCCGAGGTTGCCGGGAGACTCGCGGTGGCCAGCGATTCCGTTGTCCGTGGCGGGAACGCCAATTCCCGGATTCGTCTGGTGTCGCGGCTCTCGCAGCCAAGAATTCCGCGTTTCCCCTCGGCATCCTGAACCGATTCCGCCGTACGAAGGCGATGTTTGACGCTTGACAACGGCCGCGCAGGAGCTGGAAACTAGAGTGACTCGACTTGAAACGTTTTAATAAGTTCGATCCTCAACGGAGAGGCCACTGAGTGCGTACGGCACCATCGCGGGTGTACCGCACCGGCCGAAGGCGCGCCGGCCCGCTGTCGCGGACGCCTGGTCGCAAACGCCGCCGGGTAACGGCATCAGGTCCGCTGGACGACGCCTTCCCTCCCCACCCCTGTGTCGTCGATGGACGATCAATGTCCGAACAACGGTGCGGGCGTATTGCGCGGCAGGGCCGGCGACGCACTGCCGGCGCCGGATCCGCGCACGCCGGCGCTTGAGGGTTCGCCGCCCTCGCCTGCGACTGCTTCCGGCCGCACGGCATCGCAACGCTTCAAGATCCATTCATCACAGCAAGAACCGTTCCCTGCCTGCCCCAGGAGGACCGATGGAAGACAGCAAGCCCGGCTTCGACCGTAGAGATTTTCTCAAGATCAGCGGCGGTGTCGGCATGGCAGTGGCGCTCTCAGGCTTGGTCGGCGCCGGCTCCGCCGAGGCTTCGTCGACGAGTATCGCCGACAAGTTCATCAAGGCCCAGCACGCGCTCCTGGACAACCCGGAAGGCAAGTACCGGCCGGGCACAAGGTGGTGGCTGGCCGAAGGGCTGCACACCGACGCGACCATCAAGGCCGACATGAAAACCCTCCACGACATGGGCATCGGCTCGGTCGAGATCGTCTGCATGCCCGAGCCCAATGTGGACAGCGACCTGAGCGGCACGGTCTTCGTCAGCAACACCACGGGAAAGACCCCCCAGCAGATCTACAGCTGGGGATCGGATGAGTGGAAGAACGACACGAAGCTCATCATCCAAGAGGCCAACAAGTACGGCATGGGCTTCTCCATGACCAGCGGCACCCACTGGGCGAACGCGAACCTGCCGATCGCGAACCTGAAGTTCGATGACGACGGAGCCGGCAAGGCGCTGGGCTACGCCATCCAGACCACGACCGGCGGCACCGCGTTCACCGGCGCCCTGAAGCGCTCGGTGATGACCGTGGCCGGAACCGTGCGGCAGGACCTGATCGCCGTGGTCGCGGTCCGACGAGCAGCCGGCAACACCGGCTCGGTCACCGCCGACGGCAGCATCTCCGGCACCATGAGCTACACCGACACGTCGGTCGTGTTGACCGGCAAGGTCACCCTCAACGGCACCCCGGTGACTCCGAGCACGATGAAGGACCCCACGGGCAAGGCGGGTTATTCCCTGACCTGGACGCCGCCGGCGGGGACCGGAACCTGGGACATCTACGCGTTCTGGATGCAGGCGACCGGCCAGTCACCGACACCCTCGGCCACACAGAACGTGACCATCAACTACATCGACCCAGCCGGCATGCAGGACTTCATCGACTACTACAAGAATCACGTGTTCAACGACCGTGAGCTGAAATCGGCCATCATCGACAACGGCCGCGGCGAGATGTACATGGACTCGCTGGAGATCTCGACCAGCAACTCCAACGGCGGCGAATTCTGGGGCTCCACGCTCATGAGCGAGTTCCAGAAGCGCCGCGGGTACAGCCTCGAGCCATACCTGCCCTACGTCATCAGGAAGGACGGCCGGGCGGGCCTCACCTCATTCCTGGTCGCCGGAGCCGACCAGGTCGCGGTGAACAAGATTCGCAACGACTTCTTCGAGACGATCACCGACATGTACACCGACAATGTTCTCAAGCCGCTTCGGGCCTACCTGAACGATGAGATGAACATGAAGCTGCGGGCCGAGATTTCGTACAACGTGGGTTATGAGATCACCACGCCGGCCCAAGGTGTGGACTACGTGGAAACCGAATCGCTTGATTTCGGGAACCAGTTGGATTCGCAGCGGACGTTGTCGGGTGCGGCCCACACTCACGGGCTGCGGTACTCCAGTGAGACCGGCGCGATCAGTGGCGAGAACTACACCTGGCCGCAGGACCGGTTCATGCAGATCATCAACACCCAGTTCGCCTCCGGCGTCAGCCACACCGTATTCCACGGCTACTCGAGCATTTCCGGCGCTGACTCCAGCGACCCGTCGAACCCCTGGGACGGTACGTACTGGCCGGGCCACGAAGGCATGTACGCGCGATACTCGGAGCGGTGGGGTCCGCGCCAGCCGGAGTCCACGCAGTACGGCGACTACCTGCCGATGATCGCCCGCACCCAAGCCGTGCTGCAGCAGGGCAAGCCGCAAATGGACCTGGCGGTGCTGCGCACCGACTACGCCTTCAACAGCGACCACCCCCACCCCGACTTCATGCGGCACCGGAGGGCCAACTACTTCAAGGATCTCGAACTGCAGGACAACGGGTACACCTACGAATACTTCGCACCCGAGATCCTGGAGAACAAGCGCGTCAAATACAGCAAGACCGACGGTCTGATGCCCGAAAACGTGGGATACCAGGCGATCGTCATCTACCAGGACTCCATCCGGCTGAAAAGCGCCCAGGCAATCTACGCTCTTGCCCGGCAGGGCCTGCCCGTTGTCGTCGTCAACGGCCTGACCGAGACGTTGAGTGCGACCAGGAACTACCTGAACACCAAGGCGGCAATCCGCACCCTCGGCAACGAGGGCACCGACTCCGACTTGGCGAAGGTGATGGCACGGCTGAAGAAGCTCCCGAACGTCAACGAGGTCAACGCGAACGTCCCCCAGAGCGCGACCACCCCCGACCCCGCAGCCGAGGACTACGAAGAGAAGTACTACTACGGCAAGACCGGCGTGTACAGCGCGCTGAAGCGGCTCGGAGTGCGGCCCCGCGCCGAATACGCCGAACCGAATCAGACCGTCCTCACCGCCATGCGCAGGACCAAAGAGACCGTGTACCTGTGGGCCTACAACTACATGGAAAAGCGCGGCGACTACTTCAACAACCCGATCGACGCCGAAACCGTCACGACGACCATCAGCGTCGACGCGATCGGCAAGCCGTACCGCATCGACACCTGGTCAAGCGGCATCGAGGCGCTTGCCCTGTACAACTCTTCCGGTGGCCGCACCTCGTTCGAGGTGACTCTGGCGCCTGGACAGACCACGGTGATCGCCATCGACCTGAAAACCAAGACCGCCGCGCCCCTGCGAAGCACCAACGCGCCCCAGGGCAGAGTGACCGCCGACGGCGCGGCCATCCTCGCCACCGAGTCGGGCACCTATACCGCCAGGCTGGCCGATGGCTCCACTGTGACCAAGAAGATCTCCGTACCGGACAACGTCAACCTGACGAACGCGCCGTGGAACCTGGTCCTCACCAGCTGGACACCCGGCGAGAAGAAGATCTTGACCGAGGCACGCCAGGGCTACACCACCAAAGAGGTGTACTTCACCACGAAGAAGTCCGACATCAACGTGGGCACGACCAAGCTCATCCCCTGGAAGGACATGACCTTCACGGCGCAGAATCCGGCGTCGGTATCAGGTGTCGGCACATACAGCACCACATTCCGCCTGCCCGACACGTGGAATGACTCAAACGGTGCCTACCTCGACATCTCCTCCACCGGCGGCGCCCTGGCCCAAGTCTGGGTCAACGGCAAGAAGATCACCGGCTACGACTTCATCGCCGGACGCATCGACGTCAGCTCCGCGCTGAAAGCCGGCAGCAACACGATCAAGGTCGAAGTATCGAGCTCGCTGCGCAACCAAATGAGGGCGCTGGGCTACCCCAACCTGCCCGCCGCCGACACCGTCGCCGGCGCCGTCGCATCCTACGGCCTCCAAGGCAACATCTCACTGGACACCTTCACCGTCGCAGTGGTCGAACGCCCGGGCCACTCCAACCAGCCCGGGAAGTGATCTTCCCACCGCGCTGATCGCCGCAACCACGAAGATGGTCCCGCCGCTCATGAACGGCGGGACCATCTTTGCACCGGTGACATCTCGATCGTGGAGTCAGCGCGGTGGGCACGTCCGGTCGGTTCTGTGGTCAGTTGCGTCCGCCTCGTCGCCCATCGGATTGCCCGTGGTGAACAGTGAGGTGGTTGGCGACCAGGACGCCTGTCCGGGGTGTGGTGCGGCAGCCTGTCGGACACGCGTGCGGGCTCAGGCGTCGTGGCCATCGGTCTGCCGTCGCCAGACCAGCACGGTGACGGTGCCGGCGAGGATCGCCGCGGTGAGGGCGAAAGGGATCGGGATGAGGGGGTCGACGAGGACGAGGAGCCCGGCCAGAGGCAGGGCGGTGTTGACGACGCGGTCGGCGTGGGGCCTGATCGCGAGGGCCCAGATGCCGAGGACGAAGACGGCGAGCGGGATTGTGTAGGCGAAGGACGCGTAGGGCTGGTGCAGCGTGGTGTGCCCGGTGAGGACGTCGATCTCGACCTCGATGCCGGCGGAGAACGCGCCTGCGGCGGCGAAGATGAAGAAGTGCCCGTAGACGTAGGCCAGGGAGCTCACGACGTCTTTGATGGCGTGGTGGTGCGGGGGCCAGAAGTAGATCCACCACAAGGCCGCCGTGGCGATGAGCGTGAGCGCGGCGATACCGATGAGCCGGCCGGGCGACTCGGCGTCCCGCAGTGCCTCGATGATCGCGTTGGCGGAGGCGAGCAGGCTCTCGCCGAGGAGGATGAGGGTGAACAGGCCGTAGCGCTCGGTGATGTGGTGCGGGTGCCAGGGCGTGGTCCCGGTGCGCTCGGCGAGGATCGGCACGACGATTTCCGCGGTGACGAGCACGATCAGCGCGACGGTGAACATCCCGGTGGGAAGGAGCAGGGAGGCGAGCCACAGGGCTTGGACCAGTGAGATGCCGGCCGCGTACCTGAGCGTGGCCCGGCGGGTGGGGCCCGACGACCGGGACGCGCGGAGCCACTGGGCGACGAGTGCCGCGCGCATGACGACGTAGGCGATGATGAGCACCGAGTAGTCGTGTTCCTCGAAGGCGGGCCCGATGCCGGAGGCGAAGACGAGCACGCCACCCATCTGCACGATGGTGGTCACCCGGTACAGCCAGTCGTCGGTGTCGAAGGACGTGGCGAACCAGGTGAAGTTCATCCAGGCCCACCAGATCCCGAAGAACACGAAGCAGTAGTTGAAGATCCCGTCGAGTACGTGCCCCTCGGTGAGCCCGTGGTGCAGTTGCGCGGCGGCGATGCTCACGGCGACGACGAAGACGAGGTCGAAGAACAGCTCCAGCGTGGACGCGGCCCGTCCGGCCTCGTTCGGGTCGCGCGGCCTCATCGGGACGAGCCGGAATCGGGAATCGAGTGTCATGACGTGGGTCTCTCCGCGTGCGAGCGCCCCGGACGCCTGGGGGAGCGTCCGGGGCAGGTGGTCGGCAACTCGGTGCGTGGTGCGTCTGTCGACATCAGACGGAACCGGCTGCTTCGCACAATTCCACAGTGGATCGTGGGCGGCCACTTCGGCCGTTGATTCCGGGATTAACGATGACGGGCAGAATTGCCATTAATTCATCAGATTCGTCTTCGCAGTGGTGTTCAGCGACTTCGGCGAATGTGCTCCCGTTTCGGACTTCGACATGCCGGCGAAGAGAGAACCCGGCCCGACGGCGGAGAGTTCGTCGATGGCGGTGTCGTAGTGCCTGAAGTCCCCCTGCGTCCAGCGTCGACCAGGACTCCGGATCAGCACGAGCGATGATCCCCTTCTCGATCGATAAGCTATCCTTGACTTCATGTCCTGGCTGTTCGATCCGCGGCATCTGGTTACCCTCGAGGCGGTCGTGCGGCTCGGTTCGTTCGCCGCTGCCGCCGACGAACTGGGCTACACCCAGTCCGCGGTCTCGCAGCAGGTCGCGGAACTGGAACGACGGGTCGGCGCGCGGGTGGTGGTCCGGCGGCCCGTCCGTGCGACCGAAGCCGGGCAGGTACTGCTCGACACCGAGGCCGCGATCAGCACATCGATGAGTCGCGCTGCCACCGAGCTCGCGGCGCTCGCGGACGGAACCGGCGGCGAGGTGCGGCTCGGCGCGTTCATCTCGGCGGCAGCCTCCATCGTCCCTCCCGCGCTCGCACGCCTGCGGGCGACCCATCCGGGAGTCCACATCACGCTGCGCGAACTCGAGCAGCGCGAAACGCACGCGCTGCTGGTCCGGGGCGAGGTCGACCTGGCCATCACGTTCGACTACGAACACGCTCCCGAGCCGGCGCCGGCCGGGCTCAGGCAACAGCACCTCATGGACGATCCGATCATGGTCGTCCTTCCCGCCGGCCATCCCCTGGCGGGAGCCGACAGTGTCACCCCGGCCGACCTGCCGTCGGACGCGTGGATCAACACCGCGGTCGACGTCCGCGACTTGGCCGCGTCACCCGTCGGCGGCGACCGGGGAAGCGGACATCGGCTGGACTTCGACGGCATGGACTTCCGCACCGCGCTCAACCTCGTCGCGGCAGGACTCGGCGTCGCACTGCTGCCGCGGCTGTTGCTGCTGGACGCTCCCCCGAGCGTCGTGGTTCTGCCCATGCGGCAGCCCACGATCGTCCGTCGTCTCCACACCTGCCGGCTCGACACGAGAGGCGTGGCCGCGTCGATCAGGCGGCTGGAAATGTCCCTGCGGGAAGCGGTGGCGGAACTCTGAAACGACTCCGGATGGCCGACGAGACCGACTTCAGTCCACTCCGGCCACGGTGACCTCAGGATGTGCGGCCGTCCTCTTGCGCCGGACGGATTCAGTCACCAGCAACACCGAGCCGAACGACACGGCAGCCATCAGGGCCAGGTACAGAGCGATCGCGTTGGCCGTGTGGAACTCGGCGAACAGCGAGGTGGCGATGATCGGCGCGAGCGCACCGCCGGCGACGGCGCCGATCTGGTAGCCCACGGAAACGCCCGAATACCGCACGCCGGCGCCGAACATCTCGGAGAACAACGCCGGGCACGGGCCGTAGGTGAGGCTGAAGACGACCTGCGCCACCACGAGTGCCAGCGTGATCAGCACGGGCGAACCCGTGTTCACGAGCCAGAACATCGGAAAGCCCCACACTGCGAGCAGCACCGCGCCGGTGAGGAACACGCGCCGCCGGCCGATGCGATCGGACAGCGCGGCGGCCGCGGGGATCGTGAGTCCCGACGCGACAGCCGACACGAGCACCGCCACGAGGATCGTGCCGCGCGGTAGTGAAAGCGCTTGCGTGGCATAGGAGAGGATGTACACGGTCAGCAGGTAGTAGGCGCCGCCGTTGATCACGGTCGCGCCCGCGGCCAGCAGGATCTGCTTCGGGTGCGAGCGCAGGAGTTCCAGCAGCGGCGCGCGGCGCCGGGCCGGCTCTTCCGGTGCGGGGTGGGTTTCTTCGGCCCGCGACTGCGCGTAGAGCCCCACGCCGATCAGCACGATGCTCAGCAGGAATGGGATCCGCCAGCCCCAGGTGAGGAAGGCGGCCGGTGACACGGTGGCCGAGAGCACGAGGAACATCACGTTGGAGAAGATCAGCGCGATCGGCACCCCGAGCTGCGCGAAGCTGCCGTAGAAGCCGCGTTTGCCCTCCGGCGCGCACTCCGTGACGAGCAATACCGCACCGCCCCATTGACCGCCCAGTGCGAGGCCTTGGATCAACCGCAGCACCACGAGCAGGATCGGCGCGGCCACGCCGAGCGTGGCATACGACGGCAGCAAACCGATCGCGGTGGTCGCCGCGCCCATGATCATCATGGCGGTCACCAGCGCCGGCTTGCGGCCGAACTGGTCACCGAAGTGCCCGAACACGGCGGCCCCCACGGGCCGGATCAGGAAACCGACGGCGAACGTGCTGAACGCGAGCAGCGTGCCCGCGACCGAATCGACCGAGGGGAAGAAAAGCTTGTTCAGCACCAGCGCCGAAGCCGACGCGTAGATGAAGAAGTCGTACCACTCGATGGCCGAACCGGCGACGCTGACGAGGATGTTCTTTCTCATCTGCCGCGCCGTGCGGGCCGGTGGGGACAGCTGGCTCATGGGGTGAACTCCGTTGTTCGGTGGGGACTTGCGGACCTTCGCGATCAGCGGGCGACCGAGACGGCCGCGCGGCGGTGTTCGACCGTGGTCAACGCGCGGACCACTTCAGAACCCGCCTTCACTCCCCCGCGGGATGTTTTCACCCAGCTCGAAATACTTCGAATGGTGAAAGATCAACGGAGAAACATCGCCCACCTCCTTCGCCCCCAGGTCGACAACCTCGCCCACGAAGATCGAGTGGTCTCCTCCGTTGTAGACACCCCATTTACGGCACAGGAACCAGGCCAACGAGTCGCCGACCACCGGGCAGCCGTCACGCACGTCCATCTTTACCTCGGCCGAGACGGCCCACGGGCTGCGAGCGTAGAAGTCGGCGATCGCGCCTTGTCGATTCCCGAGCACGCTGAGCCCGTAGTAGCCGTCGGTCGCCTGCAGCAGCTCGTGCATGCGGCCGGGCTTGTTGACGCTGACCGCGCAGAGCCGGGGCTTCAGCGAAACCGGTGAGAACGAGCTGGCCGTCATCCCGTGCACGCCGTCGCCGTCAGGGATCGTGACCACGCTGACACCCGTCGGGAAATGCCGCAACGCGTGCCGGAAAGCCAAGGCATCACGTCCGTCGGGAACGAACGTGCTGGTGGGGACGGTCACTGCCGATCACTCCTCCTCGTGAGGCCGTCTGTCCGGCCGCCGGTAGGTCTGGCGAGCAGCATCCATCAGCGATCGCGGACCGCGCCAATGCGCGTTCTGCCGCCCGACATACCAGGAGTGGCATACCGCTACGACGCGACAAGCTCCCGGAGAATGCCGATCATCGCGCTGGCCGCGGGCGTGACTTCCCGGCCGGCGGCCAACGTGATCCCGACGCTGTGACTGGCCAGCTCGAACTCCGGCCCCAAACTCACCACACCCGCCAGTCCTTCGTGGATGGAGACGGACAGCGCGGCGATCGAGTCCGTGGCGAGGAGCAGATGCCTCACCGCGAGGTACGCCGTGGTCTCGACCCGGTTGACCGGCAGCGGAAT
Source organism: Amycolatopsis sp. NPDC051372 (assembly GCF_040682095.1). NCBI lineage: Bacteria > Bacillati > Actinomycetota > Actinomycetes > Pseudonocardiales > Pseudonocardiaceae > Amycolatopsis > Amycolatopsis sp. NPDC051372. The sequence continues at coordinate 156,573 of NZ_JBFBAF010000014.1, forward strand.
ACCACGAGCGCTGAAAAACTGGTCCAGCTCGCCGCGCAAACGAGCCTCCGCGTCGGGAAAGATCCACGGATAACCGGAAAGCTCCGACGCATCGATCCCTTCGCGGCCGGCCAGCGGATGCTCCGCGCGGACCACGAGCGACACGGCCTCCTCGTGCAGTGGGAGCCGGATGAAGTGTTCGTCCGTCGGCTGCGTCAGCCGGCCCACCACGAGGTCGAGGCGTCCCGACCCCAGTTCCGACAGCAGCCTGCGGGGCAAGGCCTCGGTCAGCTCGACGGTCAAGAGCGGGTGCCGGGCCTTCAAGACCTCCACCGCCCGCGGGACCAGAGCATTCGACCCCGTGAGGTGGATACCGATCGCGACCGTCCCGCGGTCGGCGTCCCGTAGCTGCGCCATGTGCTTCCCAGCCTGGCGAATCTGGGACACGACAGCCCGAGCATGCGCCGCGAACGCCTCACTGAACGGCGTCGGCAACAACCCCCTCGGGTTCCGGTCGTACAACGCCACCCCGAGGATTTCCTCGAGTTCGCGCAGCGTGCGGGTCGCGGCGGGCTGGGTGATGTTCAAATCATCGGCGGCCGCCACCAAGGTGCCGCGGCGCGCGATCGCGTCGACCAGCAGCAGATGCCGGATCTTCAACCGCCCGTCGAGAAGATTGGGCGTCATCACGGTGCTCGACATACCGATACACACAGAACTCCAGCCCACATTGGCATCGTGGCAACATACCGCAATCCGGCTCCGACGGAGCGCGTACGAGGCAGGAGCGCACGTTGCGCGCGAGCCTTCCCCGGCGGTCGCCACGACCGTCGGTAAGAACCGCCGGCCGCGCGCCACGAACGTCCTGTAGCCCGATCCGGGAATCACCCGGAGTCCGGATTTCGCGTGAAGGAGCAAACGGTCATGAACGAGAGTTTCGAGGGCCAGAAGGTCGTCGTGGTCGGCGGCAGCAGCGGTATGGGGCTGGCCACGGCCCACCAGGTGGTCGCCGCGGGTGGCACCGCCGTGATCACGGGCCGGAATCCCGAGCGAGTCCAGGCGGCAGTCGAAGCTTTGTCGCAGAAGGGAAAGGCCTGGGGCATCACGACGGAGCTGACCGACCGTGACCAGGTACCCGAGGTCCGCAAGCAGCTCGCTGCCGAACACGCCGATGCCAACCTGCTCGTCAACGCGGCGGGATTCTTCATCCCGAGGCCGTTCAGCGAATACGACGAAGCCTTCTACGACTCGTACAACGAACTGAACCGAGCGCTGTTCTTCATCACGCAGACGGTCGTCGCGGGCATGGTCGCGGGTGGCAAGGGCGGCGCCATCGTGAACGTCGGCTCGATGTGGGCGCACCAGGGCATCGCGGCGACCCCGCACACCGGTTACTCCGTGCAGAAGGGCGGTATCCACTCGTTCACCAAGGCACTCGCGATCGAGCTCGCCCCGCACGGGATCCGGGTCAACGCGGTCGCTCCCGCGGTCGTCAAAACGCCCCTGTACTTGGGCTTCGTGCCCGAGGACAAGCTCGACGAAACAGTCGACAGCTTCGCCGGCGTTCACCCGCTGGGGCGGGTGGGCACACCGGAGGACATCGCGAACGCCGTGTCGTTCCTGCTGTCGGACAAGTCGAGCTGGATGACCGGCGCCATCGTCGACGTCGACGGCGGCGTGATGGCCGGCCGCAACTGACCCGGGATCGGCAAAGCCTGGACAACCGAAGCCCGTCGGCGCTGAGCGCGAGCCAGCCCCGCCGGGCGTCCGGAACCGGTCACGGACCCACGGTTCCCGAATTCGTTGCGCCTCGGCGACCACGGCGGGTGGGCGCCGGTGCCGGCACCCGCCCGCCGGTCCGTCAGGAGGCGACGATCCCCTCACCGCCGACGGCGTCCGGCACCGCGATCGTGCCGACTGCCGTGAGGCTGCCGTCGCGCCCGATGCGGAAGGCGTCGACTTCGCCGTCCTTTCCGGCCTGGGCGTAGAGGAACTTGCCGTCACCGGACGCGGTGAGGTCGATCGTGCCGGCCGAAGCAGGCGTGTGGCCGATCAGCTCGAGCCGGCCGTGGCCCACGGAGTAGGTCGTGATGGTCCCGCTGCCGGCGTTGGCGGCGTAGGCGTAGTCGCCCGCGACCGTGATCCAGCAGGTCGCCGCCTGGCCGGTGGCCACGGTCTGGGCGACGGTCGCGCGTCCGGCCTTGTCGAGGTGGACCGAGGCGACCGCGTTCGGGCCCGCTTCCGTGAGCAGGACCCGGCCGCCGCGGTCGAAGGCGAAGCCGAAGGGAACCGAGCCGGCGCCGGTCGACGTGACCGTCGGCTGGGCGGACAGTCCGAGCAGAGTGTTGACCGAGTAGACCATCAGGCTGTCGCCGACGGCCTTGGTCGCCACGACGAGGTGCGATCCGTCGGGCGTGAACTCGACCTGGGCGGGGGTGTGCGTGAACTGAGGTTCGGCGTTGGGGTCGAGCCCCAGCGCCCGGTGCTGGCCCGGCAGCGGGATCAGGTGACCGCCGAGGTTCCAGTAGCCCTGGAGCGACCCGCCGTCCAGAGCGTTGAGGACGTAGACCCGGTCACCGTGGACGGCGACACTCACGGGGAATCGGCCGCCGGAGGCGAGAGTCTGGATGCGGACCAGCCGGCTGCCACGGACGGCGAACACGGTCACGGTGTTGCTGCCGGCGTTCGTCGCGATCAGCACTTGATGGCGTACGTCGTAGGCGAGCGAGCCCTGTGAAGCCTGGTGGTCGACGACCGACCCGTCCAGCACACCGCCGAGGCCACCGGTCTGGTACACAGCCGTTTGCGTCAGCGTCCCGTCGGTGGACCGGCGGTAGGCGACGACAGCGTTGCCCTTCGGGCTGTCGGTCTGCACGAACACCGCACCACTGTGGTCCTGTACCCCGGACGCCGAGGCCTCCGGAGCCGCGATCGTGATGGTCGCCAGAACAGCGGCAGCCCCGAGCGCGGCGCGGGTGATGATGTGTCTTGCCATTCTTTTGTCGGTTCCTTTTCTGTGGTCTCGCCGTTCGTTGTGAGACGGCGAGTCAGCGGCGCAGTTCAGTCGCGGCCGGGCACCGCGAAAGTGCGCGAGTAACGAGCACCGAAGCAGGCCGGCACACCTGGACCGAACGGCGCGCCACGCGACCCGTCGAGCGACAGGACGCGACCATCGGTTCCTCGTACGGGTGACTAGGTGTCGCTCGACCGCGCCGTCTTACCGACAGCGCCGCGATCATCCCTCGACGGACTTTCCCGGGGTACGAACGGGCAAATACGTGCGATCTCGCTCGACAAACGGGCCGGCGCCGGCGCGCTGTGGTGCGCGCCGGCGCCGGTAGCGAGGCAACGGGAGAGAACGGGCTCAGTTTCCGGCAGGCTCCGGTGCGACTCGAAGGACGACCGGACCACCGTTGGCGCCGGAAACAGCGCGCTGGAGGGCCGTCGCCGCCTCGGCCAGTGGCAGTGTGGCACCCACCGACAAGGTCAGCCTGCCATCACCCAGGAGCAGACAAAGCTCCTCGAGCTGGGCCGAATCCGGGCGCACGTAGACGTCAGCAACGCTGATGCCACGCTCGGCCGCCGGCGGGTCGCCGGTGATCGTCGCCATCCGACCGCCCGCTCGCAAAGCCAGGACGGCGTCGGCGCTGCCTCCGGAAACAGCGTTGACGGCGGCGTCGACGCCGACGCCGCCGGTCAGTTCACAGACGCGATCCGGCCAGCTGCTGTCGTGGTAGTCGACGACCTCGGTCGCCCCGGCCCGGACCACTCGAGCGGTGCTCGACGGTCCGGAAGTGGCGATCACCCGGACCCCACGCAGTGCGGCGAGCTGCACAGCCAACCCGCCGGTTGTCGTACCGGCACCGTGGACGAGCAGCGTCTCGTTCTCGGCGACTTTGAGCGCTTCGGAGAGCACCTGCTCCGCAGTGAGCGCAGGCACCGGGAACGCCGCCGCCGTGTCCCACGGCACGCCGAGAGGCTTCGGCACGAGCAGATCGGCGTCCACGACCAAGCGCTCGGCCCAGCAACCCTGGTGACGCAGCGGAACCGGATGGCCGAGAACTTCGTCGCCCGGCCGAAGGTTCGCGACCTTCGAACCGACCGCGACCACCGTGCCGGCGACTTCCACGCCGAGGGCCATCGGCGGTGTCAACCCGACGTTCCAGGCCCCGTCTCGGACAATGCCGTCCCAGTTGCCGACGCCGGCCGCCGCAACCTCGACCAACACTTCCCCGGGACCGGGACCAGCAGGCTCGGGGAGGTCGAGCACCTCGACTCGGCCACCGATCTCACGCACTCCAGCGGCACGCATCAATTCTCCCTTTCACTTTGATCGATTTGGTATTTTTTGACCGCTCGGCGATGGGGCCGACTTCATCCGCGCCGGCAAAGGTGCACGCGGGCGGCGCAATCGGTTGGCCGCGATCGACCTGCATCAAGACAGCCTCAGGTACGGGATGAACCGGCAACGAACGTGCCCCGATATCGGGTGCTTTTCGCCACCGAGTCGCGGCGGCTCCAGCCAGGTCGGCAGTGTCGGATCACATACGCGCCAACAGAGCTGCAACCTGATCGGCATCCGGGTGTTCGGGCTCACGGATCTCCAGCGCCGGGGTATCCGCGCGCCGTAATTCCTCCCACACAACCACACTAGTCACCCTTTGGACCCGTGATAGAGTCCAAATCCTCGAAAGAAATGGGTACCAATTCCGGGATGGAACTCTTACTGCCGATCGAACCGCCGACGCCCGGACAACCACGCCGGGTTCAGCTCGAAAGCGCCCTGCGCGAGGCGGTGCGGAGTGGCCGGCTAGCGGCCGGCGAGCGGTTGCCCGCCAGCCGCGTATTGGCCGAAGACCTGGGAATCTCCCGGCGCCTTGTGGTCGAGGTCTACACGCAGCTCACCGCCGAGGGCTATCTGGTCAGTCGGCCGGGCTCCGGTACCTGCGTCTCCGAGCTGTCCCTCCCGCCGGCGACCGAGGTGCCGGACGCTCTCCGGTCGGGAGAGGGCGTACCTCGATGGGACATGCGTCCTGGCATTCCGACGCTGTCGGCGTTCCCTCGCCGCCTCTGGCGGCGTGCGTGGACGGCCGCGCTGGCCGCCGCGGCGGATTCCGATCTGGGCTACCCCGACCCCGCGGGACATCCCCGGCTGCGCCGAGTGCTGGCCGCTTACCTCGGCCGGGTCCGCGGCGTGGACGCCGACCCCCAGCGGCTGTTGATCTGCGCGGGCTTTACTCAAGGTCTCCACTTGCTCGCACAAACGCTGCGTACCCGAGGTGCCATGACCGTCGCGCTCGAGGACCCCGGCTTGCCACACCGGGCGCCCATCCTGCGCCAGGCCGGCCTGACCGTCCTGCCCGTCCCGGTCGATGCCGACGGCATCCTCGTGGATCAACTACCCGAGCGGGGCGTCGACGCGGTGCTGACCACGCCGGCCCATCAGTTCCCCACCGGTGCGATCATGGCGCCCACCCGCCGGGAGGCGGTGCTGGCCTGGGCCGGGAGATGCGGCGCCATCGTCGTCGAGGACGACTACGACGGCGAGTTCCGTTTCGATCGACGTGCCGTCGGCTGTCTGCAAGGCCGTGCGCCCGACCGTGTCGTCTACGTTGGATCCACCAGCAAGACACTCGCCCCGGCGGTCCGGTTGGGCTGGCTGGTCAGCCCGGCCGAGCTGCACGCCGAGCTACTGCCGAACAAGTTCCTCGCCGATCACGGCAGCCCGACTCTCGATCAGCTCGCTCTGGCCCATCTCGTCGAAGCCGGCGATTACGACCGGCACATCCGCGCCGCCCGGACCCGCTACCGAACAGCCCGGCGAGCACTCGAACTGGCCATCACCCGCCATCGCGTGCCCCTGCGGCTCGTCGGGACGGCCGCCGGGGTCCAGACCCTCGCCACGCGACTCGACGACACCCACCCCGATCACTTGACCGCGCGCGCACGAGCCCACGGGATCGTTTTCGACTCCATCACCCGCTACCAGCTCAACCCTGACCCGAACCCTGACGGTGTGGTGATCGGCTACGGCAACATCGCATCACACGCCATCGACGAGGCCATGGCCCTGCTCGCCACCACCATCAGGGGACATCGCGGAGCAGTCTGCTGAGGAAGCACGCCGACCAGACCGCTTCGCCGGATGAGAACTGGTCCACCGAGTCCCGTCCGTGGGCCCGGACGATCGGAGCCGAAGTCAGGCCTCGAACGCCCTGATGCAGTCGATCGCCATGTCCAGCGCGACCTTCATGGGCGCGACGTCCTGTTTGGTCTGCGCGAGCAGGTACCCGCCTTGAAGGGCCCCGATCAGCCCGATCGCGAGCCGCTGAGCGTCGGCGTCGGGCCGCAGCTTGCCGGCGACTCGCATCCGCTCCAAACCCTCCGCGATCAGGCCTTCCCACCGCTCGAAGTGCGCGGCGAGCTCTGAACGTGCTCGTTCGTTCCGGTCGGACAGCTCACTCGCCATCGAGCCGAGGGGGCAACCGTACGCACCGTTGCGCAGGGCGTTGTGCTGGACGACCGCGTCTCGCCACCGCTCGAGACCCCGCATGGAGTTCAGCCGCCTCAGCTGCTCCTCGTGCCAACCGAGCAGGACCTGCGCCCGGCGGCCGATGACTTCCTGGACCAAGGCGTCCTTGTCATCGAAGTGGTGATAAAGTTGCGACTTGCTCGTGCCGCTGGCCGCGCGCACATCGTCCAGCGTCGTCGCGGCCACGCCCTTCACAGACATCAAATCGACCGCCGCTTGCAGGATTCGGGCGCGCGTCGCCTCACCCCGCGCCGTCAGCCGGGTAGCCCTCACCGTGCGCTCCGGTTCTGCCACGGTGACAGGTTACCGCACGCGCACCTGCGACGACGGACGCGACAGCCATCGGGGGTCGGTCATCCGCCGAGGTCAGCGAGGACCAACTGGGCCAGAACGCCGGCCCGGCCGTTCGCCACGAAGGAACACCCTCAGGACGGGCACAAACGCACTCCGGGCCGATCATCGGCCTCGCGCGGCGAGGACGTGGCGGAGCATGATGTCGAATGGCTCCAGCACGTCGCCCGATGTGCCCGCCTTCCGGTACCGGCCCATCGCACCGACGAGCGCACCCATGACCGCGGTCGCCAATTCGGCCGGCCTCGACCCGATCGCGAGCTCGCCGCGATCGCGCAGCCGCAGGAAGGCGCCTTCTAGCGCGGACTGCCACGGCCCGAGGCTCGTCGCCAGGGCCTGGCCGGCCCGGCCGTCGCGCCCAGTCAACTCGTGGACGACGATGCCCAGCGGGTATCCGGCCGAGATCCACGTGGCGCGATAACGGGCCACGACATCGTCACGCCACCGGTAGAGGTCGTCGGGGCTGACCGCCGCCATCAGCCGGCGGCCGGGACCCTCGAAGACGTCGCGAACCTGGATCCGCACCACCTCCGCGACGAGCGCCTCGACGTCCGCGAAGTACCCACGCAGCCACGATGCGCTCACGCCCGCCATGTCGGCCACCACGGTGAGTTCCGCGGCTCGCAGCCCGCGCCGGCACAACAGGTCCACCACCGCGGCCAATACCCGTTGCCTTGCAGCGCCATCGGCCACGGACTCGAAGCTCGCCCCCTCTCCGGCGGAATCACCGGTCATGACCCGACCCCCCGGCGCAACAGAACGATCACACTTGCCCGGACCTCATAAACTGGACTGATAGGTCCCTTATCTCGCTCTTCGACAACGTTCGACGTCCGGCCATTGCCCCCAGTCGCAGCGACCTCATTTGCTGAAGTTTCCCAGTGAAAAGCATCATTATTCGCAGACATTCGGGCACGGCGTCGAATCGGCGCCACCTCAAGGTCCAGCATGATGCCACCGTATACTGGACCCTGAGGTCCAAGCAAAGCATGTACCACCACCGCGTGGCGCGTCACAGCGCGACCTCACGCTCCCGTGAGAGCCGCGTTCCCGACCCGCTGCCTCGCCTCGACCGCCGTGGCGCGATCGCCATCCCGTGGCGCGATTCGCGGCGGACTGAAACCCGAAAGGAATCGGTAAGCTCGGCTCAGCGGCTGCGGCAGATCTCGGGGCTCGGCCTCGACGAACGCCGGACGGGACAGCGTGCCGGCCCCGCCGCCACGAACGATCCGCCCCGGGTTCGCCGCGCCTTCCCGTCGACCGAACGCACGGCGCCAATGCGGCTACCAGGGAGGATACCGTTGCTCGCGCGGGTACGCCGCCTTCCATCGTGGAGTCGATCGCCGGCTACGTCCCGCACACGACGCGCGACGAGGCCTCGGCCGAGCGCACCCAGCCTGCTCTCGACGGGGCCGGTTACTGCCTCCATGCGGACCGTGCGGTCCAGCTGGTCGTAGGTCGCCGGTCACACCGTGCGGTAACCTGACGGCCGTGGACGAACCGCAGGGCACGACGCAGACAACCCGGCTGACCGCCCGCGGCGCGGCGACCCGGTCCCGCATCGTGCAGGCGGCGGTCGACTTGATCCAGGTCAAAGGGGTGGCCGCGACCACGCTCGACGACGTCCGGGCAGCCAGCAGCACGAGCAAGTCGCAGCTCTACCACCACTTCCCCGACAAGAAGGCCCTCGTGCGCGAGGTCGTGGCAGCCCAGGGCGCGCAGCTCATCGCCCGCCAGGAGGACCAGCTCAGGCGGTTGAACTCGATCCGCGGCCTCGAACGCTGGCGCGACGCGCTCGTCCAGCGTGCCTCCCTCCGCGACGGAGCCTACGGCTGCGCGATCGGCTCGCTGGCCGCCGAACTGGCCGATCGGGACCAAGAAGCCCGCTCGATGCTCGCGAAGTACTTCGAGATCTGGGAGGAGCTGCTGGCCGAGGGGCTGACGCGGATGCGCGCCTCCGGCATCCTCCGGCGGGACGCGGATCCCGAAAAGCTCGCGACCTTTCTGGTCGCCGCGTTGCAGGGTGGTTACCTGCTCGCGCAGACAGCCCACTCCGCCGAGCCCATGAAGCTGACGCTCGACATGGCGATCGATCACGTTCGTACCTTCCTGGCCGCGTAGCCGCCCCGCACCGGAATCGAACAGTGGACCTGACCGTCCAGAACTCTTCCGGGCCGAGGTGTACTCCGGACCGCACGTCCGCTAGTGTTCGAGGCATGTCGGGTGACCAGACCGGGATGCACGCCGAGGATGCCCCGGAGCCGCACCGGCTGGTTGTGACAGCGGCGATCAACCTGCTGCGCGAGCGCCAGCTCGGGGAAATCACCTTCGCCGACGTCACGGCGGCCAGCGGTGTCCCCGAGACACGACTCCAGCAGGTGTTCGAGAACGAAGACGCGCTTTTCGAGGCGGTCGTCCAAGCCCAGGTGGCGGGCGTGCTGGCCGCTCAGAAGCCCCTGCTTGAGGGAGTGCGCTCGCTCTCCGACCTCCAAGCCTGGCGGGACAAGCTCGTCGAGGACAACCGCGTCAGCGGCGGCGCCGGCGGCTGCCCGATCGGGTCGCTCATCGGCGAGCTCGCCGGACGGTACGACCGTGGTCACCGCGCGCTGGTCAATGGGTTCGCGGCGTGGGAAAGCCTTCTCGCGGCGGCGTTCCGGCGCATCCAGGAAAACGGTGAGCTCGACTCCGGCGCCGACCCGGACACGATCGCCACCGCCATCATGGGTGCACTGCAGGGCGGATTCCTGCTCGCCCGGACCACGCGTGACCCCGACCAGCTGGCCACGGTTCTCGACGTGTCGCTCGATCACCTGAGGACGCATTCCTCTCGGTATCGTTCTGGACTGGGCAGGCCTCTCATGCCCCGGTCATCGAGCGAAGTCCGCAGCTGACCTGACCTCTCACAGGAGGGCACAGGCGCCGGCACCGAAGGACCGGATGGGACGCTGGTCAGCGCGGGTCGTCGCCGCCGAATTCGCGCAGCGCGCGCAACAGGGCCTCGTGATCTCCCGAGCAGGCGCAGCACGACTGCAAATGTGTCGCCAACCCCGGGTAATGCTCTTCGGGGTTGTCGCCGGCCGCCGCCATCTCCGCATAGGTGTGGAGCGCGTCGAGAGCGAGGTCGCAACCGACGTCCCGCGGATCGGTCCGGAGGAACTCGTCCAGTGCGTCGCAGTTGCTCATGCCTTGCCTCGAGACTTGTCATTTCGTGGGTGACCGCCACGAACCCTGGGTGCCTGGCGCCGGCTTGTCCATTGCAATCCTGGACCGTTAGCACCCGCTCTCCGGTGATTCTTACGAGTGAGAACCACCGACGCCGAGACACTGTCAGGCAGGGAGGGGGACGAGTACACGGACCTCGACATCCACGTGCGCATCTCTGACCGGCCTTCCACCTTGGACACTCCCTGCCCATAATGGCGAAATGATCGAGATCAGTCCGCTGCGGGCGGAAGACCGCGACCGCTGGGAAGAATTGGCGCGCGGTTACAAGGAGTTCTACCGGACCGAGGTGTCGGATCAGGATTACGAGCGGACCTGGCACCGGCTTCTGCGGGCCGAGGAAGTGTTCGGCTGCGCCGCCCGGCTCGACGACGGGCAGGTGGTCGGCATCGCCCATTACCTGTTCCACGCCAACCCGTGGTCGTCAGGTTCGTGCTACCTGCAGGACCTGTTCGTGGACAAGGCCGCGCGCGGCCACGGCGCAGGGCGCTTGCTGATCGAGCACGTCGCCCAGGTGGCCCGGGACCGCGGCGCAGCCCGGCTTTACTGGCACACCAAGCAAGACAACGACCGTGCGCGGCTGCTCTACGACAAGGTCGCCGACTTTCAGGGTTTCATCAGCTATGTCCACCAGCTCGATTGAGCACCGGCACCGTTTTCGACGTCCCCGAGGCGTCCTTCAGGCGCTTCGGGATTCATCCGGCCAGTGCCCCAACGCTCACGGCAGTATCAGATGAGGGGCCCGCCGACGTCATCCGCAACCGCCGGCGGGCCTGGCAGCGCTGCCCCGCCGCGACACGCCTCCGCTCCGGTGGACAGCGTGTCGCTGCTGCGGCCGGAAGACCAGGTCTCCCCTACGTGCTCTGTCGCCGTGGATCACGAACCTCCGCGGGCCGAATCGAAAACTTGCCACGGGTCGACAAGGCCGTAGCGTCGAACCAGTCTTGGTCTTCGAGTCGTCACGGGCGAACGCGGATGATCGTCTTGCCCTTTTTCCGCTGGGTCGGGTTGAAGGCGGCCACGGCGTCATCGAGGCTCGCCACGGTGCCGATGTTCGTGCGCACCCGGCCGTCTCGCACCCGCTGCACGATTTCACCCAGCTGAGCGCGATCGGCCTCGACGACGAAGTCGATCGCCAAGCCGTCGGCGGGCCGGGTCTCCGGCGGGCCGGCGATCGTCACCAGCATCCCTCCGGCCCGAACCAGACCCGCGGACCGCGACCCGATGTCACCACCGAACACATCGAACACCAGATCCACACCCCCGACCTCTTCCAGGGCGTCGTTCTCCAGGTCGACGAACTCGTTCGCACCGAAATCCCGCGCCGCCTCACCGTCGGCCTTGCGCCCGGTGCCCACGATGTAAGCACCCGCCTCACGCGCGAGCTGCGTCACCATCGACCCGACTCCCCCGGCCGCGCCGTGGACGAGGACGCTCTGCCCGGCCTCCAGCCGGCCGTGCACGAACAACCCCTGCCACGCGGTCAAACCCGAGATCGGGAGGCTCGCACCCACGGTGAAGTCCACATCACCGGGCAGCGGCGCGAGGTTGCGCGCCTCGACGACCGCGTACTCCGCCAGCGTGCCGTCGCGAGTCCAGTCGGTCAGCCCGAACACCCGTTGACCGACCGACAATCCCGCGGTGCCGTAGCCCAGGCTCGCGACCACGCCGGCCACCTCGTGCCCGGGAATCGACGGCGTCCGATCCCGGTCCAGGCGATCCGTCCAGGTCGAGGGCCACGACAGCTCACCCGGGGTGAACCCCGACGCGTGAACCTCGACGAGGACATCGTTCCCCGCCGCGGCCGGCTCGGACCGTTCCACGAGCTTCATCCCGGCCGTTCCCGCGGCCTCGTCCGTCACCACGATCGCCTTCATCGGGCACCTCTCTCTGCATCCGCTCTTCGCCTGAACAGTACTTTCAGTTCAGCGGTATTGGCGGCGTGAAATCTTGACGTCTTACGACGCTGATCAACAAAGAGCATCGGCGCACTCGGGCACCACTTACCGCACGACCATACTGTGAAAAATATTCAGGACAGTTTGACGCAGGTCGAGTCGAATGTCGGCGCCGAACGATCTCGTGCCAGCACACTGATCCAGTCAGTCGCCGTTCTCCGCCATTATTCTGTTGGCGATGGTGAATGCGGTGTTGGCCGCGGGTACCCCGCAGTAGATGGCCGATTGCAGCAGGACTTCCTGGATTTCCGCGGGAGTGATTCCGTCCCGCAGCGCGGCCCGGATGTGCATGGCGAATTCCTCCTGGTGGCCGTTGGCGATCATCGCGGTGAGGGTCATGCACCGGCGGGTCGCCCGGGAGAGGCCGGGACGAGTCCAGATCTCGCCCCAGGCGTAGCGGGTGATGAAGTCCTGGAACACGGAGGTGAACTCGGTGGTCGTGGCGATCGCCCGATCCACGTGGGCGTCGCCCAGGACGGTCCTGCGTACGGCGAGGCCGGCGGCATAGCGGGAGCCGTCGTCACCGGGGCTTGTCGTGTCACCTGTCTCGCCGAAGCCGTCGAGATGGCAGCGCAGCGCGGCCAGCACGGAAGCGGGACGTTCGACCGTGACGAGGTGCGCCGCGTGCGCGACCTCGGTGAGGCTCGCTCCCGGAATTCGATCTGCCAGGAGGCGGGCGTGGTCGACCGGTGTCACCCGGTCCTCACGACCGGCGATCACCAGCGTGGGTGCGGTGATCCGGGACAGCTCGGCACGGAGGTCGAACGAAGCCAGTGCTTCGCAGCTCGCGGCGTAGGCCGTGGCGTCGGTGGCCCGCAGGCCGGCGACCAGCGCCTGGGCGGCGGGATCGGCCACGAAGGCCGGGGTGAACCACCGGTCGGCGACGGTATCCGCGACGGGAGCGATGCCCTCGGTTCGGACGAGGCGCGCGCGTTCGTGCCAGCGGTCAGGCTCGCCGAAGTGAGCCGACGTGGAGACGAGCATGAGCGAGGCGACGCGGTCGGGATGGTGGACGGCGAGCCACGTGCCGATGGTCCGCCCAACGAGGTCCCCGCATAGGCGAAGCGGGCGATGCCGAGGTGGTCCGCGAGCGCGAGAACCAGGCCGGCGATGTCGCCGACGGTGGCCTCGACGGGCAGTAGCTCAGCCGGAGAGCCGCCGTGCCCCGGTAGGTCGTACCGGATCACCTGACGGCCACGAGCCAGGGCCGATGTCTGCGGCTCCCACGAGGACAGCGTGGTACCGAGTGACGGTCCGAGTATCAAAGGGTGCGCGCCGCCCGCACCGTCGGCGCGATGATGCAGGACGGTCATGGGATGTCTTTCGTGCTGGTTGTCATCACGATCGGTGACGGGTCGGACGCGTCCAGGTCATCGAGGACCGTTGCTGGACCCGCCCCTGTGCCGACCGGCGGTCGTCCAGACACCGGCCACTGGTGCCAGGCCCGGCGTCGACGAGACCGAGACCCGCGTTGGCGCGGTTCCGGATCTCGTCGACGCCCCGTCGGCGATTCCTCGCCGAGTTCTGTGCACTGCGGTAGCCGCGATGACGGGGAGGCTCAGATGAAGGTGAACAGCCGGTCTGCCTCGAAGCGCGAAATCGGGCCCTTGTACGCCTTGGCCCGGTCGGGGTAGCCGAGAGCCAGCAGCACGGTGGTGGTGTGACCGGTTTCGCGGATCTTGAACGCCTTGTCGACGCTGGTCGGGTCGAACCCTTCGAGCGGTGTGGCGTCGACGCCGAGCTCGACGGCCGCCATCATGGTCATCCCGAGCACCATGTAGGTCTGCTTTTCCATCCAGTGGTTCAGATCCTTGTAGGCGTAGTTGCGCAGGTTCAGGAAGTCCCGCGTCATGTACTGCCACATCGCGTTCTTTTCCGGGTCGGGAAACCGGCCGTCGGCGGTCTCCTTGGCGAACACGTCATCGAGGTGGCTGTCGGGCACATCCGCCCGCGTCGTGAGAATAATGGTGTGCGACGCGTTCAGGATCTTCGAGCCGTTGTCCTGGAATCGTTCGCCCAAGTTGTCCGCGAGCTGCTTCTTGGCTTCGGCCGAGGCGAGGACGTAGAAGTGGTTCGGCTGGATGTTCGTCGAGGTCGGCGCGGACCGCAGGAACCGCAGCAATTGGTGAAGGGTTTCGTCCGGGATGGTCTTGCTGCCGTCGAAAGCCCGGGTGAGGTGCTGACTCATGAGCTTTTCGAGATCCATGTTCATCTGCTTTCTTGTGGCAACCGATAGGTGAACAGCGGTGGTTCGGGGAGTCCTGGCTAGTTCTTGCCGCGGGCGATCAGTTCGCCGATCCGGTCGAAGCCCAGACCCGTGGTGGCGGCCGCGAGGTCCCCGGCGACGAGGGCCTTGGTGGCCTGTTCGAGTGCCGCCATCGCGTTGGCGTAGAGGAACGGCCCCAAACTGATGCGCTTGACGCCGGCCTTCTGCAGCTGGGCGACCGTCAGCACCTTGTCCGAAGGGGACACGAGGACGTTGACCGGCGTGGGCGCGACCGCGGTGACGATCGCCTCGAGTGCGTCGAGGTCGGGCGGGAACGGTGCGTAGACCACATCCGCGCCGACCTCGGCGAATGCCGTGAGGCGCCGGATCGTGTCGTCGAGATCGGGTCGCCCCTGGATGAAGTTGTCGGTGCGCCCGGTCACGACGATGCGTCCCCTGGCCGCGTCGACGGCGCCGCGCACGCGAAGGACCGCCTCGTCGAAGTCGCGGATCGGCTGGTCGGGATCACCCGAGGTGTCCTCGACGCCGATACCGGCCAGGCCGAACTCGACGGCGGCCTCGACGGTCGCCGCGACGTCTTCGGGCGTGTCGCCGTAACCGTCCTCGAAGTCGCCATTCACGGGCAGTCCGGTGAGCCGGGCGAGGAGCCCCGCATGCTCGAGGTGCTCGCTGCGGGTGACTTCGTGGCGGCCATCGGGCCGGCCGAGCATGGCCGCGAGCGCTGCCGACGACGTCGCGATCGCCTCGAAACCGGCATCGGCCAGCATCAGTGCCGAGAGGCCGTCCCAGGCGTTGGGCATGACGAGGCCACCGTCGCGGGTGTGCAGCGCCATGAATTTCTCATAGAGCTCGGAGCCCGGCATATCGCACCTTTCGTGGATGATCATGGGGCCGTGAGAGGGTTACCGGGCTGTGTGCGCCGCCTTGACCGCGGCTGCGGTGATCAGCCGGGTGTGCCGGCGGCGTCGACCGCGGGGATGTCGATGTCGGTCTGGTTGACGTTGTTGATGAAGTTCGTGAGCAGCGCTTGCACCGCGACGGTGACAATCGCCAAGATCTGTGCGTCGGTGTACCCGGCGTCTCGCACACCCGCGAGGTCCTCGTCACTGACCTGTCCGCGGCTGTCGACCACCCGCCGAGCGAAGTTGGCGGCCGCGGCGCGCTTGGGGTCGACCGAACTCCCGGCGCGGCCCAGAGCGATGTCGTCACTCGACATACCGCCGAACTCGGACGACACGTAGGTGTGCATTGCCAGGCAGTAATCGCAGCCGTTGGCTTCCGACACGGTCAGCGCGATGCTGTGCCGGGTCCTCGCGTCCAGGACCCGGCTCAAGGTGCCTTGCAGGGTCGTGACGACTTCGAGGACAGTCGGGTTCGACGCGATGACCTTGAACATGTCCGGGACGAAGCCGAGCTGCGCACCAACCCCCTCGAGTATCCGCCGCGAGCCGGCGGGGACGTCTTCTGGAGCGGGCGCGTTCAGTCGTGACACAGCGAATCAACCTCCGGTAGGTGTGTGAGTGGTCAGCGTCGCGCTCAAGTCGGCTCTTACTGCTCCCGAGTTCCGCCGCGACGGTGAGCCCGCGCTGCCTGCGGCTTGGCCGGTGGCGCCGGTTGCGTCGGACCTGGTGACATGTGCTGCGCGAAGAACTCTTAACTGGACTATACAGACCAGAAACTCGCGCGTGAACGCTCCCCGTTGAGTCAGGTTTACCGACACCAACGCTCGCTGGTTGACAGGCAATGGACTTTTACGTCCACTGGTGAGGACACCGCACGCCATCTGAAGGACCTTGCTCCTGCGCACCCGAGGGAGGCGACGATGGACCTGCCGCCGGACTGTTCTCTGCGCTGGCAGCCCGCCTTCCCCGTGGACGCGAAGCTGACGCTCAAGAGCCTGAGGCGCGGCCGCCACGATCCGACCCACCGTGAGGAAGCCGACGGGACCCTGTGGCGGACAGCCCTGGCCCCGTCCGGGCCGGTCACCTACCGGATCCGGCAACAGCGCCTGGACGATCTGGACGTCGACGCGTGGGGGCCCGGTGCCGCGGAGTTCGTCGACAACGTCCGTACCGAGCTCGGCGAACACGACCGTCCCGAGGACTTCCGACCGGCACACCCCGTTCTGGAGCGGGCCTGGAGCAGGTTGCCCGGCCTCCGCGTTCCGCACACGGGACGGCTGTTCGAAGCCCTCGTGCCGGCAATCCTCGAGCAGCGGGTGGTCGGCTTGGACGCGCAAGCCGCCTGGACCCGCCTCGTCGGCGCGCACGGCGGCCCGGCACCGGGTCCGGCGCCCGGCCCGATGCGGGTCATGCCTTCGCCCGAGGTGTGGGCGAACCTTCCGATCTGGGAATGGCGGCGTGCCGGCGTCGACCTGCACCGCTCGAAGACCGTCATCTTCGCCGCACGGCACGCGGCCAAGCTCGATCGCGCGGCCGGCGACCCCGCTCGCGCGTATCAACTGATGGCAGCGATGCGGGGCATCGGGGCGTGGACCTCAGCACAGGTCGGGCACCGCGCGCTCGGCGACGCCGACGCGCTGCCGCTCGGCGACTTCCACCTCGGCCGGATGACCGGCACGGCCCTGCTCGGCCGGCCACTGGCGCAGCACGAGATCGAGGCGTTCTACCTGCCGTGGCGGCCGCACCGCTACCGGGTGGTTCGCCTCCTCGAGCTCACTCCGCGCGCTGCGCCGCGGCGCAGCCACCGCGCACCACGCGCCCGGCCGTTCCGCTGACGATCGGCGATGAACAGCCTACGTCAAATGACGTAGGAACTGCGTTGAATGACTGAGTGACGCCCGGGAAAAACGACCGATTGCCGGGGTTTCCCCGCCCGCCCTAAGTTCGATCCAGTGGTTGACGGAAGGAACTCAATGACATCGATCGTCCATTTACTGGATGGTGCCTGTGTCGCGATCCTCAAGGGATACCGGGACGGGTGGACGAAGCCGTCGGAGTTGCGCGTCAGTCCCTCCGGGTACGAATCCGTTGCGCTGGTGAAGCGCTTCGAAGTGTCCCGCGGAAATCCATTGGTACTGCTCGATCTCGATGTTGTCGTCGATCGCTCACTCGAGGGCGACAAGACGGCCATCACGTGGGCGGGAACGCCGGAACAGGAGTCTCAATGCTGAGTGCTGAGGAGAACGCGTATCTCTGCCGGGTCGGGCCGGGCACGCCGATGGGTGCGCTGCTGCGCCGGTACTGGCTCCCGATCTGCCTCTCGAGTGACGTGGCCGAGCCGGACGGACCTCCCCGGAAGTTCCGCTTGGTCGGCGGGGATTTCGTGGTGTTCCGTGATTCCGCCGGAACCGTCGGCGTGCTGGACGAGAAATGCATGCACCGCGGCGCTTCGCTGGCGATCGGCCGCGTGGAGGACTGCGGTATCCGTTGCCTGTACCACGGGTGGAAGTTCGGGGCGGACGGGTCGATCCAGGAGACGCCCAATCTCCCGGACTCACGGTTCCGTAGCCGGCTGCGGGCACCGGCACACCCCGTGCACGAGGCCGGTCAGATTGTGTGGGTGTACCTGGGCCCGGCGGACAAGCAGCCCCCGCCGCCGAGCTACGTCTGGATGAACGTGCCGCCGGGACACCTGGCGACGACGAAGATGGTGCACAAGGGCAACTTCATCCAGGGGGTTGAAGGAGAGATCGACTCGTCCCATGTCGGCCTGCTCCATCAGACCGAGATCGCCCTCGCCCGGACGGGTGAATACGACCCGGAGGGTATTGGCCGGGACCGCTTCCCGACGACCGACGACGCTCCGGTACTCGAGGTCGAGGACACGAAGTTCGGCTTCCACTATGCGGCGATCCGGAAGCTCAAGGGTGAGCACGAAGGCCAGTCCTACGTTCGCGTGACGCCGTTCATCATGCCGTTCCAGGCGCTGATCCCCCCGATGAACCTGGGTTTCATGTACGTCCCGATCGACGACACGCACACCTGCACGTATGTGGTGACGGGCGACCCGGCCAAGCCGATCGACAAGGCGGAATGGCTCAAGTGGCGAAGCCTCGAGGATGTCCAAGCGCCGAACTACACCCTGAATCCTAAGCAGGATCGCGAGGCGATGGCAGCGGGCACCTCGTTCTCGGGAGTGGCCGGCCTCATTCCCCAGGACGCGCTCGTGACCGATTCGATGGAGCCCATCGTCGACCGGTCGAAAGAGCACCTCGTCGCGGCGGACGTCGCCGTGGTGCGCATGCGACGCCTGCTGATCGACGCGGCGCGCAGTGTCGAGGCGGGCGGCGATCCCGTGGGGCTCGACGGCTCCGTCGACTGGGCCAAGTTCACCGCCGGGTCGGGAGTCGTCCCCCAGGGGGTTGCGTGGCAGACGCTGGTCCCGACGAACGTCACTGATTGATCGAACCGCCCATCACGCCGGAGGCCGGCCGCCGACCGGCCTCCCGGCCCGCACGAAGCGACGACGAAGTGGAGTCGAACGGTGACCCAGACGGACATGACACGGAGAGAGGTCGACCTCGACCTCGTGGTGGTGCGACGAACCGTGATCGCCCAGGAGGTCGTCGAGCTGGTCCTTGCGAGCCGGTCGGGAGAGGGCCTTCCCGCGTGGGATGCCGGCAGCCACGTGGATCTTCTCCTCGACGACGGCCTCGTGCGGCAGTACTCACTCTGCGGTCGCCCGGCGCGCGCCGAGTGGCGCGTCGCGGTGCTGCGCGAACGCGATGGCCGCGGAGGGTCGGCCCACGTCCACGATCGGCTGGCCGAAGGCGCCACCGTGCGCGCTCGGGGGCCGAGGAACAACTTCCCGCTGCTGCCCTCGCCGCGCTACCTGTTCATCGCCGGCGGGATCGGCATCACCCCGATCCTGCCCATGGTCGCCGCGGCCGAGGAGGCCGGCGCCCAGTGGCAGCTGTTGTACGGAGGGCGCACCCGCGGGTCGATGGCCTACAGTGCGGAGCTCGCGTCGAGATACGGGAGCCGCGTCGTCCTCTGCCCGGAAGACGAGAACGGCCGGCTCGACCTGGACGAGTGGCTCGGGACTCCGGCCGACGACGTCCTCGTCTACTGCTGCGGACCGGAGTCCTTGCTGCTCGCGGTCGAGGAACGGTGTGCGGAGTGGCAAACCGGCTCGTTGCGGCTGGAGCGCTTCGTCCCGAAGGCAGTACCCGATTCGCCGGACCACTCGTCGTTCGAGGTCGAGCTGGCTCGTACCGGCGGCTCGCTGACGGTAGCGCCTGGCGAAACCATTCTCAGAGCAGTGGAACGCGCCGGGGTCCGGCCTCCCTATTCGTGCGAGCAGGGTACGTGCGGGACCTGTGAGACGAAAGTGCTTTCCGGAACGCCGGACCATCGCGACTCCCTGCTCACGGAAGAGGAACGGGAAGAAGGCAAGACCATGATGATCTGCGTGTCCCGGGCCGCGTGCTCGAAGCTCGTACTCGATTTATGATGTCGCGGAGCCCGGCCGGCACCGGATGCGACATTCCCGCCAGGCCACCATCGGGCGTGCTGTCCTCGGCGGCACGATCAGCCTCACCACCTCGGTCCACCGGGAGCAGCAATGGCCACTGATCGCGGCCTTCAGGCGATGTCGCGGGTCGCGGCGACCTTGGCCGGATCGGGTTCCCTGTCCGACACTCTCACCGCCCTCGCAGGTGAGGTCCGGCGGTCGGCCGGACTCGCGGCCGTCCACATTCAACTCAGCGAGGCAGGCTGGCGCACGCTGCCCATCGGAGCGTTGTCAGGTCTGCCCGGAACCGCGGACGAATTGCGCGACCGGCTCGTCCAGTGCCAGGCGCTCGGCGCCGAACTGGTCTCCCTCAACGCGATTGCCCAACGCCGGCCCGTTGTCGTATCCCAGCGCCGGGAGACCTTTCACACCAATCCCGCCTGGGCGCCGATCCTTTCGATACATCAGGCGATTTCCTGGGAGAGCTTCGTGGCCGCGCCGTTGATCTTGCCCGACGGTGTGCTCGGTTACCTGAGCGCCTTCTACCCGCCCGGCCAAGAACCGGATCCCGACGAGATCTACTTCCTGTCGGCCGTCGCGGACCAGGCCGCGGTGACGATCGACCACGCCGGGATGATCGTCGACAGCCGCGCCCGCGCGGTCATGGAGGAGCGTCGCAAGTTGGCCGCCGACCTGCATGACTCCATCGTGCAGGAGATGTTCTCGTTGTCGATGCACGCCAGGGCGATCGAACTGACCAGCGAGACGTCCGGGGCCGTTGCGGTCGCCAAGATTCGCGCCGACGCCGCTCGGGTGGTGGATCTGTCGCAGTCGGTGGTGAAGTCGTTCCGTTCGATGATCGCGGAACTGCGGGCACCGCAGCCTCCGGAAAGGTCCGTGGTGATGTCGATCCGCGAGTGGGTCGCCGAGGCGAGTCGCGACACCGATCTGACGGTGAAGGTCGTCGACGAGGTCGGCGACATGGACCTGCTTCCCGAGCATCGGGAAGAAGTGTGGTTCCTCGTTCGTGAAGCGTTCCACAACGTCGTCAAGCACGCCCGGGCGAAGCACGCGGTCATCCGATTCGCGCAACGACACGAGGAGTCCCGAACCCTCCTGGTCATCGAGACGTCCGACGACGGAGTGGGGTTCCAAGAGCGAAGCTCGCTTCCCGGCCACGTGGGTTTGATTTCGATGAGCGAACGCGCCGAGCGCCTCGGGGGGACGCTCACCATCGTGACCCGGCCCGGCAGCGGCACTCTCGTGCGCCTCGAGTTCTGTCCGGCCGAGCCGGGAAGCAGGTCGCTCCGTGCCGACAGCGCCGTCCGGATCGACTGGCAGGAACCGTCCGACGTGGCGAGCGAGAAGCAGTGAACGAGCCGGCAGCCGAGCAGATCCGACTGATGCTCGTGGACGACCACGCGGTGGTCAGGGCCGGGCTGCGTTCGTATGCCGACGCGGTTCCCGAGCTTTCGGTGGTGGGCGAGGCCGTTGACGGGGCAGACGCGCTGGGGCGCCTCGCGGAACTGGCCCAGGAGGGCCGGTTACCGGATGTGATCCTGATGGATCTGGTCCTTCCGGGTATCGACGGGATACAGGTCGGCAGTCTGATCACCGCGCGGTATCCCACCGTGAAGATCCTGATCATGACCAGCTTCAGTGAGACGGGGAACGTCCGGCGGGCCATCGACGCCGGCTTGTCCGGTTACCTCCTCAAAGACGCGGGTTCCGACGAGATCGTCGCGGCGGTGCGAGCCGCGGCTCGCGGTGAGCTTTATCTGGACTCCGCGATCACCCGCTGCCTGACCGGCCCGGCCGAACGAAGCGGCACAGGTCTTGACGGGCTGACACCGCGCGAGCGTGAGGTGCTGATCCACATCGCGACGGGGCTGTCCAACATCCAGATCGCGAACAAGCTGCAGATCAGCGAACGCACGGCTCGCACCCACGTCAGCAACCTGTTCGCCAAGTTGGGCGTCGGCTCACGGACACAGGCCGCACTGCTCGCCGTCCGCGCGGGTCTCACCTCGGAGTCGCCCTGACCTGACCGGCGCTGGGCCGGCCGCTCCGGCGAAACTGATTGTCGGTCACCGTGCCGGCTGTGCACCGGCCGTGCCGGCGTGGGGATCGCGGGCGGCGAGGACGGTGAACACCGTGGCGATGAGCGCCAGGCCGCCGTACCCGAGTGCGATCTGCGGTAGCGACAAGAACGCGGAGAGCCGGCCGGCGATGAGGGCTGGGATCGTCGCGCCGCAGTAGGACAGGATGTAGACGACCGTGAAGATCGGCGCCCGGTCGGCCACGTCGCTGCCCTCCAGCAGGCCGCGGGTGGCGGAACTGATGGCGATGCCTTGGCTGGCGCCGGCGACGATCGTCGCGGCGAAGAACAGCACCAGCGCACCGGTTGCGATCGCCGTGATGATGCCGATCATCCCCAGCAGGAACCCGATCATGCCGACGCGCTGGGCCACCGCCGGCGTGAACCGGCCACCGAGCGGAGCGCCGAGAACACTCGGACCCATGTACGCGGCGAACACCAGCCCCAGAATGAGGGGGCTCTGACTGCGGAGCTGGTCTTCGACCAAGGCCGGCACGAAGGCTTGGAAGAACGCCCCGGTCGCCCAGGTGGACAGGAGCACCGCCGCCGCGACGGGGAGCAGGTGCCTCACCCTGGCCGGAACGCGGACCCGGGGCCGCAGCGACCGCCAAGCGCCCGGCGTCGGAGTGACGGTTTCCGGGCTCACGATGATGAGCGCGGCAGAGACGAGAAGCAGGCCGATCACGACCAGGTAGATGAGATCGCGCGGCCACGGACCGAACTGGACCAGCGCGCCGGAACCGATGGCGCCGACGGCGAGGCCGAGCATCACTGTCTGACTGGAGGCGACGGAGGCCAACCAAGCGGGCCTGGCCGGTGCGGCGTCGACGATGTAGGACGTGAGGCTGCTGCTGGCCACGCCGGCACCGAAGCCCATCAGGAGCCGGCCGGCGATCAAGATGCCAATGTGGTGCACGTTCAACAACAGCACACAGCCCAGCAGGAGCAGACCGAGGCTGGCGATGGAGGTGGGCCGTCGCCCCAGGTGGTTGGACACCCGTCCCAGCGCCAGCAGTGTGCTGAGGGTGGCGACGGAGTAGGCGACGACGGTGATCGAGATGTCGGCGTTGGTGAACCCGTCCTCGGCCCGGTAGATGTTGAACAGCGGGATCGTCGAGCCCACCGCGGCGAACGACGCCACGAGCGCGACCACGGCGGACAAGAACGCCAGGGTGCGTGTTGTCCCCCGCCGCGCGACGCCGGTCTTCGCTGACACGTCGGACATCGAGCCATGCCTTTCTCTTCGTCTGATGTTCTGCAACCACGCCGCGGCTTCACCAGGCGTCTCACTGTGTCGCGATCCAGGAGGGGATCGCCCCGATCGGGGCCGGACCGGTCTTCGACCCGAACGTCCACCAGCCGTCCATCACCGCTTGGACTATACAGTCCTCTTGACTGAGGTGGATCGGGCCACGATGCACCTGTGCCGAGATTCAAGATCAATTACCGCCGATCCGGGGGGTTTCGGTTCCGGCCGCGCCCTGCCTAGCATCGAGATCGTTCGCAGAGCGTCCACAAAGGAGACTTGATGGTTTCACGAACCGAGGAACAGTCCAGGTCCCGGACCCTGCGGGGCGCCCTGTCCCCGAACTCCATCGCCCGGAGGGAACGGGTGTGGTCGGCCGCGACCGTGCTCGCACGCCTCGCATTGGCCGCCGGATTCCTCTCGGCCGTCGCCGATCGGTTCGGCGGATGGGGCCCGCCGCACACCGGGCAGGTCGGGTGGGGCGATTTCGCCGCGTACACCGCCTACACGCACAGCCTTTCACCGTACGTGCCCGACGGGCTCAGCGGCGCGGCCGCGTGGGGCGCGACCGCCGCGGAATCGGTACTGGGCCTGACGTTGCTGGCCGGCGTCCTCGTGCGCTGGTCCGCCTGGGCGGCAACGGCGCTGCTGGCGGTGTTCGGCGTGTCGATGGGGTTGTTCCTGGGTTGGGAAGCTCCGCTGAGCGCCTCGGTCTTCGCCGCCGCGGCCGCGACCCTGCTGCTGGCCCTCTCCCCCGTCGACACGTTCGCCGTCAGCTTCGACCGGCTTTTCCAGCGGAAGCGAACCGATTAGGGGACTATACAGTCCAGTCAGCCTGGGTAGGTTCGGATCGCGGCCGATTCACACAGTGAGGGTGGCACCCATGCCTGAGACCAAGACCAACATCTCCGTCGTAGACGACTTCTTCCGTGCAGTCGAACGTGGCGACATCGACACCGCGCGTGCCCTCTACGCGCAGGATGCCGTGATCTGGCACAACGACGGTGCCGGCGAACAGGACCGCGAAGCCAATCTCGCCGTCCTCCGGCTGTTCAGCACGGCCATCCGCGGCCTGCGCTTCGACGTGTCCCGCCGGGTCGACGTCGGAGACGGGGTCTTCCAACAGCACGTCCTGCGCGGGCAGCTGCCCAACGGCGAGGAGTCCGCTCTCGACATCGCGATGTACCTCGCCGTCAGCGGCGGCAAGATCACCCGAATCGAAGAGTACTTCGACGTCGCCGGCGTGACCCACATCATCGCTGCTGCCGGCGAATCCGGAGAGGCGTGAAACCGAGCTCCTTGGCAGCCACCCCGACCTGCGTTCAGGCCAGCAGCTCCCGTACCGCGCCGGCGATGTGCGACGCGGAGATCCCCACCGCGTCCAGCAGCTCGTGCGCAGCGCCCGAGCCGGGCAGTTCCCGCACTGCCAGGTGTTTCATCCGCAGCGGTGTCAGCCCGCTCGCCAAGAGCGCGTCGGCGACGGCGGACCCGAGCCCGCCCTCCGGGTGGTGGTCCTCGGAGACCACGATCCGTCCGCCGGTCACGTCGGCCGCGGCGATCAGCGTCTCGGTGTCCACCGGCTTGACCGAGTAGAGGTCGATCACCCGCGCGACGATGTTCTCCCGCGCCAGCTCGTCGGCCGCGGCCAGGCATTCGTGCAGCGTCACTCCGGCTCCGATCAGCGTCACCACGTCGTCGTCGGTGGAACGCAGCACTTTGGCGCCACCGATCGGAAACTCGTCTACCTCCGAGTACAGCGTCGGGTACCCGCCGCGCGTCGTGCGCAGGTAGGAGACGCCGGGCCGGTCGGCCATCTCCTTGGTCAGTGCCACGGTGCTCGGCCCGTCGCTGGGGTACAGGACCGTCGAGCCTTGAACCGCGCGCATCATCGCGAGGTCCTCGAGCCCCATCTGCGAGGGGCCATCGGCGCCGATCTCGACGCCGGCGTGCGAGCCGACCAGCCGGATGTTCGCCGCGGAGATCGCCGCCATGCGGATGAAGTCGTACGCCCTGGTGAAGAACGCGGCGAACGTCGACGCGAACGGCACGTAGTGGCGCACGCTCAGCCCGACAGCCGCTGCGATGAGCTGCTGCTCGGCGATGTACATCTCGAAGTAGCGCTCAGGGTAGGCGTGAGCGAACTCGTCGGTGTGCGTCGAGTTGCTGACCTCGCAGTCCATGGCGACGACGCGGGGATCGATGCCGCCCAGCCACTTCAGTGCGTCGCCGTAAGCCTTCCGGGTGGCCACCTTCTCGCCCAGTGCGTAAGCAGGTCTCGGCGTGGCAGCGCTCGCCGGCCGCAATTCGGGTCCACGGTCGAAGGCCGGCACCGGCCCGCGGACGAGCAGATTCCGCTCACCGCCCAGCTCGACGAGCGCGCGCTCGGCCATCTCGGCCGGCAGCGCCTTGCCGTGCCACCCCTCCTGGTCCTCGACTTCGGAGAAGCCCTTGCCCTTCACGGTCTTGGCAAGGATCACTGTCGGCCGGTCACCGCCCGCCCCCGCGGCATAGAGCGCCTGGTCGATCGCCGGCAAGTCGTGGCCGTCCACGGAGATCACCGTCGCGCCGAACGACTCGGCACGGCGGGCGTAGGCGTCGAGGTCCCAGCCGAGTTCCGTGGGCCCGCGCTGGCCCAGCCGGTTGACGTCGACCATCGCCACGAGGTTGCCGAGCCCGTAATGACTCGCCTTGTCCAGCGCTTCCCAGATCGACCCTTCCGCCATCTCGCTGTCGCCGCACAACACCCATACGCGATAAGGCAGCTTGTCCAGGTACTTGCCGGCCAGTGCCACGCCGACGGCGTCGGGCAGGCCCTGCCCGAGCGAGCCGGTGGCGACGTCGACCCACGGCAGGATCGGCGTGGGGTGGCCTTGCAGACGCGAGCCGAAGCGCCGGTAACCGGTCATCAGCTCGTCGTCGGAGATGGCCCCGACAGCCTTGTACACCGAGTACAGCAGCGGGGAAGCGTGCCCCTTCGAGAAGATCAGGTGGTCGTTGGTGTCCGCTTCGGGACGATCCCAGTCGTAGCGCAGATGCCGGCCCACGAGCACCGCGAGCAGATCCGCCGCGGACATGCTGGAAGTGGGATGGCCGGAGCCCGCGCTGGTGCTGCTGCGGATCGAGTCGACCCGCAGCTGCGCGGACAGCTCGGCGACCACGTTCAGGCTGAGGTCAGTGGCGGGTTGCCGGATATCGGTCACAATTCTCTCCCTTCTCCGGGCGGCGACGTCACCGACTGTACTGCCGGTCGCCGTCCCGTGCGGACACACGAAGTCCTCCGTTAGCCGCACGGAGTGGGCAGATCTTCCTGCCGCTGGTGGCTCGCGTCGGGCCGGCACCGACGGCTACTGAGGGGGATCGTTGGCCTGGAGCGGGTCCCCGGTGGTGGAAACGTAGACGACCAGCAGCTTGGCGGACTCGGTCGTGCTCGGGTTCGCCGCGACGACGTGGTGGGCGCCGGGTTTTTCGAACCAGCTCTGACCCTGGTGGTACGTGGTCACCGCCTGGTCGTCGACCTGGCTTCGCACATCGCCCTGCAGCACGTAGGCGTACACGAAAGCCTGACCGTGGCGATGAGACGGCGCGGCCGAGCCCGGCGAGAAGTCCACGATCTGCGACGTGAACGTCTTGCCCTCAGCGTTCGGAAGGGCCTGTTGCAGCAACACACTCACCTGGGGCGGCGAAACTGCCGTGCTTGTCACCGCGGTGGTGCCCGTCACCGCGGCCGGCGTGCTCTGGGCAGCAGAGCTGCAGGCTGTCGCGCCGGCCAGCGCGGCGACAAGCAAGAAACGACCTACGATCCGCGAGGGAACCATGAAAAACCTCCTGGCGCCGAATTTTCTGCTTCCGCGGTTCAGTTGCGCCCGGCCATGACACCGCCGTCGACGTCGACGATCGCGCCGGTCATCCAGCTCGCTTTTTCCGAGAGCAGAAATGACGCCATGTTCGCGACATCTTCCACGGTTCCGACCCGGCCCAGCGGATGCATGCTGGCGAAACTGCTCACGGGGTCCTCGAGGTGCGCCTCAGGAACCAGCCGGTAGTACGGCGGGGTCCGCACCGCCGCCGGTGACACCGCGTTGACCCGGATGTCGTGGGGTGCCAACTCGATCGCAAGCGCCTTCGTCAGGGAGTGCAGGCCGCCCTTCTGCACGGAGAAACCGGTGTGCGGCGTCGCCGCGATCCCCTGGTGCGCCCACATCGCGCCGATGTTGACGATCGACCCTGCGTTGCCCGCGGAGAGCATGCCGGCGACGACGGTCTGGGTGATGAAGAACATCGCACGGTTCAGTTCGTTGAATGAGTCGTAGAAGTCTTCGTCGTACTCGGTGAAGGGTTTGGGGACGAAGATTCCGGCCCCGTTGACCAGCAAGCTGGCGTCGGCGTGTTCACCCTCGATACGCTTTCGCACTTCGGGAATCCGGGCACGGTCGGTCAGCTCCGCGGCGATGCCCCATGCCTTACCGTGCTGCGCCAGCGCTTCCACCGCCGCCTGCAGCTTCTCCGGATTCCGACCGGTGATCACGGCGCTGCCGCCGCCGGCGATCACCTGCTCGGCCGTGGCGAAACCTATTCCACTACTACCGCCGACAACAACAAGCTTGCGACCTTCGAAGTCTTCGCTCACGAAATTTCTCCTTCATTGTCAAGACGCACCATCGCGCTTACAGAGAGTCCGAAGCAGACGGTTCACCTGAACCGGAACGAGACCGGCCGACGACTGGGCGGCAGACCCGCACCCGTCGAAATCGACGCCGACCGTCCACTCGAGACGGAGACGGTTTGAGCGCGGGCTCAACGCGGGCGGTCATCTCACGAGCCAGGCGGCAAGCACAGCTTCGCAGCCGCGGGCCGGCAGAGGCTGTTGATCACGCTTTGGACTATACAGTCCTCTCTGCCGCGTGTCATCGAGGTCGTTTTTTTCTCACCGGTTCGGATGGCCGGCAGGTCAACACGCATGTCGTGCGGCCGACGTCGACTACCCAGAGATCGTTCGCTCCCCCGGTATCCCGTTACCGGCGGCTCACACTTCGAGAGTGCGGATGTAGTCGATGGCCATGTCGAGCGCGATGCGCATGGACTTGATGTCCCCCTCGGTCTGCGCGAGCAAGTACCCGCCTTCGAGGGCGCCCATCAAGCCGATCGCGAGCCGTTCGGGATCGGCGTCGCGGCGCAGTTTGCCCGCGTCGCGCATCCGCCGCAGACCATCCGCGATCAGGCCGCGCCAGGTTTCGAAGTGGCCGGCCAGAGCGGATCGAGCCCGCTCGTTCTGATCGGAAAGCTCACACGCCAGCGAGCCGAGCTGGCATCCATATGCCCTGTTGCGCAGGGCATTCCGCTGGATGATCGCATCGCGCCACCGCTCGAGCCCACTGACCGAGTCGAGCCGGCGCAGCTGTTCCCCCTGCGCGGTCAGCAGGTCTTCGGCCTGATGTTCGATCACATCCTGGACCAGCGCGTCCTTGTCGGCATAGTGACGGTAGAGCTGCGACTTGCTGGTACTGCTCGCCGCGCGAACATCGTCGAGGGTGGTGGCGGCCACCCCCTTGACCGTCATCACGTCCACGGCAGCGCGGACGATCCGGGCCCGGGTTGCTTCACCGCGCGCCGTCAGCCGGACAGGCTTCATTGTGCTCTCCGGTTCCACCACCGCGACAGATTATCGCACCTGCCTGTGCCCGCGTGCCCCGCGATGCAATTCGGCCATCCGCGCCGAAGTCAATGCGCTTCCTCACGCCGTAACCGTTAACCGCCGGAAAACGGACGTGGCGGAGAAAGCCCGCATCCGTGACCGACTTACGACCATCAGAGCCCGGTCGGGAAGCGCCGCCTGACTGACTCGTCGAGTGAAGACATCGCCGCATTGTCATTTCCACGAGATCGGTCCGCCCCGCCACATCGGAGTCAATCACCGTTGTCGACGTCGTCGGAAAGTGCCTTGCGGAGGTGGTTGACGGCCTGTCGGGTCATCCCGGCACGACGGCCCAGTTCTGCGTCGTTGTCACTGTGGTACCGCGCATCGCCCCAGCTGATGATCTGTGCGAGAAGTGCGGCACGGGCCGCTTTGGCACGCTGCAGCCGTTCGACGGCCTCGCGGGCTTGGGTCAGTTCGTCGTCGATGAGGCGGGACCGCAGTTCGTCCCGGTAGGCGTGCGCGACAGCTTCGGCCCCGACCAGTTTGATCCCGTCCCGCAGGGCGGCGGTGCGCTCGCGCTCGGCGAACACCGAGACGGCTTCGTCGTCGTGGTCCGCGGTCATCCGGCCGATCAGGGTGTGCGCAGGCTCGGCGAACCACCTGGCCGCATCCAGAATCGGCCGGTTGTCGGCCTCGTGGGCGCGGTAGGCGTAGAGCCACGCCCGCGCTCCGTACACCTTCAGCCCGATGCCACTGCCTTCCTCGCACGGCCTTCCCAACTCCTCTCGAAGCTGCGAGTCGAGGTGGTACCGAGACCTACTCAGCACGTCGGCCGCGTCGTCGAGCTCGGTGTCTTGCATCTCGGCCCACTCACCTCGGACCAACCCCGGCACTGCCGCGACGGCATCAGCGCAATTGATCATGCCCTCCAGCGACGTCTCGACACCCCGCGGTCCCTGGTGGTATCGGCTGCACGCGGCATCGATCAACCGCACGGCCGCCACGGATTCAGCGGACCATTCGAGATCGTCGGTGCCGGGCACTCGGAACAGGTTGTCGACCAACTGCTGCGCCGGCGGCACGAGCGAAGCCACGAACGCGTCGCCTTGTTCGCGAGTCAGGTACACCCACGCGGGCGTCGACGGACGCCCCGCGGCGGGGAAATCCACGCGCGTCCAGGTGTCGATGAAGAACATCAGCAACTCCGGAATCGGCCGAGTGGCCGCGTTCATCGAGTTGATCGGACTCTCGCCGGGGTACTGCGACTTCCAGACCGACCGATCCCCATCTCCGAGAACAGGCACGTACATCCGCCAGTCAGCGCAGAAGAACGACATCTCGCCGGTGCGGACATTGAGCAGGACCCGCTGGTAATGCCCCACCCATGAATCAGCCTGGGTGGGCAGCGGAGGCAAATCCACATCTTCGGGAACCGGGATGTGCACAATTTCGACCGCACCGGCGTTGCGGGGCACGGCGAGTGCAGGGGCGACGGGCACAGTCGGCTTCCTCCTCCCTAAGCGGGTTGGGCAATGAGCTTGTCGTGGATCCGAAATGGTGCCGATCTGCTTGTCATCGCTCAGGCAGGACGTCAATCGGCTTGACATCCACTGCGTGGTGGAGACAATTCTTTTCGCGAACAGCGCTCACGGAAGAGCTTCGAGATCCCGGTCTCCGGCCGACGGCTCGGCGTCGCTCATTCCCTTACCCCTCCTGTGTGCGGCTCAGCGGTCGCAGCGGGTGCGTGCGGCGACCCGCGTCATCGGGCAAGTGGTTGGTGTCGGTCCGTCTCGAAGTCTTACCGGCAGCGTCGCGACCTCGTTCGTTCCCCGACGGTCGACCTCGCGCCCAGCGAAGCATTGCCGCTCGGTGGGCGTCGCTGCGCTCCCTGTGCACGACCGACCGCCGCGAGAGCGTCAGGACACCGAGCCGGCCACCTCGCGGCCGCGGACGAGGTCGGCGGCTTTTTCGCCGATCATGATCGTGGCCGCGTTGGTGTTGACGCAGACGATGCGCGGCATGACCGATGCGTCGGCGACCCGCAGGCCGCGCACACCGCGCAGACGCAGATCGGGGTCGACGACCGCGTCGGGGCCGGTGCCCATCGCGCAGGTGCCGACCGGGTGGAAGTACGTGCCGGTGGCACGGGTCACGAACTCGCGCAGGCTCTGCTGGTCGCGGGCCTCCGGGCCAGGGTGCAGTTCCTTCCCGCGCCACGCGTCGAACGGGTGCGCGGCGGCGATCTCGCGAGCCACGGCGACGGCGTCGACGAGGCGCAGCACGTCGCGCTCGGCCCCCAGGTAGTTCGGGTCGATCAGTGGCGGTGCGCTCGGATCAGGCCCCGCGATGCGGACGGCGCCGCGGGCCTGCGGGACGGTCGCCAGTCCGAAGGTGAAGCTGTTCGGCGGGGCGGGCAGGGCCGGCGGGCCGAAGGGGACGTGCATGAACATCAGCTGCATGTCGGGCCCGGTGAGGCTCGGGTCGCTGCGCGACACCATCGAGGTCTCGGCGTGGTTGGTCTTGCCGGGCGGAATCGGCCGTGCGGCCTCGTAGACGACGTTGCACAGCGGGTGGTCGTGGAGGTTGCGGCCGACGCCGGGCAGGTCGTGCACGACGTCGACACCGGCGCGTTCGAGGTCTGCGACGGTCCCGACACCGGAGAGCAGCAACAGTCGCGGTGAGTCGACCGTGCCGGCGCTGAGGATGACCTCGCGGTCGGCGTACACGATGTGGCCGGCGCCGTCCTGCCGGTATTCCACACCGGTGCACTGGCCGGCCGCGAACAGCAGCCGGTGTGCGCGGGCGCCGGTAGCCACCGGTGAGGTTGGGCCGACCGTCCCGGATCGGCCGCAGGTAGGCCGCGGCGGTGCTCTGTCGCACCCCGTCCGCGATCGAGAGGTCGTGCCAGCCGGCACCTTCACCGTCGGCACCGTTGAAGTCGCCGGTCGGCGGGTGTCCGGCGGCCACCGCGGCGTCGACGAACACCTGCGAGAGCGGGTTGGGTGCGGCCGAGGGTGCCGGGCGCAGCGGGCCGTCCGTGCCGCGAAGGCGGGCATCGCGGCCCGGCACGGATTCCATGCACCGGAAATACGGCAGGACCGAGTCGTAGTCCCAGCCCGTGCAGCCCATCCTGGCCCACTGGTCGAAGTCGTCGCGGTGCCCTCGCAGGTGCACCATCGCGTTGATGCTGTGCGACCCGCCGAGGGTGTGACCGCGCGGCCAGTCGTGTGCGGCCCCGCCGGTGCCGGCCTGCCCGACGGTGCGGTAGCCGTAGTCGACTTCGGTACCCCAGAGACTGGGCCACGCCGGTGGGTCGGAGATTGCGGCCTTGGTATCGGGGCCACCGGACTCGAGCAGGAGCACGCGACTGTCAGCGTCCTCCGACAGACGCGCCGCCACCACACACCCGGCCGTGCCCCCGCCGACGATCACGTAGTCGTAGAGCACTCATGAGCCGGCCTCGGCCGAGCGGCCGGCGGTCTGTTTCGCCTGTGCTTCAACGAAGATACTGTTCACGCCGGATCCTTCAGGTCGCCGTGCTGCTTCCACAGATAGCCCCACAGGTACGACGTCGCATACGACCGGTACGGCCGCCATGGCTCACTGCGCCGCTCCGCGGCCTTCGGCGTGATCCGCCTGTCCAGTCGATCGAATGTCGTGATCGCCGAGCGCACAGCGAGGTCGCCGGCCGGGAAGATGTCCGGTCGACGCAGGTACCGCAGCATGAACATCTGCGCTGTCGAAGGACCGATACCCGCCACGGCCACGAGCTTGGTTCGAATCTCGGCATCCGACATCGCCGCGAGCCCGCCCGGGTCCAGCAGGCCGTCATCGGCGTGTTCCGCAAGCCCACGGATCGCCGTGGCTTTCTGGTGGGACAGGCCGGCGCCGCGCAAAGTCCGTTCGTCGGCCGTGACGACCCGCTCGGCGGTGATGGCGCCGCCCAGCTGCGCGACAAGCCGGGTGTAGATCGCCGAAGCGGTCGCCCTGCTGAGCTGCCGCGAGGCGACCGTGAACGACAACCATTCGAGCGGACCGTGGACCTCGACCGGAAGGTGGGTCTCGTAGGCGTCGATCGGTCCTGTCGACCGCACCCACCGGGCGAGCGAGTCGCCGCGCGAGCCCAAGTGCTCGTACGCGGCGCGCTGTTCCTTGGTTGCGCGCTTCCCGGTGCGAGTCATGGTCACGACGCCAGGGTCCCAAATGTGGCCTACATAGTCCAGGACCAGGTCACGTCGATCCAGAAGGGCACCCTCGGGCCGCGCGCTGATCTCGCTCATTCCCCGGTGCGATTGAACCGAGTTGGCGACGGTAGCAGCCCAGGAACCCGCCGCGGGTCGGCCGCACGAGTGGACTATATAGTTCTCTTCGATGCATGATGGATCCGCGGGAAGCCGTCCTCCGGCACCGCGCGACACCGGCCGCACTCGGCGCCACGTCATCGAGCTGTCCGGTCAAGACACCAACTACTGTGGAGTGATCACCATGTCGGCACGTGCAGCCCTGATCACCGGCGGCACCAGCGGGATCGGGAAGGCGACCGCGCAGGTTTTGCACAGCCGTGGCTATCGCGTCGCGGTCACCGGACAACGTCCGGAAAGCGTCGCGCGGGCGCGCGAGGAGCTCCCCGAAGACGTCCTGGTCTTGCAGGCCGACGCGCGCTCGCTCGCTGACACCGACAAGGTGGTGTCCGAAGTCGGCGAACGATTCGGGAGTCTGACCACGCTGTTCCTGAACGCCGGCGTCAGCCGGCCCGTGACTCTGGACGTCTGCGACGAAGAAGCCTTCGACGAGGTGTTCGCCGTCAACACCAAAGGGCAGTTCTTCACCCTGGTCAAGGCGCTGCCGCTGCTGACCGACGGCGCTTCTGTCATCGTCACCGTGGGAATCGGAGCGACGCGAAGCCTGACCGGCAACAGCATCGCGGCCGGGTCGCACGGCGCGATGCTGGCCATGATCCCGACGCTGGCCCTGGAGCTCGCCCCGCGCCGCATCCGGGTCAACGCCGTGAGCCCGGGATTCACCGACACCCCCATGACGCGGACCGCGCTCGGCACGGGATCTGACGACGTCCCCGCGACGATGGCGACGATGGCCGAGAGGAACCCGTTCGGTCGCCTGGGCACGCCTGAGGACATCGCCGGGACCGTCGCGTTCCTGGCTTCGGACGAGGCCGCCTACGTCACCGGGCAGGAGATCGTGGTGTCCGGCGGCGCCGGGCTGGCCATCTGACCGAGCGCACGAGAAGACGAACCTTCGACGGCCGGCAGGATTCCGCATCCTGCCGGCCGTCTCATCACCGCAGCTGACTGACGAGTTTGTCGGCGGCGAGGGTGAGAGCTTCCGTGTAGCTGGGGAACTGGACGATGCCGTCGGCGAGATCGTCGATGGTGAGGTGGTGCCGGATGGCGAGGGCGGCGGTGTTGATCCACTCACCGGCGAGCGGAGCGACGGCCCAGGCACCGACGAGGGTGCGCTGCCGGCGATCCGCGATCAGCGTGAAGGTGCCGTAGGGGTCCGTCTCGTAGGTGTAGGGGCGCGCGATCTCGTCGGCCAACTGCAGGGTGCAGGCCACGACGTCGATCCCCTGGCCGCGGGCCAACGCGGGGGTGAGGCCCACGGCGGCGATCTCGGGCTGGGTGAACACCACGCGGGGGACGGCGGTGTAGTCGGCGACGCGCGGGCGGCCCAAGATATTGTCGGCCACCACGCGGCCCTGGTAGGTGGCCACGTGGGTGAACAGCGCGACTCCTGTGACGTCTCCGACGGCCCACAGCCCGTCGCCGGCCCGGCAGTTTTCGTCTACTTCGACGTGCCCCCGGGACCCGGGCCGCACGCCGACGGCCTCCAGGTTCAGGGAGGCGGTGTGGGGAGTGCGGCCGGTGGCGTTGACGAGCACATCCGTGTCCACAGTGGTGCCGTCCTCCAACTCGACGACGATCTCTTCGCCACGCCGGCCGCAAACGCGCCGGACGGTGTGCGCTCGGACGCCGGTCCGGACGTCGATTCCATCCGCAGTCAACAGCTCGGCGATCAAGTCGCCCAGTGCCGGATCTTCGCGGTCCAGCAAGCGCGAGCCGCGCTGCACGATGGTGACCTGGCTGCCCATCCGAGTCAGGAAATGGCCGAGTTCGATGCCGGTCGCGCCGCCGCCGAGGAAGGTCACCCGTTCCGGGATCCGGGTGAGGGTGGTCGTCTGGCGGTTGGTCCACACCGGCACCTCGGCCAGGCCGGCGATCGACAGGTGACTCGGAGCCGCGCCGGTGGCGATGACGACGTGGTCGGCGGTCAGCGTGCGACCCTGGACCTCGACCTTGCCGGGCCCGGCCAGGCGCGCGGTCGCCTTGATCACGGTGGCGCCGAGCTTGCGCAAACCGTCGACCTGGCCGGTGTCGTCGAGGTGGCGGACCATGAAGTCGCGGTAGTCACGCAACGTCGTCCACTCCAGACCCGGCCGCGTGAGCCCGGCGGTGCGCTCGGCTTCGGCGCGAGCTTCGGTGGAACGAAGCAGGGTCTTGGACGGGATGCAGGCCCTGTAGGCACACTCCCCGCCGATCAGCTCCTTCTCGATGACCGCGATCCGCTTTCCGCCGGCCAGGAGGCGGTAAGCGGCGGCTTCACCGCCGGTGCCCATGCCGATCACGATCGCGTCGAAGTGCTCGCTCATCAAGACCACCATCCGATGGGTCTGTCCTGCTTTCGGGTCGTGCGCTCAACGCGGCGAGGTTCGGTCCTGAGAAGTCCGGTTCGGCAGCGCCGCGGGTTCACCGCCGTCGAGGAAAGCGTCGCGAGGGTGCTGCACCGACGCCAGCGAGAGGATGTCCCGGCCGAACAACCCGGCGGTCAGCCAGATCACGAGCACGCGGACCTTGCGTTCCCAGCTGGGCACGGCCAGCACGTGATAACCACGGTGCATCAGCCAGGCGAGCGGCCCCTTGATCACGAGTCGCCGGTACTGGAAGATCCCGTGACCGATGCCGAGCTCCGCGATGGAGCCGAGGCTGTGGTGACGGTAGTTCTTCGGCTTTCCGCCGCGCAGGGTCGCGACGATGTTGCGGGCGAGCAGCTTGCCCTGGCGCACGGCGTGCTGGGCGTTGGGCACCGTGCGGGTGCCCGGGATCGGCGAGGTGAGGTCTTCGATCGCGGCGTCGTCGCCGGCGGCCCACGCGTCGGGCACCGGTTCGGCGTCGGTACCGACCCGCAGGTCCGGCCGGGCGACGACGAATCCACGTTCGTCCACCGGGAGGTCGGTGTGCTTGTCCACGACCGGGTTCGCCGCGTTGCCGGCCGTCCACACAATGAGCTCCGAATCGAACTCCTCGCCGGTGGAGAGCACCACGTGCCCACCGGTCATCGACTTGATCTGCGTGTCCAGGTGCACCTGCGCACCACGTCGTTGCAGGAAACGCACGACCCAGCGTCCTGGCGAGTCGGTGACCTCGGGCAAGATCCGGCCTGACGCCTCGACGAGGTGGAACCGAAGCTCGTCGCGATGCAGTTCGGGATAGCGCTTCAGCAGCGCGGCCGCCAGCGACAGCAGCTCGGCGAAGCCCTCGACGCCGGAGAACCCACCCCCGACGAAAGTGGCGGTGAGCAGCTTCTGCCGACACGGCCCGGGCGGCAGCACGGCCGCTCGGTCGAACGACGTCAGCAGCCGGTCGCGGATCGCGACCGCTTCCTCCACGTGCTTGAGGCCGATGGCCTGTTCGGCGATGCCCGGCACCGGGAACTTGCGGGTGACCGCGCCGGCGGTGACCACGACGACGTCGTAACCCTGTTCGAGCGGGTCCCCGCCGGCGCGCCGGATCGTCACCATCCGGCGTTTGTGGTCGATCGCGTCGACCATCCCGGTGATGATCCGAGTGCGGTGGAGGTGGCGGCGCAGCGACACCGCGGCGTGCCGCGCTTCGATCGACCCGGCCACCACCTCGGGCAAGAACGGCTGATAGGTCATGTACGGCCGTGGGTCGACCACCGTCACTTCGGCCTCGTCCCGGCGCAGCTTCTTTTCGAGTTTCCATGCGGCATAGAAGCCCGCGTATCCGCCGCCGACGATCAAGATCTTGCGCATGAGGCCTCTGTTTCTCAGGTCCGCGGCCGAAGATGCCCTGGTCGAACTCGCTGCCCGGCACGGAATCGAGCCATCGCACCCAGGCCGGGCATTCGTGCGCACACCGCTGCGTCCGGGCTCAGTTGTGTTTGCTCGATCCTCTGCGCCGTGCCCGCGACAGTTCTTACCTTGGATCTCGGACCTTCCAGGCCACCTGTGGCGGCACCGCCCGCGACACCTCCCACAGCAGAGCCGCGGCATAAGTGCGGAACGGCGCCCACTGTCGGCCGAATCCTTCGTCGGCGCTGCCACACGCCCAAATCCGCCGGACGACCCGGGCGAGCACCGGGTCGTCGACCGGCAGCACGTCCGGCCGGTGCAGGCGGCGGATCAGGAACAAGTCCGTCACATCACGGGGAATCCCGTACCGCGCAAGGATCTGCCGGACTTGGCGGTCGTTGCGCCCGACGAGGAGGTCCAGGTCGATTTCGCCGGCCAGCTGTGCGTGCGCGAGCCGCACCAGCCCGTCGGCGTCCGCCCGCGGCACACCCAGTGCGGTCAGCCGGCCGGCACCGAGGTCGGCGACCATTGCCGGAGACGGGTGCCCGCGCGACGCACGGCAGATCTGCGTGTACACCGTGGAAGTCGACGGTGCGCACAACTGCCGCGCACCGAAGTAGCGAACCAGCGCCGGGAAATGGCCGCCGAGACCGGCTTCCTGCCGGTGGCTGAACGGCTCCGGCCGGCCGAACCGGCGAACGAGACAGCGCATGACCGGGTCGCGCCCCACCAGGTGGTCATACGCGAGTTCCGACTCCGTGACAGCGGCACCGACCAAGACAGGAATATCCCGCGCGTGCAAACCGACCTTCATCGGACGCCTCCTGCTCACAGTTCAGTCCGTAGCCGGCGGGCGTGGCCTTGTCCCACGCCTCGGCATGCCGAGCTCCGCGTTCCAGTCAGCCGCACGAGCGCCCAGAACGGACCCGTACCGTCCGCGGGCCGCGCGGAACCCGTAAGTCACGCGAGGCGCGGAGGGCTCAGCGCGGTCCACATTGGACATCAGCGCGCCGGCATTGACACCGCGCGCCCGGATTCGCGCACGCCGGATCGCCTCGCTGATCAACCCGTCATCGCCGGGCTAGCTCCGAACGGTGTCCAGAAGCTCCAGCCACGCCCGGATGAACATCTCGAACCCGGCATCCTCGGCAGCGCAGTGCGCGGCGTCGGTCGCGGGCTCCTTCCCCGTGTCGCCGCAGCCGCCGATCGCGGCCGTTTCCCGGCCGGTGAACCTGTCGGTCATAGCTCTCCGTCGCATGCCGAGAGTCGATGCTCGTTGATCCCCAGGAGTTGACGGCAGCAGCTCAGGCGCGGCCGCCGTAGGTCTGGGGATCCACGGGCTGCTCGGACTTCGGAAGCCCGCCGACCACGAGACGGTAGGAATCGATCACGAGCTCCTTCACCAGCTTCGCGCCGATCGTGCCCCCGCCTTCCACCGTGATCCAGTGCTTCTTGTTCATGTGGTAGCCGGGCGTGATGTCCGCGTGCTGCTCACGCAGGGCGGTGGCGTTGTCCGGATCTGCTTTCACGACCACCACGGGGTGCCCCGGCAGATCGGTCATGAGCAGGAAGACCTTGCCACGCACCTTGTAGAGGTCCCAATCGGGGCCGAAACGATGCTCGAGGTCGGCGCCGGGCAGTGCCACACCGCAGTCGCCCGCGATCTTCTGCAGCTTGTCGCCGTCCAAGTGACCAACTCCTCTGTCGATTCGGCTTCGATCGCCACGTACTCAGCTATCGCGACAGCGGAGGTTCTTACTGCGGAGGCCGTCAACCCGGCCGCATCCGTCACCCGCAGTTCGCTGCGCTCCCCCAGCAGTAACAAGAGGCGGAGAGCCTTGTCGACCGACTCGATCGGGTACCGCGGCACGCGCGACCGAACCCCCCGACGTCTCCGGAGTCGACTTCTTCACGGCAGAGTCCCACGGGGCGTTGGGCGCTGAAAAACAGCAAGTTGAACCCTCATCACGTGGACTCTATAGTCCAGGTCGAGAGCGGCTTCCGCCGCCGAGGAGCGACTGGGCCACGGGCAGGACGGTGCTGCCTGAGCTCTCGGACTGCATCGTCTTTCACGTCGCGTGGAAGCGAACCTGGCCGAGGGCCATGTCGAGCGAGGCGCGCAATTGATCGGTGTCCTGGCTGGTGTGCGCCAGCAGATAACCTCCTTGCAGGGCGGCGATGACGCCGACGGCAAGGACTTCCGGCGCCACCTCGGAATCGAGTTCGCCGGCGGCCTGGATGCGCGACAAGGCCGAGGCGAGCAACCCCTGCCACCGGGAAAACGCTGTGGCGAGGGCGAGCCGGCCACGATCGTGGCGGTGAGCGAGGTGGTAGATGAGCGAGCCGAGAGGGCAACCGCCTTGCGCCGCGCACGAATCGAGCAGTCGCGACTGCCACTGTTCGAGGTCCGTGAGGCGTTCGACCGCGTCCAGGCTGGGACGCTGCGCCCGCAAGACGACCTCGAGCTGGGCCTCGACGATCGCCTCCACGATCCCGCCGGAGTCGGGAAACAGCTGGTTGAGCTCAGCCTGAGTCACGCGCGCGGCAGCATGAACACGCGCCGCGGTGAGCGAGCCGACGCCTTCGCGCAGCAGCAGCGTGGTCGCCGCCGCCACGACGCGCGCACGGGGTCCCGGCTCGGAAGCGTCGCGACCCGGGCAGGGCCTGTCATACCAGTCGGCCGTCATGGTGGCAACAGTAGCCGCACGGGATCCGGCCGGGGACTTCCCCCTGAGCAATCAAGGGCCCATATGGTCCACTTCTTATCCGCTGAGGGCAAGGCAGTAGATTCGAACTCAACCTCGGCGGCGCGGCCCGGGCCACCTGCCGAGTCCGGCTGAGTTCCCCATAATGGACTGCGAAGTCCACAAAGTGTGGACGTGATCACCGCACACACAGAGAAGAGGTTCCGGATGAAAGCGATTGTGGTGACGGACGAGGCCGCGGGAAGGGCCGGGATGACGCTGGCGGACCGGCCCGACCCCGACGTGGCGATGCTCGCCGACCTCGCGGGGGCGAACTACGGCGATGTCGTCGTCGAGGTTCACGCCTCGGGCTTCACCTGGGATGAGCTGTCGTGGCCCTCGACCTGGGTCGATCGCCGCGGCCGGGACCGGACGCCGACGATCCCCGGACACGAGGTGGCCGGCGTGGTCACCGCCCTCAGCTACGGCGCCGCAGGATTGTCCGTCGGTCAACGGGTGTTCGGTCTGACCGACTGGACTCGCGACGGCACGCTGGCGGAGTACGCGGTCGTCGAAGCCCGCAACCTCGCGCCGCTGCCGGGCGACGTCGACTTCACGACCGGCGCGGGCCTCGTCATGGCAGGCCTCACCGCGTGGCAAGGGTTGTTCGTGCACGGCCGGCTCGAGGCGGGACAGCGGATCCTCGTCCACGGCGCAGCCGGAGCGGTCGGCTCGATGGCGGCGCAGCTCGCGCGCGAGGCCGGTGCTTACGTCGTGGGCACCGGACGCGAGGCCGACCGCGCGACGGCCCACGATTTCGGGGTGCAGGAGTTCGTCGACCTGGAGAACGACGCGCTGGACGACGTCGGCAGTGTGGATCTGGTGTTCGATGTCTTCGGCGGTGACATCGGGTCGCGGTCCGCGGGTCTGGTTCGGGCCGGAGGGATGCTGGTGACGATCGCCGGCCCGCCGGAGACCCGGCCGACCGACGGCCTGGCGATCGACTTCGTCGTCGAGCCATCCCGTACCCAGCTGGGTGAAATCGTGCAGCGCGTGCGAGACGGCCGGGTGCGGACCAACATCGGCACCGTGGCGAGCCTCGACGACGCCGTGGCCGCCTTCAACCCCACCCAGCGGAAAAAGGGCAAGACGATCATCCGCGTTCGCCCGTAACGAGCGGACGAAACCGGTGCCGGCAACGTCAGCGACGCGACCTCGAAGGTGTGGCCCCCACCAGCGTTCCGCAGGACGGCCCGACGACGGCTCGTGGTGAGACTAGCGGATTCGCCGAGCCTCACCACGAGCCCTGGCGTTGCCCCGCTGCCCGCGAGCGAACCACTGAGTGCGGCCTTCAGCTTCCTTCTCGACGCGATGCCGCTTCCCGAAGATCTTGCCCCTGTGCCACTCGACCGTGCGTCCGCTGAGGAACAGCTGCGCGGCGATTTCGGAATCGGTGCACCCTTCGGCCGCCGGCCGCGCGATGGTGGCTTCCCGGCCGCTCAGCCGTTCCGACGGCGACGCCGCGCGCGCTTCCACGACGGCGCCGGCAGCGACGAGTTCGCGGCGCGCGCGTTCGGCGAACCCGTCGGCGCGCACGCGCCGGAAGGTCTCCGGTGGATATCGGTGCACAGCCGCGCCTCGTCAGTGATCGCCACGACACGACCCCTGGCACCGCGACGTGTCGGCAACGGCCGGTTCAGCTGGTCGGACCCCACCTGCTGACGCGGATTCGCCGCACGTCGACTCCGACCTCGAGAAGCAGGTTGGTGGCTCCGTCGCAAAAGCCCGCCGAGCCGCACACATAGACCTCGCGGTCGGACTCGATGAGAGGGCGAACGTCCTCGGCCGTGAGGCGCCCTACGGGACGGGAACTGCCCGCGGGCGCTTCGCGGGTGTAGACGACCGTGGTCTCCGGACCGGGGATCTCGTCCGCGTAGTACAGATCGGCGGGCGATCGGACGGACACCACAAGCCGCATCAGGTCGGGGCCGTTCGCGCGTCGCGCAAGCCGCAACATGGACATGAGCGGGACGACACCCGAGCCCCCGGCGAGGCCCAGGATCGGCGTGACACCGTCCCACGAGAAGAACCTGCCGACCGGACCGCGGACCTCCAGGACATCCCCGACTTCGACGACGTTGTGCAGAAACCCCGATACCTCACCGTCGGGCAGCATCTCGACCGTGATCTCGATGTCGTCCCCACCGGGGGAGCTCGCCACGGAGTAATCGCGCTGGGCGTGGTAGCCGTCCGGCGCGGTCAGCCGGACGACGTAGAACTGGCCGGGCCGGTGTGTCCGCGGTTCGGTCAGCCGCAGCCGGAAGGTCTTCGCGTGGGAAGCCTCTGGACCGATGGCGGCCACGACCGCGGTCTGCCAGGAGGAAGCGGAGGCCATCAGTCCCCCTGGTACCGCTGCTCGAGCCACGGGTCACCGTGGTCGTGGTAGCCGTTTCGTTCCCAGAAGCCCTGCTCGTCCTCGGCCATGAACTTCAGTCCGGACACCCATTTGGCGCTCTTCCAGAAGTACAGGTGCGGCACGAGGAGCCGGGCCGGGCCACCGTGGATGTCGTCCAGCGGTGCGCCGTTGACGTCCCACACCACCCAGGCCCGGCCGTCGACGACGTCCTCGATCGGCAGATTGGTGGTGTACCCAGTGTGCGAGCGCGCCATCACGTACGCCGCGTCGTCGCGCACCCCGGTGATGTCGAGCAGGGTGTCGATGGAGACCCCGTCGAAGGTCATCCCGAACTTGGACCACGTCGTGACGCAGTGGATGGCGCCTTCGTAGCGATCCGGTTCGAGTGCGTGGATCTCGTCCCAGGTCCAGCTGGTCGGTGTGTCGACGAGGCCGTCGATCGTGAAGGTCCAGTTCGCGGTGTCGATCGACGGAGTCGCTTCCGCGTGCAGCACCGGCCACTCGTCACCCGCGTCGTATTGACCGGGTGGCAGCCGCGGGTCTCGGTTGGAGCGTTGCCGCCCGACGAAACCTCTCGTCGTTACCATGTCTGTCCACCTTTCTCATGCGTTCAGCGCCGGAGGAGCTCCGGCACTCATTCCGGGACGATGTGAATGGCCGCTTCTTCGGCGGACGCGGCGGCGCCGTCCACACCCACGTCGGAGGCGAAGAGGTAGGGATACACCTCGTCGGCGTCCGGGTCTTCGACCAGCCGGCCCGCGCGCGCCTCTCCGACCTGGTCGTCGTAGAGCTCCCCGTCCGTGTCGGACGCGTCCCCGAGCCCGTCACCCTCATCCGCGACGGGAAAGACGTCCGGCACTTCACGCCGGAGCCGGTTACCGAGCTCCTCGTGGCCCGCGGCCTCCCGTGCCGTGAGCCCCCAGTCGAAGACCGCGGAGGGCCGTTCCGGCGGCGTGTACCCCTCGTCCAGGACGTCCGACACACCACGATCCACGAGGCTGTCCTCGGGATCCAGAACACCGTCGTCCAGGTCGACACCACCGTCGTACTCGTCGGTGTCGTCGCTCATGGAGTTCTCCCATCCAATCGGCCGCGCGGTCACGCGATTCTCATTGATGTGGACTATATAGTCCATATTGGCGAATTGGCCGTCTTGCCCGTGTGGAATACCCGACATCGAGTGGCCACGTCAAGCACGGTGGTCAGGAGATGAAGTCGTTGGCCACGAGGTAGGCGCGGATGTTGCGCCGGGCGTCGAACATCGCCTTGTAGATGGCGTTGCGGTTGGTTTCCAGTTTTGCGGCGAGGGCATCCATCGGGATGTTGTCGATGGCCAGGGCGACGAAGACGCGGCGCTGGCGTTCGGTCAGTGCGTCCTCGATGGCATGGGCGAGGGCGGCTCGGAGTTCGATGGCCTGCACCTGATGGGGCGGTTCGTCACCGACGGCGGCGCGAGCGCGCTCGGCCTCGTCGTGGTCGAGGGACACCCGGTGGTCCCGCCAGAAGTGCCGGCCGACTTTCGTCGAGACCTCAAGGATGACGAATTTGAAGGCCCAGGTCTTGAACTGCGCGTCGCCGCGGAACTCACCGATCTTGCGGGTGATCCGCATGAGGGCGTCGGCCGCGGCCTGGTGGGCCAGGTCTTCGAGTTCGGGGCCGGTGAGCCGGAGGACCGGCGACCTGCGCGCGGTCTCCCTCCTGGCGATCTTGATGAGCATCGCGTGCAGCCGGCGACAGGCGTCTTCGAATTCCGGGCTGCCAGGACTCAACTCCCGGACCCAGACGGCGGACGCGGGGTCGAAGCTCCGCCCATC
Source organism: Amycolatopsis sp. NPDC051372 (assembly GCF_040682095.1). Taxonomy (NCBI): domain Bacteria; kingdom Bacillati; phylum Actinomycetota; class Actinomycetes; order Pseudonocardiales; family Pseudonocardiaceae; genus Amycolatopsis; species Amycolatopsis sp. NPDC051372. Next base: position 200,260 of record NZ_JBFBAF010000014.1, read on the forward strand.
GACCAGGACTCGCTCGTCGATCTCCGAGGTGGTCACGTGAACCGGGGTTTCAGTCCGGTGTCAGCGGGGTATGTCGTCTGCACACGGGATACGGCCGGCGTCATGCCGCCCCACCCCCTCTCTCATGACCGTTATCAGCATCTGAAATCCCCTGCCACGCCGTCACCGTTGCTTGTCCGACAGCACCGAAACCGACTCGCACACCACGCACGGAGAGTCAGCAGACCGAGCCATGGCCTCGGTGCCCGAACGGCTTGGCGCGATGCCGTCAAGCCGGGCCGACGCCATGAGCGTTCGGCCAACTCGTGTTTCGAGGCGCGGCAAGGGCCGCTCCACCTACCCGCGAGCTGTCGGGACTGCCGCTACCTTCATAGCAAAACAGGACCATTAAGTCCAGAAGGTCTCCACCCCCGTGCCGAATGTCCATAAAGAACTGCGCGTTGGGCCTCACGCCGTTCGAAGCGACGACTGGCTGTCGGTGTCCCACCGGCGCGGGACACCGCGGACACGGCGCCGTCGAGCCTCGCGCTTCGTGAGGATGCCGGCGGCGGCGAGCGCGCGGACCACCGACGAACGGCCGGCGTTGAGCCGGAACCGGTACCGGGTTTCCGGGGTACGAGCCGTGTCGAGATGTCCCCGAAGGAGTCGCGTCGCCGCGGTGCCGAGCCCGGTGCAGTCGGTCAGGTCGACGGTGACGATGCCACGGCACAACGCGGTCGCGACGTCGAGCTCCGCGCAGAGCACCTCGACGGCCGATCGCTCGATCAGGCCGCCGGTGACGAAGAGGGTTATCGAGCCGTCGGACACCACGGTCCTCAGAAGCTCCTTCGGATGACGAACCGCGATCGCGCTCCCCGTCATCAGTGAAGGCTTCTCCACTACCGTTCCCTCCGGAACGCTGTGCTGGCTTGCGAACACGAGGTCCCCTCCCCTGTGGGTGATCACCTGTTGGCGGCAACCCCTGATCTCCCCCTTACCGCGGCCCCGGGATCACGTCCGGTGGAATGCCCCGCAGAGGCGCCCGGTCCCCCAGGCGGTTGTGGTCTCATGGCGGCCGGGCCCCGTGGGATTCAGCCGCGAAACAGGTCCGGATCCCCGCGCGTAGTGGCAGCCACTCTTTTGGGTCCACCCGCGGGGGTAAGACGCGGCCGATCGCTGCCTCGAACACTGCATGAGCTCACTGACCACGCCGACCATGGGCACGGGCGTGCTTGCGAAGCGTCTCGGGCAGGCCGCGGACAACGCAGATCAGCGGTACAAGCTCGCCAAGGGCCTGCGGCACCAGATGAACAAGGTCTTCCCGACCCATTGGTCCTACCTGATCGGCGAGGTCTCGCTGTACAGCTTCATCGTCGTGATCGCGACGGGCGTGTACCTGACGCTGTTCTTCGATCCCTCGATGCAGGAAGTCACCTACCACGGCAGCTTCACGAACCTGCAGGGCGTCGAGATGTCGCAGGCCTTCAAGACGACCCTGGACCTCTCGTTCGACGTGCGCGGCGGGCTGTTCGTGCGCCAGCTGCACCACTGGGGCGCACTGGTCTTCATCGCCGCGACACTCCTGCACATGCTGCGGATCTTCTTTACCGGTGCGTTCCGCAAGCCGCGTGAGGCCAACTGGGTCATCGGCGTGATCCTGCTGCTGGTCAGCATGTTCGAGGGGTTCTTCGGTTACTCGCTGCCGGACGACCTGCTTTCGGGTACGGGCGTCCGCGCGACCCTCTCGGGCATCGTGCTGTCGGTGCCGGTCATCGGCACCTGGATCCACTGGGCGCTGTTCGGCGGCGAATTCCCGGGCGACCAGATCATCCCGCGCCTGTACACCCTGCACATTCTCGTGCTACCCGGAATCCTGTTCGCCTTGATCGGCGTACACCTGGTGCTGGTGTGGTTCCAGAAGCACACGCAGTTCCCCGGCGTGCGAGCGAAGGAAGACAACGTCGTCGGCATCAGGATCGTGCCCGAGTTCGCGCTCCACGGTGGGTCGCTCGCCGTGACCGTCACGGGTGTGCTCGCGTTGATGGCGGGTCTTTTCCAGATCAATCCGGTGTGGAACTTCGGGCCGTACAACCCGTCGATGGTGTCGGCCGGTTCGCAGCCGGACTGGTACATGGCCTGGGCCGACGGGATGCTGCGCATCTGGCCCGCGTGGGAGGTGTACCTCGGGAACTACACGATCCCAGCGGTGTTCTTCTCCGGCGCGATGGGCATGGGGCTGCTGATCACCATGCTGACCCTCTACCCCTGGATCGAGAGCAAGCTGACGAAGGACAAGGTGCAGCACCACAACCTGCTTCAGCGGCCGCGCGACGCACCGGTGCGCACCGCGCTGGGCATGATGGCACTCGGGTTCTTCCTGGTCATCGAGCTGTCGGGCTTCAACGACATCATCGCCGACCAGTTCGACATCTCGCTGAACGCCACCACGTGGGCCGGCCGCATCGGCGTGCTGATCGTGCCGCCGATCGCCTACTACATCACCTACCGGATCTGCCTGGGTCTGCAGCGGGCCGACCGCGAGGTGCTGGAGCACGGCGTGGAGACCGGCATCATCAAGCGCCTGCCGACCGGCGGGTTCATCGAGGTCCACCAGCCCCTGGCCGGGATGGACAGCCACGGCCATGCGGTGCCGCTCGAGTACCAGGGCGCGCCGGTGCCGAAGAAGATGAACAAGCTCGGCGCCGCGGGGCGCGCCGTCCCGGGCTCGCTCTGGACGCCGGACCCGCCCGAAGAGACCGCCGCCCTGGATCGAGCCACCGAACAGGGGGAAACGAGGTGACCGAAGACGAGGACAACGGCCGGCTTCGCGCCCTCACCGAGGCCGGCGTGTCGATCTGGCTGGACGAGCTCTCCCGCGACATCCTGGAGAACGGCGAATTCGAGCGCCTGGTGCGAAGCAGTTCAGTGGTGGGCGTCACCACGAACCCGACGATCTTCGCCCACGCCATCGCCCGGAGCAGTCGCTACGCCCCACAGCTGAAACGCCTGGCCGGCAACGGAATCGACGTAACGGAGGCCGTCCGGGCGGTGACGATCTGGGACGTTCAGCAAGCGGCGGACGTACTCCGTCCGATCTGGGAGAAGACCGACGGCGTTGACGGCAGGGCGTCACTCGAGGTGAGTCCCGAGCTCGCCGGCGACACCGACGCGACCGTCGCGGACGCGATCCAGCTGTGGGAGCTCGTCGACCGGCCCAACCTCATGGTGAAGATCCCCGCCACACGGGCGGGCGTGCGAGCTGTTTCCGGTGCGCTGGCGGCGGGCGTCAACGTGAATGTCACTCTGGTCTTCTCACCGCGGCGGTGTGCCGAGGTCGGTGAGGCGTTCGTCGACGGGCTCGAGCGAGCTCGTGACAACGGCCACGACCTCTCGACTATCCACTCGGTCTCTTCGCTGTTCGTGTCCAGGGTGGATACCGAAGTAGACAGACGGCTCGACGTCATGGGCGTCCCCGAAATGCGCGGCCGGGCCGCCCTGGCCAACGCGCGGCTCGCTCATGAAGCCGTGGCTGCGGTGTGGGAATCCCCGCGGTGGCAAAGCCTTGCCGCCGACGGAGCCCGCCCCCAGCGGTTGCTGTGGGCTTCGACCGGTGTCAAGGATCCGTCCTTTCCCGACACCAAGTACGTGACCGGCCTCGTCACGCACGGCACCGTGTCCACGATGCCGCCCTCGACCCTCTCGGCGTTCGCCGATCACGGCGAGCTTGCCGGGGACCGAGTCGTGGGGCTCGGCAAGGAAGCGACGGCCGACCTCGATGCCGTCGCCGCCGCCGGCATCGATCTCGATGACGTGTACGACACGCTCGAGCGAGAGGGCGTCGCCAAGTTCGCGGCCAGCTGGCGAGCCCTCCACGCGTCGGCAAGTGCGTTCCTCGGCTGAGGGCCCGCCGTCCTCGCTCACACCACGGTTGTCTCGAAGGGAATCTCATGCCTCGATCGCTGGAGTCGCTCAGCCCGGCCGATGGTGAGCAGGTGGCCGACAAGAACCTGGTGGCCGCACTGACTGCCGGACGGATCGTTTACGACGACGGCGCCGAACAGGTCTTCGACCACGATGGCGCGACCACGTACACCGACCGCGGCCACCCGACACGCGGAGAGTGGTACATCGACGCCGACGGCCGTTTCGCCTCGTTCTGGCCGCCCACCTACCGTGCCTCGTACGACCTTCGCTGGGTTGTCGAGGCCGGCTCGATCGTCGGCCTGAGCTTCACGCATCGCGGAGACGGTTCACAGTTCACCGGGCGATACGCCTGACCGGCCGACCCTCATGGTCTCAACCGCCGAGCACCAGCGCGCGGAAAGCAACCCAAGTTTGCCGTCTGCGCGCCGGTGTCCGTTGTGCTGCCCGTTGCCCCGCACACCACAACCTGCGGGTGTCGCCCACACGGGATTGCCACGGGTGCATTCCGGGTGGCGCATGTAGTTCGCTTCAGTCCTCGACAAAGAGAGGTGTGCGCAATGGTGAAAGCCGTCATCGGGGGAACCGTGATCGCCGAGGCCGAACGGAACGACCTGATCTCCCTCGAAGGAAACCTCTACTTCCCCCCTGCGGCGATCCGGCAGGGAAGCCTTCAACCGAGCGCGACTCACTACACGTGTCCGTGGAAGGGCGCGGCCCGCTACTACGACGTCATCACCGACGGATCGCAGACCCACGACGCGGCTTGGTGCTACCCCCACCCACACCCGTCCGCGATCGAGCGCGTCGGTACGGATTTCTCCGGCTACCTGGCGTTCGACCCGCGAGAGGCGGACATCCTTGACTGATCCGCTCCTCGCCGCGATCCGTCTTCGAAACACCTTGCTGCATCTGGACAACCTGACCGATTGGCAGGCCACCGCGACCTGCCGAGGGGAAGATCCCGACGTGTTCTTCCCCTCGCCCGCCGCTACGGCGCAAATCCGGCACGCCAAGGCCATCTGCGCAGCGTGCCCGGTCCGGATGGAATGCCTGTACCTCGCCCTCCGCAACGGGCTCGACCACGGCATCTTCGGCGGGTTCACCGAACAAGAACGCAAGAGTCTCCTCCGGCGCACTGCCGCCGACACAGCGAACATGTCCCTGGCGGCCCGAGCCACTTCCCCGTGCGTCGCCGGCCGTCGGAGGCGACCGCCCCGCCATCCCTGAACTCGAGTCACGGACCCGGTCAGCCGGCAGGGATGTTGCGGTTCAGCCGGCTCGGGTCCGCCGACTCCGAAGCCGAACACCGCGAACGGCACGCCCCTCGCGGAGACGGCGTCGGCAACGGCAGGCATGGGGGCCGGCAGGCGCTCGGCCTCCGGCGCGAGGCCGAGCCGGGCCGCCTCGTCGATGACCTCTTGCCAGACCACGCCGGCACCGACGCAGGCCCTGCGACCCCGCACGTCAAGGGAGATGCCCCTCATTCGTCGCGTGGTGACGAGGACGCCGCCGCGAGCGGAGGAGACCATCTGGTGGCCCGAGTTCTTCACCGCGACCGGCAAGCCACGGGACGCGGCAAACCGCACGGACTACTCTCGTATTCGGCCGATCGACAGAATCGACGTGCGGCGGCGGAACGCGAGTACGGCCAGCAGGACGGTGGCCGCGGCGGCAACCAAGTGCAGCGTCACGGAGGCTTCGAAGACTCGTGCCAAGACGGGTACGCCCGAACGCAGCGCGACCCGGATATTGCCTGGCCCACCGAGCACGAAATGCCACAGGACACCCAGGATGAGCGCGCCGGCGGCCGAGACCATCACGAGGCCCGCCCCGTCTCGCGCGGCAACCCGGAGGTGGCGCGCGATACCGATCGAGGTGCCGATGATGCCGAACAAGACCAGGAACAACGGCTCCACGAGAGGCACGCCTCTGGCGAGCAACCCCAGCAGTACGAAGTCCACCAGCACGAGCGCCGCCTGCACGGTGGCCGCGGCCACCATGGCCCGGTCGACTCTCGCGACCAGCCGTGGCAGGCGAAGCACCGCTTTGCCGTTGACTGCGTCAGTCACAGGTTCCTCCTCCAGGAGTCCGGACGGTGAGGGATCGATACGGTCGAAACAACCTTTGCCGCCCGCGGCTATCGGGACAGCGGGTGCGGCGAACGGGCGACCAGAGGGTGCCGGTCGCAGGGGGTGTGGTTGCGGAAAACCGCGGCGGCAATCGCGCCTGCGGCAAACAGCGCCGTCGCGCAGATCACGCAAGCCAGGCGATAGCCGGGCTGGAACGCCTCGGATTGCACGTACGAAGCGCCGGTGAGTCCGACGAGCGGCGGAAGTGCCGCGATCCACAGCAAGGCGCCACCGCGCGCGACAGCGTTGTTGACCGCGGACGCGACGCCGACGTGGCCACCTGGTAGCGACGACAGCGCGACAGACGTCAGAGGTGCCACCATCGCGGCGGTACCGAGCCCGAACACGCACTCGAGCGGGATCACCCAACTCCAGTAACCCGTGTCGGGCTTGATCTGCAAGGCCATCAGCGCCGCGACGCCGCACAACACGGGACCGACGGCCAGTTGCCAACCGGGCCCGACCCGCGCGGCGAGTCTGCCGCTGGAGGGAGACAGCGCGAGGCTGATGATCGTGATCGGCAGAAGAGTGCTGCCGGCTTCGGCCGGGCTGTATCCGGCGACAGTCTCCAGGGCGATCGTGAAGATCAGGGAGAACACGCCGAACGCGCCGTAGACGATGAACGTGATCACGTTGATCGAGACGAACGACCTGGACTTCCTCAGCAGCGCCGGCAGCATCGGTGAGGTCGTTCGCCGTTCGTAGCGCACGAACCCGATTCCCGCCGCGACAGCCACGAGCGCGCTCGCCAGTGCCCCCGGCCCGCCCGGGTTCGCCGGTATCGCGGTCAACGCGTAGGTCGCCGCGGCGAGGGTCACGAGGGCCAGCGCCGAGCCACCCCAGTCCATGCCGGACGACTCGTCGTCGCGCGTCTCCGGAATGTGGCGCACGGTCACCACCAGCACGATGACCGCCACGGGCACGTTGATCAGGAAGATCCACCGCCACGAACCCAGCGACAGCAGCCAGCCGCCGACGAACGGCGCGAGAACTCCCGCGATCCCGGCGAACCCGGACCAGGTTCCGATCGCTCGCGGCCGATCACCAGGTGCGATCGTCGACTGCAGGATGGCCATGCTCGCCGGTGCCATCAACGCTCCACCGATGCCTTGCAGGATTCGCACACCGATGAGCGTGCCCACGTCGGGGACGGCCGCGCACAGGACCGAGGCGAACGTGAACCCGGCCACGCCGACGAGGAAGATCCGCTTGCGGCCGTACCGGTCTCCGAGCCCACCCGCCAGCAGGATGAGCGAGGCGAGGCTGAGGGTGTATCCGGTCACGGTCCACTGAAGGGACGCGAAGCTCGCACCCAAGTCCCGGCCGATGTCGGGAAGAGCGACGGTCACCACGCTCGAGTCGATACCCGCGATGCTCGCGCCGAGGACCGTCGCGACCAGGATCCGTCGACCCTGCGCAGACCGAACCGGAAAACCCACCGGTGGCGGTAGAGCGACGTCCGAACCGCCCACGGTGAGTACCCTCCCTGTACTGACAGCCAGAATTTTCCGAACCCGTTCACCCGGCGCCTTTTCCGGAAGAGATCCCGCTTACGGCTTGGCCGCCAGTCGGTCGAGATCACCGACTTCGTGTGCCGTCAGGGCGATGTCGACCGCAGACACGTTCTCGTTCAGGTGCTGGATGCTCAGCGTGCCGGGAGTGGGGAGGATCGCGGGTGAGCGGTTCAACAGCCAGGCCAGAGCGAGCTGCGCCGGCGAGACATCACGCCGTCGCGCCATCTCCGCCAACGGACCGTCCTCACTGGCCAGCGTGCCGGTCGCCAGCGGAAGCCACGGGACGAACCCGATGTTCGCCGCTTCCGCGTAGTTCAGCAACGGTTCGGCCGCGCGATCGATGAGGTTGTACTCAGCTTGGACGGTGGCGATCTCCGCGAACTTCCTCGCTTCTTCCAGCTCGGCAAGCGTCACCTCCGCCAGCCCGATCTGTCCGATCTTTCCTTCACGCTGCATTTCCGTGAGAAGCCCGAGTTGATCGGCAATGGGAGCTTGCGGACTGAAGCCGTGCAGCTGGAACAACGGAACGCGATCGAGCTTCAGGTACCACAGTCGAGTCTCGATCTGCTTGCGAAGGAACGAGGGCCGCGGCACCGGTTCCCACTGCCCGCTCGGCGACCGAAGAAGTCCGCCTTTGATCATCAGCAGCAAGTCTTCGGGGAACGGGCTGAGTGCCCGCACAATGAGTTCTTCGTAGTCGAAGGGTCCCGACGATTCGGCGATGTCGATGAGATTCACCCCGAGATCGACCGCTTCTCGGAGCACCCGTGCTGCTTCAGTGGCGTCCTTCGGATGACTCCAGACACCGGACTCACTTATCTGAGCGGTCCCGAGACCGAGCCGGGTGATCGCGTGTCCTCCGATCGTGAAGGTGCCGCATCGATCAGGAAGGGTTCCAGGCATGATCTCGTCTCTTTCGCTGTCTTGTGGATTTGCGCCGGCATGAATCGGTCAGATGTCAGTGAGTTCACCCGGCTGCTCTCCTTCCGGCGATGCCACCCCCGCCGGCACGTCGAGGTCGTAACGGCGCAACCGGAACACGTCGAGCCTCGTGTCGTAGTACTTCTCGGTTTGGCCGACCCACTCCATCCCCATCCGCCGCGCGGCGGCCGCGGCGCGTTGGTTCGCCGGGCGCGACACAGCGAAGATCTCGTCCGTGCCGGCATCGAAGGCATAGTGAGCGATCGCGTCACCGACTTCACCGGCATAACCGTTCCCCCACCAGCCACGAGCGATCTGGACACCGATCTCGAAATCGATGTCGTCGGGCGGCAAGGGCAGCAACGAGACCGCCCCCACGACGCGTCCGCTCGCGAGATCGGTGACCTTCCAGCGACCGACCGGGGGCTCGGTTTCCAGGCCGTCGGCGACCCAACCGGCAACCAGCTCCTGCATGGCAGAGATGTCCGCAACTCGATCCATGGCCGGCGCCAGCCACCGGGCAACCTCTCCGTCGCCGAAGATGCCCAGAGCCGCTTCGACGTCGGGCATCGTCCACGGAGCAAGCTCCAGCCGCGTGGTCCGGATCAGTTCACCGTCGATGTCGATCGAATGCGACCCCGGAATCAACTCTGCACTCCTCTTCCTCAGCGATTTCCCCGATTCCGGGGCAGTTCGAGCTTCCGTTGATCAGCGTTCGCGCGGCGCGCGATCCGGCACGGTCGCCCGGCCGGGGAAGCGGTCGTCGACAAGCTCTTTGTATTCGGGGTGGTCGGCAATGTAGTCGGCCACGAAGGTGCAATAATTCGTGAGCTTCAGACCTCGGGCTCGCAGATCGTCCAAAGCGTGTTTCACCAGCCCCGTCGCGATACCTTGACCACGATGGCCAGGATCGACGATCGTGTGGCTGAACGTCACGCGCCGGTCACCGTGCGGGGCGTGGTAGACGATCATGCCGACAACCTGCCCGTCGACCACGGCCTCGTACGATCCGCCGTCGACGTTGCGCTGTACATCCATCTCGGAACTCACTTCATTTCTCTTGATGTTTTTCTCGAGCAGCACGGTCTGCGCCCTCAGCGCATGAAGACCGTTTCGGCAGCGTCAGACCGGGACGCCGCCGGTTGAGGTGCGACGCGCGGGGGTGTCACGACACGTGACGAGGGAGCGTGGACGGCGTCAAGGCGTGACTGAACGGCACGGTCAGGCGCCAGGTGGAGTCTGCGAGTGGCGAACGCGGAACGTCGAACGTCGTGCTCCACACACTCTCGGCAGTGCCCCCGTCGGAGAAGGTCAACGTCAGCTTGTACGACTGCGCGTCGGCTCCACTGTGGTGCGTGCCGCTACCGCGGCCCGCGAGGTGAAGGACGTCCGGCATCGAACTCAGCAGGATGGCGTTGATGCGGAGCTCGCGACCCTGTCCCGCCGGGTATTCCGCCGCACGGCCGGCAGCGCCCTCCCCAGGCCCGTGGGTCGTGGCGAGCATGACTTCGAGCTCGCCCAGCACGTGTGCACTGATCGAGAGCTCCAACCGCAACAGGCCGTCGGACTCGTGGTCGCGGGATGGGCTGCCGTCACCTGTGATGGTGGCGGAGGACAGCCTCAGCGGAAGGCCGGCAACCGGCGACCCCGACATGAAGCCCAGCTGCTCACTCACCGTAGCTGTACCTTTCGCATTCTTACGACGAAGTCCGCGCGTTCGGCAGCGTTGCGCACCCGACGCAGCTCCGTACTCCGGTGCGCTCATCATGCACCAAAGAGAACTATATAGTCCAGTCAGGGAGGGGGAGCAAGCTTCAGGCTCGCAGCCTTTGTCCAGGCCGGCGCGCGTCGGAACCCGTCCGGCGCGTGTCACCCGGAGGTCGAGATGCCGTAGGGAACTGCACAAATCGAAACCGGTTTCTCGCTGTTCACCCGACCGACATCTCAACGACGACAGTGATCGTGTTGTCGATCACGGGGGGCGATCAAGCCCAGCACGGAACCGGACAGTCCACTTCTGGCGAGGTGAACTTCACCGGACGCTCACGGCGCGAACCGCCGCGGCCGAGGCACCGGGTCAGGAGCTCGGCCGCACAGCCGATCGGAGCGCCTGGTAGCTGACTCGGCCTCGGTACGCACGTCCGTCGATGAACAACGTCGGCGTGCCTCGGACAGCCAACTCGGCACCGGAGGTGTAGTCGGCCACGACGGCGGGACGGAACCGCTGCGCGACCTCACCGGTGACGTCGCCGGCGCCGATGCGAGCCGCGTATGCCCGCAGGTGGACATCCGTCAGCTCGCTCTGGTGGGTCAGCAGCAAGTCGTGCATCTCCCAGAACAGCTCACCCGACGCTTCGGCGGCGAGAGCCGCAGTGAGTGCGTACGGGTGGAGCGTGAAGATCGGAAAATGACGGAACACCAGGCGGATCGTGCCGGCCGAGCTGTCGATCAACCTGCGCAGCTCGGGTGCCGCCGCAGCACAGTACGGGCACTCGAAGTCCCCGTATTCCACCACCGTCACCGAAGCCGATGGATCGCCGTACACGTGCCGGTCCAGATTGAACTCACTACGCGTCGCCACCCGCGATCCCTCCGTCACAGAACGGTCCACTCCGGACAGTGGCACCGCGAACCGTGGATGTCTCCAGGCCAACGCCCGATCTGATGGACGGTACACAACCGGATCGACCGCACGTCAGGCATACTCGGGCCGTGAAGGCCGACTCGAGCCGATTCAACGACGGGCTCCTCCCCCACCTGCCGTCGACGACCCGTCACGTGAGCATGCCACTGCCGTACGTGACCGCCGGCTTCCGAAGGTTCCTGTTCACCGAAGCCGGCAGCGCTGTCCTGCTCCTCGCCGCCACGGTGGCCGCGCTGGTGTGGGCGAACGTGGCGGGCGCGAACTACGACGCGTTCTGGGGACTTCACGCAGGCGTGGAAGCCGGCGGCGCGCACTTCTCATTGGACCTTCGTGACTGGGTGAACGACGTCGCCATGGTCGTGTTCTTCACCGTGGTGGGGCTGGAGATCAGCCGCGAGGTGTCCGTCGGCGAGCTGCACGACGTGCGCTCGATCGTCGTCCCCGCCTGCGGTGCGCTCGGCGGCCTGGCGCTGCCCGCGGTCCTCTACTTCGTGTTCAACAGTTCCGGCGCGGCCGCAGCCGGCTGGGGCATTCCGATGTCGAGTGACACCGCCTTCCTGATCGGCGTGCTGGCCTTGTTCGGTCCCCGCTGCCCTGATCAATTGCGGCTCTTCTTGCTCACCCTCGCGATCGGCGACGACATCGGCGCGATCACGGTGATGGCAGTGTTCTACACACACCACGTGTCCGTGGCGGCGCTCGTTGTCGCGGCGGTGCTGATCCTGGCGCTGCTCGGCCTGCGAGCGCTGGGAGTGTGGCGGTTGGCGCCTTACCTCGTCGTCGGCGCCGGGCTGTGGGCGGCCGTGGACGCGTCCGGGGTTCACCCGACCCTTGCCGGTGTGCTCATCGGCTTGATCGTGCCGGCCGGCGAGGTCGACAGTCACGCCCGCGAGCGACTCCGCCTCTATGGGCGCGCTGTGATCGAGCGCGCGGACACCGTGCGCGTGCGACTCGCCACCACCGCGATGAAGGCGACACTGTCGGCGAACGAGCGACTGCAGGCAATTCTGCACCCGATGAGCGCCTTCGTGATCATCCCCGCCTTCGGCCTGGCGAACGCCGGCGTGCGGCTCGACGGCAGCGCGCTGCGGGCCGCGTCGTCCTCCACGGTGACCCTCGGTGTCGCGGTCGGCCTGATCGCGGGCAACACCTTGGGCATCTCGCTCGCCGCCGGAATCGCGCTGCGGACCGGAATCGGCACTCTGCCCGGCCGCGTCCGCTACAGCCACCTCATCGGCGGAGCCATGCTGGCCGGCATCGGTTTCACCATCGCGTTGTTCATCACCGATCTCGCGTTCGCCGACCCCGGCCTCCAGCAGCAGGCCAAGGTGGGGGTTCTCGCAGGATCACTCTGTTCGGCCGTCCTCGGGTCCATTGTGTTGCGATTCCTCGGCGAACGGCTCCCCCTGTGCTCCTTCGACGAGCGGTTCTCACTCCCGGAGCTACCCGAAGGCCCGTGGCGGGACCCGAGCTTGGCCTGAAACGAAGGCACACTCCGGTGCCGTTGACCCCCAGCTTGTTGGACTGCATAGTCCATCTAGACTGTGTTCCCGAAAGCCGGCGGCCCGGCCTTCCCGGCAACGAACCTGGAGTGCGGTTGATCGACGACTTGTGTGCGGTCGTGGACGAGTTGACGTCCGACCCGTCGAACGCGTGGGCACGCGACCTCGGCTACCGTCCCGTGTGGGCCGGGTCGCCGGCCTCGCGGATCGCGATCATCGGCCAGGCGCCGGGCCGACGCGCCCAGGAGAGCGGTATCCCGTGGGACGACGCCAGCGGCGTCCGGCTGCGTTCGTGGCTCGGCGTCCGCGACGAGGAGTTCTACGACCCCTCGCTGTTCGCCATCGTGCCGATGGATTTCTACTTCCCGGGCAAGGGCAAGACGGGTGACTTGCCGCCGCGCAAAGAATTCGCGCCACGGTGGCATCCGCAGATCTTGTCGAGGATGCCGGACGTCACTCTCCGGGTGCTCATCGGCGCGCACGCCCAGCGGTACTACCTCAAGGGCCGATCCAAGATTAACCTCACCCAGACCGTGCAGTCCTACTGCGACTACCTCCCCGCCGAGTTCCCGCTGGTGCACCCGTCCCCATTGAACTACCGGTGGCATGTGAAAAACGCCTGGTTCACCGCCGAGGTCGTCCCCGAGCTGGCGCGCCGGGTGTCGATCGCGCTCGGACGCGGATAACGGTGACGCGGTGGCCGGCCTGGGCTCGCCCGGCCGAGTCGCATCGCGTGAGACCTCCGCGCACGCAGGTACGATAATCTGTCGCGGTGGTGGAACCGGAGAGCACAGGCAAGCCCGTCCGGCTGACGGCGCGCGGTGAAGCGACCCGGGCCCGGATCCTGCACGCTGCGGTGGACCTGATGACAGTCAAAGGGGTGGCCGCCACCACGCTCGACGATGTCCGCGCGGCGAGCGGCACCAGCAAGTCACAGCTCTACCACCACTACGCCGACAAGGACGCGCTCGTCCAGGACGTGATCGAATACCAGGCGGAAGACCTGCTGGCCTCGCAGGGGGAACAGCTGCGCCGGCTGAACTCGATCCGCGGGCTCGAGCGCTGGCGTGACGCGATCCTCCAGCGGAACGCTCTTCGCAACGGGGCTTACGGATGCCAGCTCGGCTCTCTCGCGAGCGAGCTTTCGGACCAGAACGAGCGGGCACGCTCCGCGCTGGCCGGCCACTTCGAAACCTGGCTCGGCCTGATCGCGGACGGTCTGCGGCGGATGCGCGACACAGGCAAACTGCGCCGCGACGCCGATCCCGAACGGCTCGCCATCGGCTTGATGGGCGCCCTCGAAGGCGGGTACCTGCTCGCGCAGACGGGGCACGACATCAAGCCGATGCGCATCGCGCTCGACATGGCCATCGACTACATCCGCACCTTCCAGGCGTGAGTCGCGGGTAGCGGAAGACCACAGTGGACCGCTTCACCGGGCGCGGCTATTGCTCGCCCGAGTTGTCCTTGTCGTGGCTGCCCCGCATTGTCGCGTCGACGAGTTTCTGCGACGGCGCGGCCTGGTGGCGCGACTTGCCGAAGAAGCCGATCTCACCTTCGGTGTGCATGCGCTCGATCATGTGCGGGTAGTGCAGCTCGAAGGCCGGGCGCTCGGACCGGATCCGGGGCAGTTCGGTGAAGTTGTGCCGCGGCGGCGGGCAGGACGTGGCCCATTCGAGGGAGTTGCCGTAGCCCCATGGGTCGTCGACGGTGACGATCTCGCCGTAGCGGTAGCTCTTGAACACGTTCCAGATGAACGGCAGCGTGGACGCACCGAGGATGTACGCGCCGATCGTGGAGATCGTGTTCAGCGTGGTGAACCCGTCGGAGCTCAGGTAGTCGGCGTAGCGGCGGGGCATGCCTTCGGCGCCGAGCCAGTGCTGGACCAGGAACGTGCCGTGGAAGCCGATGAACGTGGTCCAGAAGTGCCACTTGCCCAGCTTCTCGTCCATCATCCGGCCCGTGATCTTCGGGAACCAGAAGTAGATGCCGGCGAAGGTCGCGAAGGCGATCGTGCCGTAGAGCACGTAGTGGAAGTGCGCCACCACGAAGTAGCTGTCCGACACGTGGAAGTCGATGGCCGGCGCGGCCAGCAGGATGCCGGTCAGGCCGCCGAGGAGAAACGTGACGATGAAGCCCATCGAGAAGATCATCGGCGTCTCGAAGGACAGCTGGCCCTTCCACATCGTGCCGATCCAGTTGAAGAACTTCACCCCGGTCGGGACCGCGATCAGGAAGGTCATGAAGCTGAAGAACGGCAGCAGCACGGCGCCGGTGGCATAGAGGTGGTGCGCCCACACGGAGACACTGAGCGCCGCGATGGCCAGGGTCGCGAAGATCAGCCCCTTGTAACCGTAGAGAGGCTTGCGGCTGAAGACCGGGAAGATCTCCGACACGATCCCGAAGAACGGCAGCGCGATGATGTACACCTCGGGGTGACCGAAGAACCAGAACAGGTGTTGCCAGAGGATCACCCCCCCGTTGGCCGGGTCGAAGACGTGCGCGCCCAACCGACGATCTGCCTCCAGGCCGAAGAGCGCGGCCGTGAGGATCGGGAAGGCGATGAGGATCAGGATGCTGGTGACGAGGATATTCCAGGTGAAGATGGGCATCCGGTACATCGTCATGCCCGGCGCGCGCAGGCAGACCACGGTGGTGATCATGTTGACCGCACCGAGGATCGTGCCCAGACCGGACACGATCAGGCCGCAGATCCACATGTCCGTGCCGGGGCCTGGAGTGTGGACGGCCTCCGACAGCGGTGTATACGCGGTCCAGCCGAACTCGGCCGCACCTCCCGGCGTCAGGAAGCCGGAGACGACGATCAGGCTGCCGAAGAGGTAGAGCCAGTACGAGAACGCGTTGAGCCGCGGGAACGCGACGTCGGGCGAACCGATCTGCAGCGGCAGCACGAAGTTCGCGAACCCGAACAGCACGGGGGTCGCATACATCAGCAGCATGATCGTGCCGTGCATGGTGAAGAGCTGGTTGTACTGCTCCTGCGAGAGGAACTGGAGCCCGGGCCGGGCCAGCTCCGTGCGAATCAGCATGGCCATCGCACCGCCGGCCATGAAGAAGGCGAACGCCGTGACCAGGTACATCACGCCGATCTGCTTGTGGTCCGTCGTCCGCATCAGCCGAAGAAGCGCCGTGCCCTTCGGGGAAACGCGTGCGGGATACGGCCGCGTCGCGATCGACGTGGGCGCGATCGTCCTCATTGGTTTCCTCCGGCTGAATGCTGCACTGGCTGGTTTTTCGATCCCGGGCCGGGGCCGGGCACCGTTCGACGGCACCCGTCCCGCCGGATCTCCCCGGGAGAACTCACCTTTGACGAAATCCGGGCAGTCCGTGAGCCCCGGCTCCGCTCAGGCGGACCTGCTTCGTCTCCGGGGTCACCACGACCTCGGCGAGACCTTACGTGGACTATATAGTCCTAATCAAGTCTGCGAGGCGATTCTCGCAGCCCAGGTTTCTCAGCGGTTGGGCGCGGCCTCGATCAGAGGACGTCCTTCAGGTCGGACAGCAGAGCCGCCTTCGGCTTCGCGCCGACGATCTGCTTCACCGGCTTGCCACCCTGGAACAGGATCAGGGTCGGGATGGACATCACCTGGTAGTCACGCGCCGTGTTCGGGTTCTCGTCGATGTCGAGCTTCGCGACGGTCAGCTTCTCGCCGTTCTCGGCCGCGATCTCCTCGAGTACCGGGGCGACCATCTTACAAGGCCCGCACCAGGTCGCCCAGAAGTCGACGAGGACCGGCTTCTCGCTGGTCAGGACGTCGTCCACGAACGACTTGTCGGTCACCTTGACGGTGTTGTTGCCCATGGTTTCTCCTTCGGGTGGTCGGTATCGAAAAGTCAGTGGGTGCCGGCGCCGAGAGCGGTTCCGAGACGTTTCGTTGTCGCGGTCCCGTGCCGATCAGCCGATCAAGTTCGACGACTGCTTGTTGTTGAACCGTGCGACGCGCGCCCTGTTTCCACAACCCTGCGAGCACCACCTTCGCCGTCCGTGGCCGGACAGGTAGTAGTTCGCGCAGCCCGGTGCGAGGCAGGCCCGCAGGCGCTTCCGCTCTTCGCCGCCGAAAAGGCGTACGGCGTGGAGCGCCACGAGCGAACTCACCGCGATGCCGCCGGGCAGGTCGCCCTGGAGCGCGATCGTCGGTACGCCCGCACCGGGCCACACCAGGGCTGACGACGCAGCCGCATGGGCCGCGGTGTTGTTGAGCAGGTCCACCGCGGCCTGGTGGCCAGGCAAGTCGGACACCACCCCGGCCGGTCGCTCGTCCGCTGTTGCGTCGGAAGCGAGCCGTCTCAGCGCATCGCGGAGCCGGCGCAGGTCGAATGCCGTCTCCTTCACGCTCAACGGGCTTGCGCAAGGCAGCCAGTGGTCGAGCGACCTCGGACGTTGCTCAAGACGCGGAACGATCTCACGAATCCACTCGAGTGCACCGTCCGCGGTGGTGAGCACGTCGTCGGTACCCTTGCCGCTCCCCCACACGGTGTTCATCAGGTCGATCGGCGGTTCCTGGCCGGCGACCCGATCGCGGCGCGTCACAGCGCCCCGCGCAACGCTGTGGTCGGAGTGTTCGGAGTGTTCGAGAACAGCTGTGAGGTCTCCACGTTCCACCGCGACAGCAGTGGGATTTGCCGGAGACCCGCTGCACTCGCTGCGAGCAGAGCCTTGCCGGCGGAGTGCAGTCGCGTGTTCGATTCCGCCATACACCTCTCCTCTGCGCTGGTCTTCTTGTCGGCGTCAGCCGATGGCCGGCTCTTACCGCCGGCCGACGCCGACACACCGGGCAGCGAGTGTCAGGAACCGCGCCGCGTCCGCGGCGAGCACGGCGGAGGCAAGGACGATCAAACCCGCCGTGAGGAACACCGCCTGCAGGGTTGTCGATGAAACGAGGATCGCGTCGACACCGGATCCCACCGCCAGGGCTATCTGAAGGTTCGTCACATTCACCGCCGACGCGGCCTCCGGGGTTTCCGGGGCCGCGTCGAGTATCCAGACCAGCGTTCCCGGGTTCACAATTCCCCAGAACAAGCCCCACAGCCCGAACAACCGGCCGGCCAGGGCAAGGTGCCCGCGTTCGCCAGCGCGATGAGCAGTGCGGCCACGACCGTCGCCGCCCCGTTGAAGACCTGATAATGATCGGGTCCGGCTTCGTTTTTGGCCTGCTGGAGGCATTCCTCGATCCGCCATCGGGGGCCGGCGATCCAGGCCAGGTCCAGCAGCGTGACGCGGCGGGGTCCGTAGCAGACTTAGTAGGCGATCTCGGTCGAGTCGGTGACTTTGCGGCGGGCGAGCAGCCGGTGCCCGCCCAGGTTGCCAGCCGATCCGGATCGGCACTCGCGCCCAGGCGTACTCGCGGGGCCCGCGCGCACCGGCCCCGACCGACGACCGCCCGCCACGCCCGGGCGGGCAGACCCGCGATCAGCTCGTTGGCTCGGGCTTGGCGACCACCGGTGGTGGCCAAGATGTCGTTGACCTTGGTGGCCAGTACGTGCGCGGCATCGTGGGCTTTAGCTCCGACCGCAGGTACTTGACCTGCCCGGAGGCCTCATCGGCGGTGATCCAGGCGAACGGCACCTTCGCCTCGAAGGCCCGTGCCGGCATCGCCAGGGCTTGGCGCGGCTTGGTCTCGAACTCGGCGCCCTCCGGGATCCCGCGCGCCGGCATCGGTCCTGGTCAGCGATCCACGGCTCGGGCAGATTCAGCTCGCGGTCGATCAGCGCATGCCCGTCGGCACTGCCATAAGCCAGGAACGTCCCGATCTGACAGTTCTCGATCCGCCCGGCAGTCCTCGCACATCGTCGCGGACCCCGTCGACGTCCCAGTCCGCCCAGCGCAGCAGGCGCTGCATCCCGTCCGGCGACACCCCGCCGGCCTGCTCGGCCGGCGTCCAACCGTTCTTCCGCTCCAGGCCTGCCACCAGCCCGGACACATACTCCCGCACACGCGCACGCGGCTCCGACCGCCTGAACCGGCCCGCAATCCACGCATGCACCCGATCCAGCCACAACACCACCAGCTGCCGTTGCAGTACTAGCCTCGTTGTGGGGATTGACCATCGGGCACGGACTCCAGCGGCGCACCGGTGGTCTCGGGTCCGAACACCGCGACGATCGCGCCGGCGCCGACCCAGCACACTGCGACCGCGACGAACACTGCGGTGTAGCCCCAGGCGGTGTAGATGGCGGGGATGAGCATCGGCCCGACCACATTGGCCAGCCGGCCTGCGCCGTAGGACATCCCGCAGCCGAAAGCGCGCGCGTGCATCGGGAACACCTCGGGGGTGTAGGTGTAGATCAACGCCACGAAGGTCTGGCTGAGCAAGGACACCAGCAGGCCGAACACGATGATCCCGGCCGGGCCCGAGCTGAATCCGTAGGCGATTCCGAACGCCGCGATCACGGTCGAGGTGGCCGCCATCGTCCATTTTCGAGAGAACCGGTCGGAGATCGCGCGGGCCAGCAGCGCGCCGGGAACCGCGCCGATGGTGGTGATCGCGGAGAACGTCAACGAGGTGGTCAGCGACAAGCCGTGCTCGGCCAGCAGCGCCGGAACCCACGCGGCGAAGGCATAGAACCCCAGCATCGCCAAGATCCAGGTCGCGAGCATCACCGCTGTGCGGCGACGCAGCCGCCGCCCCGCCAGCGCGGCGAGGGCCTCGAGACTCGTGTCGCGACGCTTGGCGGTGTTCTCGGCCAGGGTGAGGTGCGGATCCCCCAGCTTCGTCATGACCTCGCGTGCTTCGGCGGTGCGACCGGTGTAGAGCAGCCAACGCGGCGATTCGGGCAGCCGTGCCAGCGCCGGCACCGCCAGCAGACCCAAACCGCCGACGACGAACACGATGCGCCAGCCGTCGGCACCGAGCGGAACCACGCCACGGGCCAGGAAAGCGATGGCCGGAATGCCGGCCAGGCCGACGGCCAGCGTCGTGGACTGGGCCCGGCCCCGGTGGGCCGCGGGCATCGTCTCGCTGAGGAAGCTGATCGCGCACACCGTCATCGCCGACAGCCCCACCCCGGTGCAGAAGCGCAGTCCGGCCATGACCCACACGCCCGTCCCCGCGGCGGTCAGGAGGGAGAACACCGAGAACAGAGCGGTAGCCCAGGTGAGCGTGCGGCGGCGGCCGATCCGGTCACTGACCCGGCCGGCGAGCACCGCGCCGCAGAACATTCCGAGAAACCCCGCCGAGGTCACCATGGCGACATCGTCCAGGCTGTACCCGGCGAATCTCTTCAACGCGGGAGCCGCGTAAGAGAACGTGTTCAAGTCCGCGAATTCGAAAAACAAGACGGCCGCGACCGTCCAAACGATTCTTTTGTGCACGCGGGTCATTGCGGGACGGGCGGCCACCGGCGATTCCGTTGGCGACTGCGGCAAAGGATCACGCATGAATTTCTCCGACGTCGTTGTCTTCGATGGGGAGGGTGGTTCGAGTCACATTGCCGGAATGGAGCACCGGAAACAAGTCCTGCACGGAAATCCACAAAGGAATACGCCGATGCGATTCCGTATCTCGCCGAGCGGCGGCTTCCCGCGGATGTGTTCTGCTCGTCGGAAAGCGTACGGCTGAGCCGCACCAGGGCTACCGGGGGAGGAATCGCCCGGTAGCGGGACGCAGCAGCGCCGCCAGTTCGTCGTCGATCGACACTCCCGGCGCGAGTTCTCGCACGGCGAAGTGATCACCGCGGACGTCGAGAACGCCGATGTCCGCGATGACCGTCGTGACGCAGCCGCGTGCGGTCAGCGGGAGGCCGCATCGGCGGACGAGTTTCAAGTTGCCGTCGCGGGTGCGGTGGGTCATCACCGCGAGCACCTTCCCGGCTCCACTGGCGAGATCCATCGCACCGCCGATGCCCTTGACGACCGAGCCGCCGTCGGTCCAGTTCGCCAGGTCGCCCGCCACCGAGACTTGCATGGCCCCGAGCACCGCGACGTCGATGTGCCCGCCACGGATCATGGCGAAGGAAGTGGCCGAGTCGAAGAACGAGGCACCGTTCACCGTGGTCACGGTTTCCTTCCCGGCGTTGATCAGATCGGGGTCTTCTCGCCCCGGGGCCGGGTGGCCGCCCAAGCCCAGGATTCCGTTCTCGGAGTGCAGCACGATCGGCCGGTCCCGGACGTGGTCGGCGATCAGCGTCGGGATGCCGATGCCCAGGTTGACGTGCTGGCCGTCGCGCAGCTCGGCAGCGGCGCGGGCGGCGATCTGCTCACGGGACCACGTCATGACGCGCGTTTCCCTTCCTCGGCGACTCGCGGATGCGCGACGCGCAGCCGTTCGATCGGTTTGTGCATCCGCGCGCCGACGGGCAGCACCCTGGAAACGAACACGCCGGGCAGATGAACGTCGTCGGCACCGATCGTGCCCGCGTCCACCACCCGCACCACCTCGACGACGGCGACCCGGGCGACGCCGGCGAAGCGCTTTTCCAGGAAGCACGCCTTGCCCTCGTGCACAGTGAGCGGGCGTTCGGGCGGGCTCACCGACACCGTCGTGGACGGGGTCACCGGCCGGCTCGTGCGCCCGCGCCGCGCGAACGAGCTCGCGTCGCGGCTGCGATTGCTCG
>NZ_JBFBAF010000015.1:0-213978 GCF_040682095.1 Amycolatopsis sp. NPDC051372
CGGGCGCGCGTCGGCGGCCGCAGCGGCTCGCCACGGCGCTCGCGCGTACCGCGAACGGGTGCGGCGGGACCCGAGGGAACCCGAGCCGGGGCGGCGGCCTGCCGGACGGGCCGGAGCGGGCGGACGATCCCGCGGTCTGCCAGAATCGACATGGCGAACCTCCTTCTGACCTGCTGATCGGTTCGATCCGAGCCCGGTCCGGTGCTCTCACCGGCGACAATGCGGTTCAGGTCGAACAGGCGTTCTATCGAACGTCCGTGCGAAGGTCTACCACCCCGCACCGACAAAATCGAGAGGACACGGCGTGTCGATCGAACAGATGTTTGAAATCGTCACGCTCGGTGGGCTAACGTCGGTGACCAGGACATCTGCCGGGCAGATGTCGCCGGCGAGGGCACCCGCGTCCGCGGGAGCCGGCCGGCGCACGCGGGAACGCGCGGCACGCCGGCGAGGCGACCGCGAACGGCTGGGAGGCGACACACAGTGGCGAAGGAGAGCAAGGCGGGCACCACGCCCGGTGGCTCGGGCAAGGTGACGGCCTTGCCCGAGGTCTACGACGTGGACGAGACGCTGACCGTGCGGCAACAGCAGGTGCTGGACGTGATTCGCACTTGGGTGAGCCGGTTCGGCTACCCGCCGAGCGTCCGCGAGATCGGCGAGGCCGTGGGGCTCACGTCGACCTCGTCGGTGTCCCACCAGCTGAAGGCGCTGCAGCGCAAGGGTTACCTGCGCCGCGACGCGAACCGGCCGCGGGCCGTGGGCGTCCTGTCGACGACGGACGACAACCCGATGGGCATCGACATCGACCAGCAGCCGTCCATGCCGAAGGCGGCGTACGTGCCGCTGGTCGGCCGGATCGCGGCCGGTGGCCCGGTGCTGGCCGAGCAGGCGATCGAGGACGTCTTCCCGCTGCCGCGCGAGATCGTCGGCGAAGGTGAGCTCTTCCTGCTCAGCGTCACCGGCGACTCGATGGTCGACGCCGCGATCACCGACGGCGACTGGGTCGTGGTCCGCCAGCAGCCCGCCGCGGAGAACGGCGACATCGTGGCCGCCATGATCGACGGCGAGGCCACGGTGAAGACGTTCAAGCGCAAGGACGGCCACGTCTGGCTGATGCCGCACAACGAGGCGTACGAGCCGATCCCCGGCGACGACGCCACCATCCTCGGCAAGGTCGTCGCGGTCCTGCGGCGCCTCTAGACCCGGGAGCCCACCCACGCGGCCGCGGGCCGGCGACGAGGATGCCCGGCCTCGATCGTCCCCGCGCCGCGGGCGGGAGCTTCCCGGTGTCCGGTGTGGACGGTGCCGTGCGGTCCGCTGCGTGGTTCGTGTGCTGAGTGGTCCGTGTGCTGAATGGTCCTGCGTTGTGGTCTTCCCGCTGTGCGCACCGTGCCCCGGTTGCCTCCCCGGAGCGGACCTCAGCGGCCAGAACTCAGCGGTCAGAACTCAGCGGTCAGAACTCAGCGGTCAGAACTCAGCGGCGCGGGCGGCGACGCAGCCGGCTGAGCAGGAACCAGCCGATCAGCACCACGACCACCGCGATACCGACCACCGGCAGCAGCGGCAGCCCGGACGAGTCGTCCGAGCCGCCGGTCGCGCCGGAAGCGGCGGGCTTGGACGCTTCACGCTGCGGCGCAGCGGCACCCGCCACCAGAGCCGTCGCGTTTTTCACCGCTCGGATGGGCTGGCCGACGCCTTCGCCGCCGGACAGCAGTGTGCCGTCGGGTTCGAAAGCGAGCGCTTCGCCCTGCTTCTCGTTCGGCAGCGGGATCCGCACGGGGTTGCGTTTGAGCGCCTCGAGTACGTCGCCATCCGGAGCCGCGTACAGGTAGGCGTCGGTGTAGGTGCGCAGGGCCACGACGCTGCCATCGGCACTGGTGGCACCACCCGTGACCAGCACGGACCCGAACGCGCCCACTGGCCCGCCCACCGTGTCGGTGTCGTGGATGGTCAGCGAACCGACCTTCTCCAGCTTCGTCGGCCCCGGTGAGGCCAACGGACCGGTCGGCCGGTAGACGGCGGCATCGCCCAGCACTTCCTTGGTGATCAGGTACGGCGTGCCTGACCGGTCGAGCAGCAGGGCCTCGGTGTCGTGCGGCCCGTCGGGGTAGGTCAGGCGGTGCAGCGTCACGCTGCCGCCCGAAGGTTTCATCTCCATCAGCGCCACCGTCGTGCGCTTGTGGCTGTTGTCGCCGGTGTCCGAGAGCCACAGGGTGCCGTCGGCCGCGCGTGCGAGGTCCTCGACGTCGTACGGGTCGGTGCTCGCCGACAGCACCTTCTGCACCTTGCAAGAGTGGTCGAGGACGAAGACCTGCACTTTCGTGCCGCCGTCGTTGATCGCGTACCAGTGCTCGCCGTCGGAGACGAGGCCGGAGAGCTCCCCCAGCCGCGAGTCGGTGACCTTGCACAGCGATTCGGGCGCCGGTGGTGGCGCCGCGGCAGCAGCGGGCACAGCGCCCAGCACCAGCAAAACCGCCGTCACCGCGAGGACGACCCGCACCAGCTCACCTCCGTAGTGTGCGGCCCGGTCCGGCCGCACACTACGGAAGACGTTCAGAGCGCCGAGGAGTTGGTTTCGTACCGGCGCAAAGCCGCCGCGAGGTCCGGGTGGACTCGCACGAGGAGCCTCGTGCCGTCGGCGACGTGCTCCTCCTCGAGCACCTCGCCGTCCGAGTGCGCACGGGCCACGAGCTCGCCCCGCGAGTAGGGGACCAGCGCCTCGACCACGACCTGCGGCCGCGGCAGCCGGTCGGCGAGCACCTCGGCCAGCTCCGGGATACCGGCGCCGGTCCGGGCGGACACCAGTACGGAACCCGCCAGCTGGTGGCGCAGCCGCGCCAGCGTGACCTGGTCGGCCGCGTCGGCCTTGTTGATCACGAGCAGCTCGGGCGGCAGCGGCTCCTTGCGGGTGCGGGTGATTTCGCCGAGCACCTCGCGCACGGCGTTCACCTGCTCCTCGGGCGCCGGGTCGGCCCCGTCGACGACGTGCAGCAGCAGGTCGGCGTCGGCCGCCTCCTCCAGCGTCGAGCGGAACGCGTCCACCAACTGGTGCGGCAGGTGTCGCACGAACCCGACGGTGTCGGTGAGGGTGAAGGTGCGCCCGTCGGCCGTCTGGGCCCGGCGCGTGGTCGGGTCCAGGGTGGCGAACAGCGCGTCTTCCACCAGCACCCCCGCGCCGGTCAGCGCGTTGAGCAGGCTCGACTTGCCGGCGTTGGTGTAGCCGACGATCGCGATGCTGGGCACCTCGTTGGCCACCCGCCGGCCGCGCTTGGTCTCGCGGATGGTGTCCATCGCGGCGATCTCGCGGCGCAGCTTGGACACGCGCTTGTTGATCCGCCGGCGGTCGGTTTCGAGCTTCGTCTCACCGGGACCGCGCAGGCCCACACCGCCGTTGGCGCCACCGGCGCGACCACCGGCCTGCCGGGACAGCGACGCACCCCAACCGCGAAGCCGCGGGATGAGGTACTGCAGCTGGGCCAGCTCGACCTGGGCCTTGCCCTCCTTGGAGCGGGCGTGCTGCGCGAAGATGTCGAGGATCAGGGCGGTCCGGTCGATCACCTTGACCTTGACCTTCTCCTCGAGCTGGCGCAGCTGGCCGGGCGAGAGCTCGCCGTCGCAGATCACCGTGTCGGCGCCGGACGCCACGACCACGTCGCGCAGCTCCCGCACCTTGCCGGAGCCGACGTAGGTCGCCGGGTCGGGCTTGGCGCGCCGCTGGACGAGACCCTCGAGCACCTCGGAACCGGCGGTCTCGGCCAGCCTCGCCAGCTCGGCGAGGGAGGCTTCCGACTGCTCGGCGGTGCCTTCGGTCCACACGCCGACCAGCACGACGCGCTCCAGCCGCAGCTGGCGGTATTCGACCTCGGTGACGTCCGTGAGTTCGGTCGACAGGCCTGCGACGCGGCGGAGCGAGGCGCGGTCCTCGAGCTCCATCTCACCGGTCGACGGGTCGTCGTCGTACAGGTCTTCGTGTGTCAGTTCTGTCATCGTGCCTCCATGCTCCCACGATTCGGCGCGGGAGCCGAGTGATTACCTGCTGGGATAGATCGATACGTAGATGGCGGTGCGGTCGGCGCCAGGCTCCGCGGGCCGTTCCCGGAACTCCTCGAGCAGCTGCGTGAGCCGGTCCTTGAACTCGGCGACCTCGGCCGGCGCGACCTGGAAGACGAGCCGGCTGGAGTCGACCTCGGCGGCGTCGGCCTCCCCCATCTCGGCGAGGTAGGCCTCGAGCATGGCCTGGCCGACGGACGCGACCGCCGTGCCGTTGTCGAGCTGCCAGGACAGGCCGGTGGACCGGTACGGGATCTCCTTGGCCCCGCGAGCGCCTCGGCGCTCTTCCAGCGGAGTGAGAAAACCCGTTTCGACCAGGCGACGCACGTGGTGCAGTGTGGTGGCCGGGTCGCGGCCGAGCCGCTCGGCCAGCTCCTTGTTGGTCATCGCCTCGAAGGACGTCAACCGGATGATGCGCAGGCGTATTCCGGACGCGAGCGCGGCAGCCTCGGCCTCCGTCGAAGGGCGTCGTGAGGTCGGCACCCGCACAGCGTAAGCACGGCAAAGTGATTGACACTTTCCAATCACTCGCCGACACTCGATCGGGTGAATCGGGACTCCCTCCTCTTCCACGCCGACTTCCGCCGGCTGTTCGCCGGCGACACGGCGAGCCAGCTCGGCACCTTCGTCGGCGTCACGGCGATCCCGCTGCTGGCGGCGGTGACGCTCGCGGCGACGCCGTTCGAGATGGGCTTGCTGACCACGGCCGAGACGCTGGGCTTCCTGCTCATCGGCCTGCCGGCGGGTGTGTGGGTGGACCGGTTGCGCAAGCGGCCGGTGATGCTCACGGCCGACCTGGCCCGCGCGGCGCTGATCCTGAGCATCCCGCTGACGTGGTGGGCGGGCGGGCTGACGATGGTCCAGCTCATCGTGGTCGTGCTGTTCGTGGGCATCGGCACGGTGTTCTTCGACGTCTCCTACCAGGCCTACCTGCCCGCGCTCGTGGGCCGCGACCGGCTGCTGGAGGGCAACGCGAAGCTGCAGGGCGTGCAGTCCTCGGCCCAGATCGCGGGGCCGAGCGCGGCGGGCGTGCTGGTGCAGTTCGTCGGCGCCGCCAGCACGGTGCTGGTCACCGGTCTCGGTTACCTCGCGTCCGCGTTGTGCCTCTGGCGGATCCGCACAGTCGAGCAGCTACCCGAGAAAACCGGCCACGAACGCCTGGTGCCACAGATGATCGAGGGCCTCAAGTTCGTGTTCACCGACAAGCCGCTGCGCGCCATCGTCGCGTGCACCGCCACCGCGAACCTGTTCGGCGCCGCCGCGCAGGCCGTGCAGGTGCTGTTCCTGACGCGCACGGCCGGGCTCCCGCCCGCGGCGGTCGGCGGGCTGCTGGCCGTCGGCGGCATCGGCGGGATCCTCGGCGCGCTGTTCGCCGGCGCGATCATCCGGCGCGTCGGGCAGGCGCGCTCGATCTGGCTCCTGCCGATGCTCGTGTGGCCGGGCAACCTTCTCGTGCCGCTCGCGGGGCCCGGCTGGCGCGTGCCGCTCGCCGGTTTCGGCCTGGCGCTCGCCGGGTTCGGCGTGATCCTCTACAACGTCGCGCAGGTCTCCTACCGCCAGGCGATCACCCCCGACCGGCTGCTCGGGCGGATGAACGCGAGCGTGCGGTTCGTCGTGTGGGGCACGATGCCGCTCGGCGGGCTGCTGGGCGGCGCGCTCGGCGAGGCGCTGGGACTGACCGGTGCCCTGTGGGCGGCGGTGATCGGCCAACTCGCCGCGGCGCTGTGGGTGGTTTGCTCGCCGCTGCGGCACATGCGTGACCTGCCGGTGGGCGAGAAAGCGATGCCAGCGCCCGCCTAGAGTTGGTTCATGAACGTTACTCCGCAGCCCAGCCCTCGTGTCCCGGACAAGGTCGGTGTCGACGGTTTGGAGGACAAGTGGGTAGCGGTATGGGAGCGGGACGGCGTCCACCGCTTCGACCGCACGAAGCCGCGCGAAGCCATCTACTCGATCGACACGCCGCCGCTCACGGCGAGCGGTTCGCTGCACATCGGGCACGTGTTCTCCTACACGCACACCGACGTCCTCGCGCGCTACCAGCGCATGCGCGGGCGTGAGGTGTTCTACCCCGTCGGCTGGGACGACAATGGCCTGCCCACCGAACGGCGAGTGCAGAACCACTACGGCGTGCGCTGCGAGCCGGCCCTGCCCTACGACCCATCGTTCACGCCGCCGGCCAAGCCCGGCAAGGACGTGATCCCGGTGTCGCGCCGCAACTTCGTGGAGCTGTGCCGCACGCTGTCCGAACAGGACGAGAAGGTCTTCGAGGACGTCTGGCGCCGCGTCGGGCTGTCGGTGGACTGGACGCTGGCGTACCAGACCATCGACCCGGCCACCACGGAGATCTCCCAGCGCGCCTTCCTGCGCAACCTCGCGCGCGGCGAGGCCTACCAGGCCGAGGCGCCGACGTTGTGGGACACCACGTTCCGCACCGCCGTCGCGCAGGCCGAATTGGAGGACCGCGAGCGGCCCGGCGCGTACCACGACCTCGTGTTCCGCACGGGCGAAGGCGCCGAGGTGCTGATCTCCACCACCCGGCCCGAACTGCTGCCCGCGTGCGTCGCACTCGTGGCCCACCCGGACGACGAGCGGTACCGCGACCTGGTCGGGAAAACCGTGCGCACGCCCGTGTTCGGCGTCGACGTGCCGGTGCACGCGCACCACCTCGCCGATCCCGAAAAGGGCACCGGCATCGCGATGGTCTGCACCTTCGGCGACACCACCGACGTCACGTGGTGGCGCGCGCTGCGGCTGGAGACCCGCCCAGTGCTGGGGCGCGACGGGCGGTTCCTGTCCGAGCCGCCGCGCGGGGTACCCGCCGAGGCGTATGCCCCGCTGGCCGGCAAGACCGTCCACACGGGACGCCAGCTCCTCGTCGAGGCGCTGCGCGCCGACGGGTCGCTGCGCGGTGAGCCGCGGACGATCACCCACGCGGTGAAGTTCTACGAGAAGGGCGACCGGCCGCTCGAGATCGTCACGAGCCGCCAGTGGTACCTCACCAACGGCGGGCGCGACGAAGAGCTGCGCGCGAAGCTGCTCGATCGCGGCGGCGAGCTCAACTGGGTGCCCCCGCACATGGAGGTCCGCTTCCGCGCCTGGACCGAGGGCCTCACGTCCGACTGGCTCGTGAGCCGCCAGCGGTTCTTCGGCGTGCCGATTCCGGTCTGGTACCCGCTCGACGAGCACGGCGAGCCCGACCACGAAGCCGTGCTGGTGGCTTCGGACGCGGCCCTGCCCGTGGACCCGAGCACCGACGTGCCGCCGGGCTACACCGAGGACCAGCGCGGGAAGCCGGGCGGGTTCGCGGGCGAGGTGGACGTGATGGACACGTGGGCCACGTCGTCGCTCACGCCGCAGATCGCCGGGCGCTGGAGCCTCGACGACGACCTGTTCCGCCGCGTGTTCCCGTACTCGCTGCGGCCGCAGGCGCACGAGATCATCCGCACCTGGCTGTTCTCCACCACCGTGCGAGCCGAGTTGGAAGAGCACGTGCTGCCGTGGCGCGACGCCGTGATCTCCGGCTGGGTGCTCGACCCGGACCGCAAGAAGATGTCGAAGTCCACGGGCAACGTCGTCACGCCCGCGGCGCTGCTGGACCAGTTCGGGCCCGACGCCGTGCGCTACTGGGCGGCGAGCGCGCGCCCCGGCGTCGACACGGCCGAGGACCAGGGCCAGATGAAGGTCGGGCGGCGCCTGGCGACGAAGCTGCTCAACGTGAGCCGGTTCGTGCTCGGCCTCGGCCTGCCCACGCCGGGGGCTTCCGTGACGGAACCGCTGGACCGGTCGGTGCTCGCCGCGCTCGCGCGCGTGGTCACCGAGGCGACGGCGGCGTTCGAAGGCCTGGACCAGGCGCGGGCGCTGCAGATCACGGAGACCTTCTTCTGGACCTTCTGCGACGACTACGTCGAGCTGGTCAAGGCCCGCGCGTACGGCGATCGCGGCGAGGCGGCCGCGGACTCGGCCCGCGCGGCGCTGACGACCGCGCTTTCGGTGCTGGTGCGGCTGTTCGCGCCGGTGCTGCCTTACACGGCCGAGGAGGTCTGGTCGTGGTGGCAGGAGGGTTCGGTGCACCGCGCGCCGTGGCCGGAAGCACCGGGGGTCGACGGTGACGTCGCCCTGCTACCGCTGGCCGGCTCGGTGATCGCGGCCGTGCGGCGGGCCAAGACGGACGCGAAGGTGTCGATGCGCTCGGCTGTCGAAACGTTGACGGTGAGCGCGTCCGACGAACTGCTCAGCGGGTTCGCGGCGGTGTCGGACGATGTGCGCGCGGCCGGGGTGATCTCCGCCGTGACCACTCGTCCGGGTGACGGCGAGCTGGCCGTCGAGGTGACGGTGGGCTGACGCGCTGCTGCCGGGGTGTGGCTCACGCCCCGGCGGCGGCCCACCAGGCTTCGTCGAGCTCACCGCGCGCGACGATCTCCGCCGGGCCGGTGAGGGTGGCGGCGCCGCGTTCGACGGTCACGACCACGCGGCCGCCGGGGATGTCCACTGTGGACTCCCCCGTGTCGGTGCCGGCGAGGTGCAGCGCGGCCGCGACGGCGGCCACCGTGCCGGTGCCGCACGAGCGCGTCTCCCCCACGCCGCGCTCGTGGACGCGCATGCGCAGCGCGCCCTCGCCGAGCAGGTTCACGAACTCGAGGTTCACGCCGGTCGGGAACACGTCGTGGTCGAAGTCGGGCTGGTCGCGCAGGTCGAGGTCGGCGACGTCGTCGTCGAGCACCGACACCAGGTGCGGGTTGCCGACGTCCACGGCCACGCCGGAGAACGGGCTCCCGGCCACCACCGTGACGGAGGTGCCGGTGATCGTCGCCGGGCCCATGCCCACCGTCACGGAGCGGTCGGGATGGACCACCACCGGCCGGTCACCCGCGCGGGTGCCGACGGTGAAGCGGCCGTCGCCCGCCAAGCCGGCGTCGACGAGGTAGCGGGCGAACACGCGCACGCCGTTGCCGCACATCTCGGCGATCGAGCCGTCGGCGTTGCGGTAGTCCATGAACCACTCGCCCTCGGACGCCTCACCCAGCGCGTTGGCACGCACCACGCGCAGCACGCCGTCGGCGCCCAGGCCCCGCCGGCGGTCGCACAGGGCCGCCACGCGCTCCGCCGTGAGGTCGAGGCGGCCGGACGCGTCGGGCAGCAGCACGAAGTCGTTCTGTGTGCCGTGGCCCTTGAGAAACTCGATGCCGCCCATGGGGACAAGATTACTGGGCCAGGGCGTCGTGCACGCGCGCGGCCAGGTCGGGGGAGGCGCCGTCGAACCACTGGATCCGCTTGTCGCGGCGGAACCAGGAGCGTTGCCGCCGGACGAAGCGGCGGGTGGCCTGTGCGGTCGCCGCGGCGGCCGCCGCGAAATCGCCTTCGCCGTCGAACTCGGCGAGCACCTGCTGGTAGCCCAGCGCCCGGGACGCCGTCTTGCCCTCGCGTAGGCCGCGGGCTTCGAGCTCCCGCACCTCGTCGACGAGCCCGGCCTCGAACATTCGCGCCACGCGCAGGTCGACGCGCCCGTCGAGCTCAGTGGCTTCGCGGTCGATGCCGACCAGCACCGTGCCGTAGCGGGCGGGGCCGGGCTTGGGCAGGTTCGCGGAGAAGGGCTCTCCGGTGAGCTCCATGACCTCCAGCGCGCGCACGATCCGGCGGGTGTTCGTGGGCAGGATGGCGGCAGCCGCCACGGGGTCTTTTTCGGCCAGCCGCGCGTACAGGGTCGCCGTGCCGCGTTCGGTGGCCTCGGCTTCGAGCCGGGCCCGGACGGCGGGGTCGGTGCCGGGGAACTTCAGGTCGTCGAGCACGGCCTGCACGTAGAGGCCCGAGCCGCCGGTCAGGACGGGCACGCGGCCGGCGGCGAGCAGGTCTTCGATCACGCGGCGGGCGTCTCGCTGGTAGGCGGCGACAGACGCGGTCTCGGTGACCTCGAGGACGTCGAGCAGGTGGTGGGGCACGCCGCGCCGCTCGGCTTCGGTGGCCTTGGCCGTGCCGAGGTCCATGCCGCGGTAGAGCTGGAGCGCGTCGGCGTTCACGACCTCACCGCCGAGGGCGAGGGCGAGCTCCACGGCCAGCGCCGTCTTCCCGGTGGCCGTGGGACCGACGACGGCCACCGGACGAGGCGGCTGAGCAGGGCTGATCACGCTGGCCGAGGGTACCTGGACGGGGAGGACCGCCGACACGGAGCGTCAAGGAGAAGTAGGATCACTGGCTTCAGGTGGCTCATCCAGTACCACAGCAGGCGCTGAGCTGCTTGAATGCCGCTGGGGCCCCATGCCCCCGGAAGCACCACCGCGTAACCCGGCCCCGCAGCACGCGGGGCGCCCGCACCAGCGGGCGTACAGGCGATAAGGAGCCTGCGATGGCCCAGGAGAACACGTCCAGCGGCACCCCGGCACCGCACCCGGTGCCCCACGCGCCCGGCAGCGCCCAGACCGCACCCCCGGTGCCGGCCGCCGAGCCCAGCCCGTCCACCTGGGGCCGGGTCGACGCCGAGGGCACCGTCTTCGTTTTCACCGCCGACGGCGAGCGCGCGGTCGGGGTCTGGCAGGCGGGCACGCCCGACGAAGGGCTCCTGCACTACGCCCGCCGCTTCGACGACGTGCGCACCGAGGTCGAGCTGCTGGAAACCCGGCTGAGCTCGGGCGTCGGCGACCCGAAGCACGCGCTGTCGAACGCCACGCAGATCCGCGACGGGCTGGCCGAGTCGGCGGTGGTCGGTGACCTCGTCGCGCTGGCCGCGCGCGTCGAATACGTGATCGCCGCCGCCGAGAAGGCGCTGGGCAAGGTCAAGCAGGAGCGCGAGGAGGCCCGCGCTGCCGCCGTTTCGCGCAAGCAGGAGCTGGCCGAGGAGGCGGAGAAGATCGCCGCCGAATCGACCCAGTGGAAGGTCGCGGGCGACCGGCTGCGCACGATCCTGGACGAGTGGAAGACGGTCAAGGGCGTCGACCGCAAGACCGACGACGAGCTGTGGAAGCGGTTCTCCAAGGCCCGCGAGGCGTTCAACCGCCGCCGCGGCTCGCACTTCGCGGAGCTGGACAAGCAGCGCGCAGGCGCCAAGCACCGCAAGGAAGAGCTCATCGCCGAGGCCGAGTCGCTCGCCGAGTCCGACGACTGGGGCGCCACCGCCGGCCGCTACAAGGAACTCATGGCCGAGTGGCGCGCGGCCGGCCGCGCACCCAAGGACAGCGACGAGGCCCTGTGGCAGCGCTTCCGCGCGGCCCAGGACGCCTTCTTCGCCCGCCGCTCGGCGGTGTTCACCGAGCGCGACGCCGAGTTCGCCGGCAACGCCGCCCGCAAGGAAGAGCTGCTGGTCGAGGCGGAGAAGATCGACGTCGCCGCCAACCTCGACGCCGCCAAGTCCGCGCTGCGCCGCATCCAGGAACAGTGGGACGAGATCGGCAAGGTCCCGCGCGAACGCATCCGCGAGCTCGACGGTCGGCTCAAGACGGTCCAGGACGCCGTCAAGTCCGCCGAGGACAGCCGCTGGCGCCGCACCGACCCGGAGGCCCAGGCCCGCGCCGCCCAGTTCCGCGAGCGCGTCGAACAGTTCGAGTCGCAGGCCGCCAAGGCCCGCGCCGCGGGCGACGAGCGCCGCGCCCGCAAGGCCGACGAGCAGGCCGCCCAGTGGCGCGAGTGGATGGAAGCGGCGGAAGCCGCTGTGGCGGATCGCTGACCGCTGGTTCTTCGAAAAGGGCCGCTCCCGGATTTTCCACCGGGGGCGGCCCTTTTCGATCGTTCGGGTGGGTTGTGGTCGCGATGGGTGTTCAGGAGATTCGCTCGCCGCGCGCGGTGTGGGCGAGCGCGGAC
Organism: Amycolatopsis sp. NPDC051372; assembly: GCF_040682095.1. Taxonomy (NCBI): domain Bacteria; kingdom Bacillati; phylum Actinomycetota; class Actinomycetes; order Pseudonocardiales; family Pseudonocardiaceae; genus Amycolatopsis; species Amycolatopsis sp. NPDC051372. Next base: position 11,839 of record NZ_JBFBAF010000015.1, read on the forward strand.
TGAAGGAATGAAGGGTCCCTTCACGACCGCCCAGGGGGACCCCTGGTTTCGATTCTCTCATTCCGGCACGACAAAAACCGCATCACGAGCGGCGCGACAGGGACCACCACGCCGTCGGATCAAGCCGCGACGAGGCTTCCACCCGACAAGCCCGTGAACCTCAAGCTCGCGAGAAAGCCGTCCTCATCCACATCGTCGCCAGGACGATCGTGGCGATCCACGCGACGATCATCCCGATCCCCGGCCCGCCGCCGACGGCGCCGTTCGCGTGGGCCGACTGCTGAGACCACACTGACAGCAGCCCGTCCACCGAGGCGAACCAGCCGCCGGCCGCGCAGCACCAGGCGACCCACCAGCGGCGCGTCGCCACGCCGACCGCGCCGGCGAGGACGCCGATGCCCGTGGACGTCGCGGCGAACAGCTGCGGGATGCCGCCGCCGGCGCCTTGGAGGACCTGGTAGCCCGCGTGGTCGCCGACCCAGGGCAGGAACTGCGCCACGAGCAGCACAACGATGAACACGGCGATGTAGAAGCCGCGGCGGCCGAGCTCGACGGTGCGGGACGCGCGCGCTCCCGCCTGGTCGATCTGGTCGGTCAGCTCCTCGTCGACCTCGGCCGGCGTTCCTGGCTCGCTCACAGCGCACACCCACTCACCGGGGCCGGCTCGACGGCCGGGGCTCCGAAGCCCGGAAGTCCCAGCGTGACCCCGCTCGTCTTGGGCCGAAGACCGGCTTCGGCGTTGTCGCCCGCCGTGGTGCGGCGGTGCGTCAGGAGATCGCCGTCGGCGACCAGGTGGTGCGGGGCGCCGTAGGTGATCACTGTCTCGACGACGTCGCCCGGGCGCACCGCACGGTCCACAACGGACCCGGCGGGCGTGAAGTGCACGAGCCGCCCGTCGCGGGCGCGGCCGCTCATGCGGTGCGTCTCGGCGTCCTTGCGGCCCTCGCCCGCGGCCACGAGCAGCTCGACCTTGCTCCCGACCAGCTTCTTGTTCTCCGCCCAGGAGATCTCGTTCTGCAGCTGCACGAGCCGGTCGTAGCGCTCCTGCACGACCTCCTTCGGCAGCTGGTCGGCCATCGTCGCGGCCGGCGTGCCGGGGCGCTTCGAGTACTGGAACGTGAACGCGCTGGAGAACCGCGCCTCGCGCACCACGTCGAGCGTCGCCTGGAAGTCTTCTTCGGTCTCGCCCGGGAAGCCGACGATGATGTCGGTGGTGATCGCCGCGTCGGGCATCGCCGCGCGCACCTCGTCGAGGATTTTCAGGTAGCGCCCGGAGCGGTACGAACGTCGCATCTCGCGCAGCACCCGGTCCGAACCCGACTGCAGTGGCATGTGCAACTGGTGGCAGACGTTGGCGGTCTCGGCCATCGCGTCGATCACGTCGGAGGTGAACGCCGCGGGGTGCGGCGAGGTGAACCGCACGCGCTCCAGGCCGCTGATCCCGCCGGTCGCGCGCAGCAGCTTGCCGAAGGCCAGCCGGTCGCCGAACTCGACGCCGTAGGAGTTCACGTTCTGCCCCAGCAGCGTCACCTCCAGCACGCCCTCGGCCACGAGCGCCTCGACCTCGGCCAGAATCTCGCCCGGGCGGCGGTCGCGTTCCTTGCCCCGCAACGACGGCACGATGCAGAACGTGCAGGTGTTGTTGCACCCCACCGAAACCGACACCCAGCTCGCGTACGACGACTCGCGGCGCGCGGGCAGTGTGGAGGGGAACGTCTCGAGCGACTCGAGGATCTCCACCTCGGCCTCGGCGTTGTGCCGGGCGCGCTCCAGCAGCGTCGGCAGCGAGCCGATGTTGTGCGTGCCGAACACGACGTCGACCCACGGGGCGCGCTTGACGATGTCCCCGCGGTCCTTCTGCGCCAGGCACCCGCCCACGGCAATCTGCATGTCGGGGTTGGCGATCTTGTCCGGGCGCAGGTGGCCCAGGGTGCCGTACAGCTTGTTGTCCGCGTTCTCACGCACCGCGCAGGTGTTGAACACGACCAGGTCCGGCTTCGCCTCCGCGCTCGCGGGGACGTACCCGGCCTCCTCGAGCTGACCGGCGAGCCGTTCCGAGTCGTGCACGTTCATCTGGCAGCCGAAGGTGCGGATCTGGAAGGTCTTGCGATTCTCGGTCATCAGGTAGCCAGGGTAACCCCCGCCGACCTCGGTGAAGACGCCGCCCACCTGGTTGAACACGGTCCCGGCCGGATCTCGCTCCGCTCGTCCCGCGCGCGGTTTTTGTCGGTGTGCGCTGCGATGATCCCTCCGTGACCGCATGGAGAGAACGGCTCACGGCCCTCGCCCGCGAGCACCTGCCCGCCGAGGCCGTCGACGCGTGGCTGGGGCTGCTGCGCCCCGGTGCGCACCTCGTCGCGGAGGGGGACGGGACTCCCGTGGGGCAGCGGGGTGGCGACCCGGCGCTGCCCGCCGACGTGGTGTGGCCGACGTGGGGCGAACGGGGACCGCTCACGTTCATCGCGTCGGTGGACTGCGCCGCGCTGCACCGCGACCTCGAAATCCTGACGGAGGCCGGCACGCTGCTGTTCTTCTACTTCGACGGCCGGTACGACGAGGACGACGACGAACCCGCGTACGGCGAGGACCTCGACGGGCACAAGGTGATCTTCGTCCCGGCGGGCACGCCGGCCGCCGAGCGGGCCGCGCCCGTCGAGCACCTCGCGTACCCGCGCCGCGACCTGTACGCGCGGGTCGTCGGCTCGGCCCCGGACGTCGGTCACGTGCTGCTCGACAGCACCGCCACCACGGCGGGGGCTCCGCTGCTGAAAGCGGTCCGCCCGGGGTGCTCGGCGAGCTCGCCTGGGCCGAGACCGAGCAGACCACCGGCACCAGATCGGCGGTTACGGCACGGCGATCCAGGACGCCGCGGAGACGGAGGTCGCCGTGATGGCGCTCGGCGGCGGCCGCCGCGACCCCGCCCTCGCCGAGGAAGGCGCGAGCTGGGTGCTGCTCGCCCAGTTCGACAGCGACGACGAGGTCGACATGATGTGGGGCGACGTCGGCACGATCTACTGGGTGATCCGGTCCGACGACCTCGCGGCGGGGAGGTTCGACGCGGCCCGGTTCACGATGCAGTGCACCTGAGCCGCGAACGCACGCGGTGCGCGTCTGGCACGATCCACTCCATGGGGTGGAAGCGGAAGGTCACGGCGCTGCTCGCGACAGTGCTCGTGGCGGGGCTCACGGCCGCGTGCGGCCCGAGCTTCGAGGGCCTGCACCTGCGGATCGCGACCGGCGCGGTCGGCGGCGTGTACAACGACCTCGCCCGGCCGCTCGCCGACGCGTGGGCCAAGGACCTGGGCATCGCCCGGCCGGAGGTCCTGGCGACGCAGGGCTCGCGCGACAACCTCAACCTCGTGCTGGCCGGGGGCGCCGACGTGGCTTTCGTCGCGGCCGACCTCGCCGCGGAGGCCGCCACGCAGCACCCAGGCCAGCTGACCGCGCTGGCGCGCATCCACGACGACTACCTGCACATCGTCGTGCGCGCCGACTCGCCTTATACGTCGGTGTCGATGCTCAAGGGCCGCCACATCGCGGTCGGCTCGCCCGAGTCCGGGGTCGAGTACATCGCCAACCGCGTGCTGGCCGTCGCCGGGCTGACCGACTCCGTGAGCGTGCAGCAACTGGGCCTCGGAGACTCCCTCAAAGCCCTCGAAAACCACCAGCTCGACGCCTTGTTCTGGTCCGGCGGCCTGCCGACGCCGCTGATCACGCAGTACACGCAGAAAGTCGGCCTGCGCCTGCTCGACATGGCCAGCCTGCAGGAAGGCATGCAGGCCTACAGCCCCGTCTACAGCACCGCCACCATCCCGGGCAGTACCTACAACCAGGCCGGCCCCGTGACCACGCTCGTGGTCCCCAACTTCCTCGTCGTCCCCACGAAAATGGCCGACGACGTCGCCGAAGCCCTCACCCGCGGCCTCTACGACGCCCGCCCCGCCCTCGCGCAGGCCAACAGCGCGGCCCTGTCGATCGACGTCCACCCGGGCATCGAGACGGAGCCGCTGCCCCTGCACCCGGGTGCGCTCACCTATTACCGAAGCCTCAAGGTCTAGGGCGCGACCCGCAGGTCCAGCTCGATCCGCAGCCCGCCGCCGTCCGGCAGGGACAGGCGCATGTCGCCGCCGGAGTGGCGGACGATCTCGCGCACGATCGCGAGGCCCAGGCCCGAGCCGGGCACGTTCTGGTGCGCGCTGCTGCGCCAGAAGCGGTCCACGGCGCGGTCCAGCTCGTCCTCGCGCAGGCCCGGCCCATGGTCCCGCACCGCCAGGGTCACCCCGTCTCCACCGTGTACGGCCGAGACGTGCACCGAAGTGCCCTGGCCGGTGAACTTGAGCGCGTTGTCGATCAGCGCGTCCAGGATCACCTCGAGCCCCCGCGGCGGCAGCAGCACCCGGGCGCCGTTGACGTCGGCCTCGGTTTCCAGCGCGACGTCACGCGCCGCACCCACCACACTCCAGTCGGCGACACGGTCGGCGACCACGGCACCGAGGTCCTCCGCCACGAGCTCACCGCCCGCCGCCTCGGCGCGGGCCATCGACAGCAGCTCGTCGAGGATCTGGTTGAGCCGGCCGGCGTCCACGCGGGCGGCGTCGAGGTCGGCGGCCGCGGTTTCGTCGTCCACGTGGCCCTCGAGGTTGCCCAGCCGCAGCTTCAACGCCGTCAGCGGGTTGCGCAGCTGGTGCGACGCGTCGGCGACGAACGCCCGCTGCGCGGCCAGCGCCTCCGACACGCTCGCCGCCATCCGGTCGAACGAACGGCCGAGTTTCCGCAGCTCAGGCGGCCCGCCGCTCTCCCCCACCGGTTCAGCCTCGCGCCCGCTCACCACGGCCGCCACCAGCGCGCCCGTCGCTTCGTCGAGCCGGCGCACGGGCCGCAGCGTCCAGCGCACCACCGGGATCGCGACCAGCAGCGCGAGCCCGAACGCCACCACCGCGCCCGCCGCGAGTACGAGCCACTGCCACAGCAGCCGCGTGCGCACGTGGTCGGTCGAGGACTCCGTGACGACGACGCCGCGCACCTCGCCGTCGATGAGGATCGGCTCGGCCAGCACCAGCGGGGCCGTCGTCCAGGGCATCAGCAGCGGGCCGGGCTCCGGGTGCCGGCCGGCGAGGGCCTCGTTCACGGGGGCCGCGATGGCCGAGCGGTCGATCCGCGCCGCGTCGGTGCCGCCCAGCGAGCTGAGTACCGCGACGCCGTCCTGGTTCACGACCACGACCTTCACGCCGTAGACCTCGGTGTAGCGGCGCAGCTCCGGCTCCAGCAGCGCGGGCCGGTTGTCGATCAGCGGCCGTTGCGCGAGCGACGCGAACCGCGCGGTGTCGGTGAGGCGGTCGAGGAACAGGTTCTGCTGCAAGCTGCCCGCCATCGTCAGCGCCAGGGGGATGCCGAGCCCGAACACCAGCAGTGCGACGAGCGTGACCACGATCCCCTGGAGGCGGACGCGCATGCTCAGCCCCGCCCGCCGCCGAGGCGGTACCCGACGCCGCGGACGGTCTCGATCAGCGCCGGGCGCCCGAGTTTCGTGCGCAACGTGGCCACGTGGACGTCGAGCGAACGGCTCTCGGCCGCGCCCCGGTGGCCCCACACTTCGGTGAGCACGTGCTCGCGCGAGCACACCGAGCCACGCGCGCCCGCGACGAGCGCGAGGACCTGGAACTCCTTGCGGGACAAGGCGATCGACTGCCCGGCCACGAGCACCTCGTGGCGCGCGAGGTCGATGCTCACGTCGCCGACCTCGATCACCGGGGCGGGCCCGTCGGTGCGCTCGCCACGACGGCGTCGCACGGCTTCGACGCGCGCGAGCAGTTCCTCCACGTCGTAGGGCTTCACGAGGTAGTCGTCGGCGCCCGCGCGCAGCCCCTGCACCCGGTCGTCGACCTCGCCGCGCGCCGACACCACGATCACGGCGACGTCGCTGACCGCGCGGATGCGCCGGCACAGCACCACGCCGTCGACGTCGGGCAGCCCGAGGTCGAGCAGCACCACGTCCACGTCGTGCACGCGGTCCAGCACGCCGGCGCCCGAGGCCAGCCGTTGCATCTCCAGGCCGCGCCGCGTCAGCGCGGGCACGAGGGCGCCCGCGACCCGGTCGTCGTCCTCCACCAGCAGCACCCGCACCGCTCGCCTCCCCCGGTGATCCAGCCCACGGTAGCGAGGAACTCTAGGGGGCACCCGACAGCGACCACGACAGGGCACGAAGGATCACTCTCCGTCACCCTTCTGACCCGCATCGCGTGATGCCCGGAGGCGGTCGTGGCTAGGCTGAGCAGGGCGGAAGGCCGCCGACCAGCCCGGACGGCGCCGGAAGTCGATACGTACTTGAAACCCTAAGTATTGCTCAAGCCGCCTTTACAAAGGGTCCGACGGGAGTAGGTTTCCGCCATCGACGTGGGATCCGGTCCCGCAGATGCCGGTTGTGAAGGAGCTCTGGAGGCCAGATGACCGCGGAGGTGGCGGCGCCGATGATCAAGGCGACCGCCGTGAACAAGTTCTTCGGCGACCTGCACGTGCTGAAGGAGATCAACCTCGAGGTGCCTCGCGGCCAAGTGGTGGTCGTGCTCGGGCCGTCCGGGTCGGGCAAGTCGACGCTGTGCCGCGCCATCAACCGGCTGGAGCCGATCAACGCGGGCGAGATCGCCGTCGACGGCCTGCCCCTGCCTGCCGAGGGCAAGGCGCTCGCGGCGCTGCGCGCGGATGTCGGCATGGTCTTCCAGTCGTTCAACCTGTTCGCGCACAAGACGATCCTCGAGAACGTGATGCTCGCGCCGGTGAAGGTCCGCAAGATGTCCTCCGCCGACGCGCGCAAGACCGCGATGGAACTGCTCGAGCGGGTCGGCATCGCGAACCAGGCGGACAAGTACCCGGCCCAGCTCTCGGGCGGCCAGCAGCAGCGTGTGGCCATCGCCCGAGCGCTCGCGATGCGCCCCAAGGTGATGTTGTTCGACGAGCCCACCTCGGCGCTGGACCCGGAGATGGTCCAGGAGGTGCTCGACGTGATGACCGGCCTGGCCAAGGACGGCATGACCATGCTCGTGGTCACCCACGAAATGGGGTTCGCCCGCCGGGCAGCTGATCGGGTGATCTTCATGGACGACGGCGAGATCGTCGAGGACACCACGCCGGACGAGTTCTTCACCCAGCCGAAGAGCGACCGGGCGAAGGACTTCCTCGGCAAGATCCTCACCCACTGACGATTACCGGATTTTCCCCGGCACCTGCCGTACCCGGTGGCCGCACCGGCCATACCGACGACAGATACAGGAGACACGTTATGAGGATCCGCACCCTCGCGGCAGGGCTGCTCGCCGGCGGCCTGCTGCTGACCGCTTGCGGCAAGGAAGGCACGCCCGCGGCCCCCGGTGGCGACACCAGTGGCGCGAACACCGCCGCCCTGCCGACCTACACCGTGGCGCAGAACGTCGACCTGGCCGGCTCGCCGGTCTTCGCGAAGATCAAGTCGGCCGGCACCGTCACCGTCGGCGTCAAGGACGACCAGCCGGGCCTCGGCCAGAAGGACCCGACGACGGGCCAGTTCCAGGGCTTCGACATCGAGATCGCCCGGATGGTGGCCGCCGGTCTCGGCATCGCCCCGGACAAGATCAAGTTCACCACGGTAGACTCGGCCGCGCGTGAGCAGGCCATCGCCAACGGCCAGGTCGACTACTACGTCGGCACCTACACGATCACCGACAAGCGCAAGAACCTGGTCTCGTTCGCCGGGCCGTACTTCCAGGCCGGTCAGGACCTGCTGGTGCGCGCGGACGACACGTCGATCACCGGCCCGGAAACGTTGAAGGGCAAGAAGGTCTGCTCGGTGACGGGGTCGACCCCGATCCAGCGCGTGCGTGACCAGGGCCTGACGGAGCCGAGCAACATCGTCGAGTTCCAGAAGTACTCGCAGTGCGTGGACAAGCTTCTGACCAAGGAGGTCGACGCCCTCACCACGGACGACGCGATCCTCAAGGGCTACGCGGCGCAGGACAAGGCGAACCTGCGGGTCGTCGGCAAGCCGTTCTCGCAGGAGCCCTACGGCATCGGCCTGAACAAGGACGACAAGGTGCTGCGCACGAAGATCGACGACCTGCTGCAGGCCAGCCTCGACGACGGCACGTGGCAGAAGATCTACGACGCCACCCTCGGCCAGTCCGGCGCGACCGCGACGAAGCCGACCATCCAGCGCTACTGATCCGGTTTCACGGCCGGTGGACGGGGCCTCCGTCCACCGGTCGCTCCACGTAATCTTCCGGCCCACGGACGCGGGGAAGGCTCCATGGACGTCCTGCTCGACAATCTGGACCTCTTCGGTCCGTTCTTCCTGCGCACGATCGAACTGTTCCTCATCTCCGCCGTCGGCAGCCTCGTGTTCGGCACGATCCTGGCGATGCTGCGGGTGAGCCCGGTTCCGGTGTTCCGCGCGATCGGCACGGCCTACGTCACCATCGTGCGTAACACACCGCTCACGCTGGTGTTCGCGTTCTTCGTGTTCGCCTACCCGCTGCTGGACATCGTCAGGATCGACTACTTCACCGCCGCGGTGGTGTCGCTTACGGTGTACACGTCCGCGTTCATCTGCGAGGTCGTGCGCTCGGGCATCAACACCGTGCCGGTCGGCCAGGCCGAGGCGGCGCGCGCACTCGGCCTCACCTTCGGCCAGATCCTCGGCCAGGTCGTGCTACCGCAGTCCCTGCGGTCGGTCGTGCCGCCCCTGATCAGCACGCTGATCGCGCTGCTCAAGAACAGCACGATCGCGGGCGGGTTCTCCGTCGCCGAGGCGGGTGCGATCCGCCAGTACATCTCCGAGCGCGGCGACAGCCAGCTGGTCGCCCTCCTGTGGGTGGCGCTCGGGTTCATCATCCTGGTCGCAGTGCTGTCGTTCGTTCAACGCAGCCTGGAGAAGCGCTGGAGCGTGGCCCGATGAGCAGCGTCCTGTTCGACGTCCCCGGCCCGAAGTCACGGGTACGGCACCGTATCTACGCCGGGATCGGCATCCTCCTGGTGATCGCCCTGATCGCTTTCGTGGTCTTCAGCTTCGCCGACAGCGGCCAGTTCACCCCGCAGAAGTGGGCGTGGCTGGAGTACTCGCAGGTGCAGTCGGACCTCGCCAACGCCGTGCTCGCCACGCTCGAGGCGTTCGCACTCGGAGCGGTATTCGCCCTGATCTTCGGCGCGGTTTTCGCCGCCGGACGGCTGTCCGAGCACACGTGGATCCGCGGGATCTCCACGTTCGTCGTGGAGTTCTTCCGCGCGATCCCGCTGCTGATCCTGATGTTCCTCTTCTACTACGGCCTGCCGACGGTCGGCGTCGACACCTCACCGCTGTTCGCCGTGGTGCTGGGCTTGACGCTGTACAACGGTTCCGTGCTCGCGGAGATCTTCCGCGCCGGCATCAACTCGCTGCCGAAGGGCCAGTCGGAAGCGGCGTACGCGCTGGGCATGCGCAAGACGCAGGTCATGTTCACGGTGCTGCTGCCGCAGGCGATCCGTGCGATGCTGCCCACGATCATCAGCCAGCTCGTGGTGCTGCTCAAGGACACCGCGCTCGGCTTCCTGGTCACGTACCCCGAGCTGCTGTACTACGCGCGCTACATCGGCTCGCAGGGTGCGTTCGGGCGCCCGATCGTGCCGTCGACCATCGTGGCGGCCGGCATCTACATCGTGATGTGCCTGCTGCTGACGCTGCTCGCGACGTGGGTCGAGAAGCGCAACCGGCGGAGCAAGAAGCACATCGAGTTGACGGACAACAAGGCGGAGCAGGTCATGCTCGGCAACGCCGCGGGCGGTGGTGTCGCCGCCGGCGGCATCTGACGAACGAGGTACGCGAAAGGCCCCCGCACCCGCGGGGGCTTTTTCGCGCGCTGCTCCGGATGCACCTGTCGGACGACGGGATCGCCGGTTAGCGTCGAAGAGCAGCCGCCGCCCGGCAGGAGTTCGACCGTGCCCGAATCTCCCGAACCGGCCCACTGGACCCCCGCCGACCGCGCCGAGACCAACGCCGTGCTGACGGCCGCCGGTCCCCCGGCCGCTGGGTTCTGGTGGTAGGCAGCGGCACCGGTGTTCACGCCCGGCTGTTCCGCTCGGCCGGCGCTTCCCGCGTGGTCGGGGTCGACGCGGACCGCTCGCTGATCGCGCAGGCCCAGCGGCAGGAGGAACGCGACCCGCTGGGGATCTCCTAAGAGGTGCACGAGCCGCTGAAGCTGCCGGTGATCGGCGACTTCGACGTGGTGGTCGCCTTCGGTGTCACTGGTCCGCTCGACGCGTTGCTCGCGCGTCTGGCCGCGAACCTGCGGAGTGGCGGATTGCTCGTCCTGTCGTACTCCGGTGCGGTCGATCCGGCGGTGGAGGCCTTCGCCGACGCGGGGTTGCGCTCGGTCGGGCAGCAGCCCGTCGTGGCGCCGGTTCCCGGCGATCGGCCGTTCGTGGTGCTGACCGCGCGGCGTCCCTAGCCGTTGTCGAAGGGGCCGAGGTCCCGGGTCCACTCAGGACGGCCGAGGACGTCCGTGCTGTCCGCCCACTGGTCGATCGCCCCGATGGCGCCCGGGTGGAGGGCGTCGGCGAAGCGGGCGGCGGCCAGGACGCGATAGGGGCGCTTGTGGAAGCCGCGGACGTGAGGGTCGAGGGGTTCGGTGAGGCCCAGCTGATTGTGGTACGCGGCAACGGTTTCATACGCCGCGACCAGGTGCGTCTCGCGCTGGCGCCATTCGAGGGCGGCAATCGCGCCCGTGAGGTGCGGGGTCAGGTCCGGCGCGAGGGGCAGCCGCGCGAACGCGCTGCCGAGCCATTTCGAGTACGGCGGGTACCGGCGCGCCATCAGCAGGCACAGGCGCATGAGGCCCCGCACCAGCCGCGCGGCGACGACGGCGGACCCGAGCTCGTCGCCGACCTCGCCGCAGCGGCCGACGAAGGGCTCTTCCTGGGCGATGCGGCGCCACTGCCCGGCGAGGACCTCGCGCCACACGTCGTCGGGGTACCAGGCCAGGACCGCCCTGAGCGCGTCGAGGCGGTCGAGGCCGTCGTGGAAGACCGTGCCGCCGGTGAGTTCGGCGAGGGTCTGGGTGGGAGTGGTGAGCCACTCGCGGCGGGACAAGGTTTTCGCGGGGACGAAGCCGAGGAAGGCGCTGAACCACGTGTCGACGTCGGCGATCTCCACGGCGTGGCGGATCGGACCGTCGGCGGGGGCCATTCGGGTCGTCGGGTCGCCCTCGTTGTCGACGAAGTGCGTGGAGTAGCCCAGGAACTCCCGCGGCAGCTCGTGGGCAAGCAGTTCGGTGAGCCCGACCGGTTCGTCGACGAACACCTGCAGGCGCGGGCCCCAGTCGTGGTCGGTGGAGCGCGCGGTGTCGAAGCCGAGGACGTCGGAGCCGCGGCCGAAGAGGGCCGCGGAGTAGGTGACGCCGCGCCGTTCGAGGATCGGGCGCACGGCGTCGGCGTGGAAGCGGCGGGCGAGCTCGAGACCGGGCAGGAAGTCCACGCCGGCGAGTGTGCCGCGCCCAGCTGCCGGTTCGCGAACGGTTTAGCCGCGCACTCGGTGCCCCGCTTGCCAGACCGCACGGATGCGACCGGCGAGGTCGGTGACGTCCACGGCGGAGCCGTCGAGCAGCACGAGGTCGGCGCGCAGGCCCAGGGCGACGCGGCCGCGGTCGTCGAGGCGCAGGAGGCGGGCGGCGTCGCTCGTGGCGGCGCGCAGGGCGCCCGCGGCGCCGAGGCCGGAGGCGGCGAGGAGGCGCAGCTCGGTCAGCAAGTCGACATGAGGACGCGGCGCGAGGTCCGAGCCGGCGGCGATCGGGAGGCCCGCTTCGACGGCCAGACCGAGGGAACGGCGGTGGGTTTCGCCGTGTTCGGCCGGGATCGGAGCGAGGGTGGGCACGTACCAGCAGCCGTGTTCACGCATCGCGGCGACGGCTTTTTCGTCGAGGAACACCCCGTGTTCGATGCTGCGCACGCCGGCACGGGCGGCGGCTGTCGCTGCGGCGGCCGTGTGCGCATGGGCCATCACGTCGCGACCGGCGCGGCGGGCTTCGTCGGTGACGGCGTGGAGCTCCTCGTCGGTGGGGCGAACGTCGCGCCCTTCGGCGAGCGCGGCCATGGAACCGCCGGCGCCGAGCTTCACCCAGTCGGCGCCCGCGCGCACCATCCGCCGCACAGCCGCGCGCGCCTGGTCCGGGCCGTCGAACACCGCGTCGGGCAGGGCGGGATCGTCGATGCGATCGAGGCGGCCGGTGTCCGCGTCCCACCAGTCCCCGAGCCCACCCGTCGGCGACAGCTGGCGGAGGCTGACGAGCAGGTCGGGGCCTTCGATCCAGCCTTCTTCCAACGCGTGCTTGAAACCGGCGTCGGCACCCCAAGCGTCGCGGACGGTCGTGATGCCTCTCGTCCGCAGGCGGCGCAGTGTGGCGACCGCTTCGAGGATCCGCGTGCTGCGGGGAAGTCCTGCGTTGCCGGGGAAGGCGACGTGGCCGTGGCAGTCGATCAGGCCGGGGATGAGGAGCCCGCCGTCGCCGTCGTAGGGATTCTGCCCGTCCACATCGGACCCTACCGCGGTGATTCGCTCGTCTGTGAGCACGTTCGCGGCTTCGGTGGTGCCCGAGTCGGGGTCGAACACCCGGACGTTCTTGATGAGCACGCCACCGACCTCAGGCACCGAGTTCCGCCGCTGCCAACGCGATCGTCTCCTCGGCCAACGGCGCGAGGTCCGGTTCGCGGGCGGCGGTCGCGCGGGAGAGCCGCGTGACGTCGTCGACCCACCCTCCCGTGGCCGTGTCCGGTTCGCCGATCCGCGCGAAACCCCTCTCCAGCAGGCCGGCCGCGTCGGCCGATCGGCCGCGGGCGACGGCTTTGATCGCGCCGAGGGCATTGGCCAGAGCGCTCGCCGGGCGGGACCACTCGCCGTCGCGGGCGTGCACGGCAGGGTCGCCGGGGCCCGGGTCGGCGACCGCCGACGCTTCCCGCAGCGCCAGGTCGAGGCGCCAGAACAGCGAAACCCCCGCGAACCGCACGAACAGCAGCCGCCGTTGCGGCGAGTGGAAGAAGTCCGGCGAAGTGCGCACGGCGGCGACCAGGCGCACGCGTTCCAGAACCGCCCGGACGTCGGCAGCGCAAGCCGGCACGCGCCCGTCGGGGACGACCCACTCCACGTCGATGTCGCTGAACGCGTCGGCGGTGCCGGTCGCGAAAGAGCCCCGCAACCGGGTCCGCGAGCCCGGGCACGCAACGGCCAGCGCGGTGACGACGGCGCCGGCCAGCTGCGCCCGCGTCACCTGCGGAAGAGCTTGTTGCCCAGCCACACGATCGGGTCGTACTTCCGGTCGGCGACCCGCTCCTTCATCGGGATCAGCGCGTTGTCCGTGATGTGGATGCCTTCCGGGCAGACCTCGCTGCAGCACTTCGTGATGTTGCAGTACCCGAGACCGTGCTCGTCCTGCGCGGCGTCACGACGGTCCGCAACGTCGAGCGGGTGCATTTCCAGCTCGGCGATGCGCATCAGGTACCGCGGCCCCGCGAACGACTCCTTGTTCTCCTCGTGGTCGCGCACCACGTGGCAGGTGTTCTGGCACAGGAAGCACTCGATGCACTTGCGGAACTCCTGCGAGCGCTCGACGTCCACCTGCTGCATCCGGTACTCCCCCGGCTTCAGGTCCGGGGGCGGCGTGAACGAGGGGATCTCGCGCGCCTTGGTGTAGTTGAAGGAAACGTCCGTCACGAGGTCGCGGATCACGGGGAACGCGCGCATCGGCGTGACCGTGATGACCTCCTCCTCGGTGAACGTCGACATGCGCGTCATGCACATCAGGCGCGGTTTGCCGTTCACCTCGGCCGAGCAGGAGCCGCACTTGCCCGCCTTGCAGTTCCAGCGCACGGCGAGGTCCGAAGCCTGCGTGGCCTGCAAGCGGTGGATGATGTCGAGGACGACCTCGCCCTCGTTCACCTCCACCTTGAAGTCCTGCAGCTCGCCGCCGGTCTCGTCGCCGCGCCAGACCCGGAAACTGGCCTTGTAGCTCACGCGTTCCTCCCGGAGTGGTTCTCCAGCTCGGCGTCGGTGAAGTACTTGCCGAGCTCGTCGAGCTCGAACAGCTCGAGCAGGTCCTCCCGGAGGGGGATCTGCTCCTTCTCCACCACGTCGACATCCGGTACCACGGGATTGTCCCCCGCCCGCGCCGCGCACACCAGCAGCTTGTGCCGCCAGTCTGCGTCCATGCTGGGGTAGTCGTCGCGCGTGTGGCCGCCACGGCTTTCGGTACGCAGCAGCGCCGCGCGGGCGACACACTCGCTCACCAGCAGCATGTTGCGCAGGTCCACGGCGAGGTGCCAGCCGGGGTTGAACTGCCGGTGGCCCTCCACGGTCACCTGCGCCATGCGCTGCCGGATCTCGCCGAGCTTCTCCAGCGCCTGGCGGATCTCGTCGGCCTTGCGGATGATGCCGACCAGGTCGTTCATCGACTGCTGAAGCTCCGTGTGCAGCGTGTACGGGTTCTCGGCCACGCCCTGGGCCGGCGGGTCGAACGGCTCCAGCGCCATCTTCGCGGCGGCGTCCACATCGGACTCGGCAACCTGAGGCCGCCCGTCGCCGAGACCGTCCACATAAGACGCGGCGCCGAGGCCCGCGCGGCGGCCGAACACCAGCAGGTCCGACAGCGAGTTGCCGCCGAGGCGGTTGGAGCCGTGCATCCCGCCGGAGCACTCCCCCGCCGCGAACAGGCCGGGCACGCTCGCCGCGCCCGTGTCCGGGTCGACCTCGATGCCGCCCATCACGTAGTGGCAGGTGGGCCCGACCTCCATGGCCTCCTTGGTGATGTCGACGTCGGCCAGCTCCTTGAACTGGTGGTACATCGACGGCAGCCGGCGCCGGATCTCCTCGGCGGGCAGGCGGCTCGCGATGTCGAGGTAGACGCCGCCGTGCGGGGAGCCGCGGCCCTCCTTGACCTCGGAGTTGATCGCGCGCGCCACCTCGTCGCGCGGCAGCAGATCGGGCGTGCGGCGGTTGTTGTCGGCATCGGCGTACCAACGGTCGGCCTCGTCCTCGCTGTCCGCGTACTGGCCCTTGAACACGTCGGGCACGTACTCGAACATGAACCGCTTGTCCTCGGAGTTCTTGAGCACGCCGCCGTCACCGCGCACACCTTCGGTGACGAGGATGCCCTTCACGCTCGGCGGCCAGACCATCCCCGTGGGGTGGAACTGCACGAACTCCATGTTGATCAGCTTCGCGCCCGCGCGCAGGGCCAGCGCGTGGCCGTCGCCGGTGTACTCCCACGAGTTCGACGTGACCTTGAACGACTTGCCGATGCCCCCCGTCGCGAGCACCACGGCGGGTGCGTCGAACAGGATGAACCGCCCGCTCTCGCGCCAGTAGCCGAACGCGCCGGCGATCTTGCCGTCGGTCAGGAGCAGCTCCGTGACGGTGCACTCGGCGAAGACCTTGATCCGCGCCTCGTAGTCACCGTACTTCGCGAAATCCTCTTGCTGCAGCGAAACGATCTTCTGCTGCATCGTGCGGATCAGCTCGAGCCCCGTGCGGTCGCCGACGTGCGCGAGGCGCGGGTAGGTGTGGCCGCCGAAGTTGCGCTGGCTGATGCGCCCGTCGGCCGTGCGGTCGAACAGCGCGCCGTAGGTCTCCAGCTCCCAGACGCGGTCCGGGGCCTCCTTGGCGTGCAGCTCGGCCATGCGCCAGTTGTTGAGGAACTTGCCGCCGCGCATGGTGTCGCGGAAGTGCACCTGCCAGTTGTCGTTCGGGTTCGCGTTGCCCATCGACGCCGCGCAGCCGCCTTCGGCCATCACGGTGTGGGCCTTGCCGAACAGGGACTTGCACACCACAGCGACGCTGAAACCGCGTTCGCGCGCCTCGATCACCGCGCGCAGACCGGCGCCGCCGGCACCGATCACCACCACGTCGTAGCTGTGCCGTTCGACCTCGGTCATGAATAGAGCCACCTCGGAGCTGGGACGCCGTTGTCTTGAAGTACTGCCGGAGATGAGGGTGCCGACGCTAGCCGACGAAGCGCAGATCCGCGATGGCTCCGCTCGACACGAGCATCACGTAGAGGTCGGTCAGCACCAGCGTGCCGAGCGTGGTCCACGCGAGGGTCATGTGCCGGGTGTTGAGCTTCGAGACCTGCGTCCAGACCCAGTACCGGACGGGGTGTTTCGAGAAGTGCTTCAGCCTGCCGCCGGTGACGTGCCGGCACGAGTGGCAGGAGATCGTGTACGCCCAGAGCAGCACCACGTTGGCGACGATGATGATGTTGCCCAGCCCGAAGCCGAACCCGCTGGGGCTCTGGAACGCGACCACGGCGTCGTAGGTGTTGACCAGCGACACGATCACCGCGACGTAGAAGAAGTAGCGGTGCACGTTCTGGATGATCAGCGGCAGCTTCGTCTCGCCGGTGTACTTCCCGTGCGGCTCGGCCACCGCGCACGCCGGCGGCGAGAACCAGACCGAGCGGTAGTACGCCTTGCGGTAGTAGTAGCAGGTGAGGCGGAAGCCGAGCAGGAACGGCAGGACCAGCGCCCCGAGCGGGATCCAGCTCGGGAAGTCGCCGAACCAGTGCCCGAAGTGGCTCGAGCCCTCGACGCAGGACGTGGACACGCACGGCGAGTAGAACGGCGTCAGGTAGTGGTAGTCGGGCACCCAGTACGCGGTGCGCACGAAGGCGCGAACGGTCGCGTAGATGATGAAGGTCGCCAGCCCCAGCACGGTGAGCAGGGGTTGCAGCCACCACCGGTCGGTGCGCAACGTCCGGTCGGCCAGAAGCGCCCGCCCCGGAGAGCGGACGCCGGCGCCGGCCCGGCTGACGTCGTTGTCAGCGGGGGCGCTCACCGCTGGTCGCGCTTGTAGCCGCCAACGCCTTCGTCATCGGCGCCTTGCCACAACGCCGGATCGTAAGGAGTGTCCGGGACGGGCACGCGGTCCATGGGTTTGGCCTGCGCCGGCACGGCGTGCGGGTGGCCGTCCAGCTCCGCGGTGTCGATGTCGAGGCGCTCGACATCGTTGGCCAGCCGGCGCACCGCCGACGCGTCGCCGTACCGAGAGCGCAGGGCGCCCACGCACTGCCGCAACTGGCCGATGGTGCGCCGCAGTTCGGCGAGCTCTGTGGTGGACATCGGGAGCCTCCCTGTTCGGTGGGGCTGACAGGAACCGGGTGACGATCACTTTCGCCACGTACGACTCTGCCTCGCGTTGTGCTATGTGACAAGTAGCACATTCCTTAGCGTATTGCCTTTTGACCTTGGGAGTCGACCCCTCTCGGGGCGTGTCTTGGAGTGTGGGCCGTCGGTGGGCCGTGGGAGCGCTGGTCAGCGGCGGTGGACGGCGAGGCGAGTTGCAGTCCGGACACGTCGGCGAGCACGGTTCCGACGGCGGTGTCAGTCCGTATCAGGGCGGTGTCAGGTGGGGCGGCCAGAGTGGTGACCACGACCACCACGAGAGGAAGTCCCATGAGCCAGACGGTGTCCGTCCCGCAGGGGTTGCCGATGGAGCGCGACGCGGGGCCGTTCGATCCGCCGCGGAAGATCACGCGGTTGCGGGAGGCGCGGCCGGTCAGTCCGATGCTCTTTCCGGACGGGCACGAGGGCTGGCTGGTCACCGGGTACGACGAGGTGCGGCAGCTGCTGGCCGACACGCGGTTCAGCTCGCGGCAGGACCTGGGGGTCATGCACGTGCCCTACGAGACGCCCGGGATGCCGGCCGCCACGGAGCCGTCGCCGCAGGTGCCCGGGTTGTTCATCGCCATGGATCCGCCGGATCACACGCGGCTGCGGCGCAAGCTGACGGGCGCGTTCACGGTCAAGCGGATGAAGCAGCTGGAGGACCACATCGCCGAGGTCGTGGAGCGGCAGCTGGACGCGATGGCGCAGCTGACGCCGACGGTGGACCTCGTCAAGGAGTTCGCGTTGCCGGTGCCGTCGCTGGTGATCTGCGAGCTGCTGGGCGTGCCGTACGAGGACCGGGCCGATTTCCAGGCCAACTCGGCGAAGTTCCTGGTCAAGGAGCAGGAGCTGGAGGAAAAGGTGGCGGCGTACGGTGCGCTGACCACCTACCTCGGCAATCTGGTGGCGGGTAAACGCGCGGAGCCCGGTGAGGACATCCTTTCGGATCTGGCCCGGCAGGACGACCTCAGCATCGAGGAGCTGACCGGCATCGCGTTCCTGCTGCTGCTCGCCGGCCACGAGACGACCGCGAACATGCTGGCGCTCGGCACGTTCGCGCTGCTGGAGCATCCCGAGCAGCTGGCCGAGCTGCGCGCCGACCCGGAGCTGCTGCCCGGGGCCGTCGAGGAGCTCATGCGGTACCTGTCGGTGGTCGACATCAACTTCCGCTACGCCACCGAAGACCTCGAACTCGGCGGCGAGACGATCCCGGCCGGCTCGACCGTCGTCGTCTCCACGCTGGCCGCCAACCACGACCCGCGGCGCTTCGAGAACCCCGACACGCTGGACATCCGCCGCAACTCGCGCGGCCAGCTGACCTTCGGCCACGGCGTGCACCAGTGCCTCGGCCAGCAGCTGGCCCGCATCGAGATGCGCGCCGGGTTCGCGGCGTTGCTGCGGCGCTTCCCGACACTGCAGCTCGCCATCCCCGCTGACCAGGTGAAACTCCGGACGGACATGAACATCTACGGCGTCCACGAGCTGCCTGTCACCTGGACGACCACGGCACCCTGAACCGGAAACAAGCGAGCCGCACCCGACACGCGGGTGCGGCTCGCTGTTTCCCAGTGGTTTACTGAATCGATTTTGATAACCCGGCCCACACCGGCTACCGTGGTGGCCGTCACGTTCCTCAGACGCCAGTGCTGCCGTCCCGCGGACCCCACCACCCAGTGAGCCGGGAGCCGGACATGAGCAGCACACCCGACACGACGGTGCATCCCGTCGTCGCCGAGGTCACCGCCCGCATCGTCGAACGCAGCGCGGAAACGCGCGCCGCCCACCTCGCGCGCAGCGCCGGCGCCCACGAAGAAGGCCCGGTGCGCCGCGGTCTCGCGTGCAGCAACCTCGCGCACGGGTTCGCCGCGATGGACGGCGTGGACAAGGCGGCGCTGCGCGAGCTGCGCGCACCGGGCGTCGCGATCGTGTCGTCCTACAACGATCTGCTGTCGGCGCACCAGCCGATGCAGGAGTACCCCGCGTGGCTGAAGAAGTCGGTGCGCGCGGCGGGCGGCGTCGCGCAGTTCGCGGGCGGCGTGCCCGCGATGTGCGACGGGGTCACGCAAGGGCGGCCGGGCATGGAGCTGTCGCTGTTCAGCCGCGAGGTGATCGCGATGGCGACGGCGATCGCGCTGTCCCACGACCTGTTCGACGCTTCGCTGCTGCTGGGCGTGTGCGACAAGATCGTGCCCGGGCTGCTGATCGGCGCGTTGTCGTTCGGGCACCTGCCGGCGATCCTCGTGCCGGCCGGGCCGATGAACTCCGGCTTGCCCAACAAGGAAAAAGCCCGCGTGCGCCAGCTGTACGCCGAAGGTCTCGCGACGCGTGAGGACCTGCTCGACGCGGAGGCGGCGTCGTACCACTCGGCCGGCACGTGCACCTTCTACGGCACGGCCAACTCGAACCAGATGGTCGTCGAGGTGATGGGCCTGCACCTGCCGGGTGCGAGCTTCGTGCCGCCCAACACGCCGCTGCGCCAAGCCCTCACCGAAGAGGCCGGCCGGCGCGCGGTCGAGCTGTCGCGCGGCGAGTCGTACACGCCGGTTTCCCTGGTGCTGGGCGAAAAAGCGTTTGTCAACGGCATCGTGGCGCTGCTCGCCACGGGTGGTTCGACCAACCACACGATGCACCTCGTCGCGATCGCCGCGGCGGCGGGCATCCAGCTGACGTGGGACGACTTCTCGGACCTCTCGGCCGTCGTGCCGCTGCTGGCGCGCGTGTACCCGAACGGCAGCGCGGATATCAACCACTTCCACGCCGCCGGCGGCATCCAGTTCCTAGTCGGCACGCTGCTCGACGCCGGGTTCCTGCACGAGGACGTGCACACCGTCGCCGGGTTCGGGCTGCACCGCTACACGCAGGAGCCGATCCTGTCCGACGGCGAGCTGGTGTGGCGCGACGTGCCCACCCGAAGCCTCGACGAGGACGTGCTGCGCCCGGTGTGGCGGCCGTTCGCGCCGGACGGCGGGCTGCGCATGGTCGCCGGCAACCTGGGCCGGGCCGTGACGAAGGTGTCGGCGGTGGCGCCGGAGCACCGCGTGGTGCAGGCGCCGGCGCGGGTGTTCACGTCACAGGAGGCGTTCACGGTGGCCTTCGAGGCCGGCGAGCTGGATCGCGACGTCGTGGTGGTGCTGCGGCAGCAGGGGCCGCAGGCCAACGGCATGCCGGAGCTGCACGGCCTCACGCCGGCGCTGGGTGTGCTGATGGACCGTGGTTTCCAGGTCGCGCTGCTCACCGACGGGCGCATGTCGGGCGCGTCGGGCAAGATCCCGGCGGCCATCCAGGTCACGCCGGAGGCCGCGGTGGGCGGGCCGATCGCCCGGATCACCGACGGTGACGTCGTCCGCTTCGACGCGAGCTCCGGCACGCTTGACGTGCTGGTCGACGCCGCTGAGTTCGCGCGACGTGATCTTCTGGACGCACCGCCGGCTTTCGTGGAAGGCACCGGGCGGGAACTGTTCGGCGCGCTGCGCCGCGCGGTGGGCCCCGCCGACCAGGGCGCGAGCGTGTTCGGCCCGCTGACGGCGGAGCTGGACCTGCTCCGCGACGCCCCCGCCGGGCGGGGCACACTCGGACTGCCATTGCACACCTTGGAAACCCAGGAGGTCGGTCAGTGACCACCGGTTCGGACCTGCTCGCCCTTTCGCCCGTGATGCCCGTGGTCGTGATCGACGACGTCGACGACGCCGTGCCCACCGCGCGCGCGTTGCTCGCCGGCGGGATCGGGGTGATCGAGCTGACCCTGCGCACGCCGGTCGCGCTCGCCGCGATCGAGCGCGTGGCCGCGGAGGTGCCGGACATCTTCGTGGGCGCGGGCACCGTGACGTCGCCGGCGCAGGCCGCGCAGGCGGCCGACGCCGGCGCGAAGTTCCTGGTGACGCCGGGCTGCACCGACGCGGTCCTCGACGCCTGCTTCGCCACGGGCCTGCCGTTCCTGCCGGGCGCCGCGACGGTGTCCGAGGCGATGCGCCTGGCCGAGCGTGGCTTGACGGCGTTGAAGTTCTTCCCGGCGGAGGCCAGCGGCGGAGTGGCTTACCTGAAGTCGCTGACGGGTCCGTTGCCGGACTTGCGCTTCTGCCCGACCGGCGGGATCACCGTGGACTCGGCGCCCTCGTACCTGGCGCTGCCGAACGTCGGCTGCCTCGGCGGTTCGTGGCTGACACCAGCGAAGCTGTTGGCCGCCAAGGACTTCGAGACGGTCGAGAAGCTGGCCGCGGAGGCCGCAGCGCTGCGCGGCTGAGGTTCGCTCTGCCGTTCCCTGCGCGGGGCGGGGAACGGCAGGGCCGCGCGCTTCGGAACAGGGAGCTTCGGGACGGATCAGTCGATGGTGGCGTCGTCCAGCAGGCTGGATTCGGCGCCGAACTCGCGGAGCTCGTCGCGGATGACGGTGTAGGCGAGACCCTGCGGGTAGCCCTTGCGGCCGAGGAAGCCGAGGAGACGGCGGATGGCCGTCTGCTCGTCGACGTTGCCGAGGGAGCCCAGGCGTTTGCGGACGAGCTCGCGGGCCCGCTGTTCCTCCGCCTCGCGGTCGACCTCGCCGGCGGCCTGCGTGGCGATCTCGTCGTCGACGCCCTTGCGGCGCAACTCGGCGACGAGCGCCGTGCGGGAGAGGCCCTGGCCGGCGTGGCGGGCCTTGACCCACATCTCGGCGAACTCGGCGTCGTTGACGAGGCCGGCGCGGTCGAGTTTGCCGAGCAGGGTTTCGATGGTGTCGTCATCGAAACCCTTGCGCCGCAACGTCTGCCGCAGTTCGTCGACAGTTCGCGGGCGTGCCGCCAGGAGATCGAAGCAGATCTCCTTGGCTTTCTTGGCCCGCTCCTCCGGCGGCAGCTCCGCCGGCTCCACCTTCGGCGCCCTCGCCACTACGCCCTTCCTCCCTCATTCACACCCGCACCCCGCCGAGCCACCCAGACCGCCAACCCAACCCGGTCACCTCATCCCGGTGAGGTCACCTCACCAGCGCAACCCGCCGGGGGTCCAGGGGGCTTGCCCCCTGGCGGGGGTGTGGGGGTTCCACCCCCACAAGACACAGCGGATGATCCCGGCGAGCGCCCTCCGCGAGCACACCCGACCCGGATCAGCCGGTCACCTCACGAACGCAACCCCGCCGGGGGTCCAGGGGGCTTGCCCCCTGGCGGGGGTGTGGGGGTTCGACCCCCACAGGACACCTGAATCGATCCGCTGGGTGAGCGCGTTCCGCGAACACAACTCACCCTTCCGATCGACTTCAGAAGTCGACCGGCGCCGGAACCGCAGCTTCGGCGACCTCGGCGTCGACCTGCGGGCCGATGCCCAGCTTCTCCTTGATGCGCTTCTCGATCTCGTTGGCGATGTCCGGGTTGTCGCGCAGGAACTTCCGCGCGTTTTCCTTGCCCTGGCCGAGCTGGTCGCCCTCGTAGGTGTACCAGGCGCCGGACTTGCGCAGGATGCCCTGGTCGACGCCCATGTCGATGAGCGAGCCTTCGCGGGAGACGCCGTGGCCGTAGAGGATGTCGAACTCGGCCTGCTTGAAGGGCGGGGCCATCTTGTTCTTCACGACCTTGACGCGGGTGCGGTTGCCGACCGGCTCGCCGCCATCCTTGAGCGTCTCGATGCGGCGCACGTCGAGGCGGATCGAGGCGTAGAACTTCAGCGCCTTACCACCGGTCGTGGTCTCCGGGGAGCCGAACATGACGCCGATCTTCTCGCGCAGCTGGTTGATGAAGATCGCGGTGGTGCCGGAGTTGTTCATCGCGCCGGTCATCTTGCGCAGCGCCTGGCTCATCAGGCGGGCCTGGAGGCCGACGTGCGAGTCGCCCATCTCGCCCTCGATCTCGGCGCGCGGCACGAGCGCGGCCACGGAGTCGATGACCAGGATGTCGAGCGCGCCGGAGCGGATCAGCATGTCCGCGATCTCCAGCGCCTGCTCACCGGTGTCCGGCTGGGAAACGAGCAGCGCGTCGGTGTCCACGCCGAGCTTCTTGGCGTACTCCGGGTCCAGCGCGTGCTCCGCGTCGATGAACGCCGCGATGCCGCCGTTCTTCTGCGCGTTCGCCACCGCGTGCAGGGCGACCGTTGTCTTACCGGAGGACTCCGGGCCGTACACCTCGATGACGCGGCCGCGGGGCAGCCCCCCGATGCCGAGCGCGACGTCGAGGGCGATCGCACCGGTGGGGATCACGGCGATGGGCGCGCGGCCCTCTTCGCCGAGGCGCATCACCGAGCCCTTGCCGTACTGCTTGTCGATCTGCGCAAGGGCAAGCTCGAGCGCTTTGTCCTTGTCGGGTGCTGCTGGCATTGGGGTCCACCTCGCTGGTTGGCCTGTGTGGCTTGTTCGGTTGTCCAGATCAAGCTCTGTCCGGATCAAGCGCTGTCCGGTCCGACGCTACGGGGAGGGACCGACAATTCCCGGCACGGCGATCGATCTGTGGATCGCCGGCCCCCGGTGTGCACAACACTGTAGACGAACAAGTGTTCGAGGGTTGCGGCGACACCCCCGTCCGCTAGGATTTTTCGCCCTTCCGAGCCCCCCCCTTCCCCGGGGCGAACCAGGAAACCGCAGGTCAGCGCCGCTCCGGCGGGATGTCGAACGCTTCGCACACCTCACGCCAGATCTGCTTCGCCGAGATCCCCGCAGCCAGAGCCTGGTCGACGGTCTTCCCACCGAGCCCGCTGAGCACGTGGTCCTGGGCCAGGACCTCGGCCCGCCCGGGGCCGAACTCGTCCGCCATGAGCCGCCGGAACACCGTGATACGCATCGGCCGAATGCTAGCTCGCGGCCTCGCCTGCGGCGCGAACGGGCCGTTCGCGCCGCGGCAGCGAACGAAACCCGCTCACTCGCCGGGCTGCACGCTCTGCTCGAAGTAGTCCGCCAGCGTCCCCGGGGTCGGCGCAGCGCCCTGACCTGCGGAATTGACCTGGTAGATGAACCCGACGAGCGGCCGGTCGGACACGGTGAACACCAGCACCGCCGCGTTCTGCCCGGCCGCCGACGAGTAGTGGCCCTCCAGCCCGTTGCCCTTCCACGCGGCCTCGACGCGGTCGCCGCCGGCGGAGGCGAGCAGCCCGTCCGTGTACTGCTTCAGCACGGCGGCCGACGTGCCTTGCACGTACGTCACCTGTGAGCCGGCGCGGCCCGGCGCCGCGCACGTCGAGGTGGCGCCGAGGCTCTGCGCGGGCGCGGCGGGGCCGTTGCCCATGCCCGGACGGCAGCCGCCGGTGTCGGCGATCTTCCCCGCGAGCTGGCGCAGGCACCCGGTCAGGCCCTGGGCGTCGGCCTGCCCGGGCGTGCGGCACTGGCCCGCGGTGTAGGTCTGCGCCGAAGAAGACGACGTCAGGAACACCGTCAGCCCCGCCGCGAGAACCACGACCACCGCCGCCGCGACACCGATCCACAGCTTCGCGCGGCTCTTCTTCTTCGCCGGGTCGGCTGCGGTGGCCGGCGAGTACGTCGGGAAGTTCGACGGCGCCGGCCCCGCCGGGAATGACGGCCGCGCGTACCCGGCCGGAGGCTGCTGCGGTGGCGGCGGATACCCACCCGGCACATACGCGGGCGCACCCGCCGCGACCTGGCCTTCCACGTTCTGCGTCCGCATCGACAGCCCGTCGCGCGCCACGTGCTGCGCGCCCAGCGCCACGGCCGTCTCCGGCTGGTCGAGGCTCGCGGGTACGACGCCGAGCTTCTCCGCGATCATCGAGCCGACCAGCGGCAGCCGGCTCGACCCGCCGACCAGGTAGATGCCCGCGAGACGATCCGGCGTCAGCCCGGCCGTCCGCAGCGTGCGCGCGAGCAGCTCCACGCTGCGCAGCATCGCCGGGCGCACCAGGCCTTCGAGTTCTCCGCGCGTGACCAGCACGTCCTTGAACGGCTCCGGCATCGGCACCTCGGTCTGCGGGTGCCGCGACAGCGCCTCCTTGGCGTCCTTCACGTCCTCCTGCAACGCGCGCCGCGTGCGTCGGTCCGCCGTGGACTCCGGCCGCAGAAGGCGTTGCCAGCGCTGGGGATCCGAGTGGAAGACCTCGCGCCCGACGTGCACCATCAGCGCCTGGTCGACGTCGAGGCCGCCGAGGTCGGGCAGGCCGTCCTCGGCGAGCACGACGTAGCCGTTCTGCGTCGCGCCGACCACGGCGACGTCGAACGTGCCGGCGCCCAGGTCGTACACCGCGAGCGCCTGCCCGGGCGCGAGCCCCTTGCCCGGGAACGACGCGAAGTGCGCGGCCGCGGCGACGGGTTCGGGCACCAGGACCACGCTCGCACCGATGCCCGCGAGCCGGGCCGAGGACAGCAGGACGTTGCGGCGCACCGGCCCCCACTGCGCGGGGTGCGTGAGGCGGACCTCGTCGGGCTGCTCGCCGCCGAGCTGGCGCGTGGTCTCGTCGAGCACGCGGTGCAGGATCGCGGCGAGCGCTTCGTTGACGGGCACGACGTCGGTGCCCAGCAGCAGCGTCTGCTCGTCGATGCGGCGTTTCGGGTTGGGCTCGAAGCGGGTGGGGTCCAGGCGCGCGCGGCGTTCGGCGTCGCGGCCCACCATGATCGGGCCGTCCTCGCCGGCGAAGATCGCCGAAGGCATGTTGGCCGAGCCGTCCACCTCGACGACCCGCGGCGGCCTGCCATGTGCGGAAAGCACGGCGACCGTATTCGACGTCCCCAGGTCCACCGACAGGATCCGCACTTCCACTCCCTGTGTTTTTTTCTGCCCCGGCTCCACCGGGGCGTGCGAGATCGCCTTTGAGCCGGCTTCGGGATTGTACGGTCGGATCGGCCCGGGGGCCGATCGCACCGCACAATCCCGAAGCCGGCGCGATCTCGCTGGTGGGTCGCCTGGAGAGGACGACCGGGCGGAGGGGTTGGTGCGGGAGGTCATGGACGTGACGCAGTGCACGTCCGGGTCGCCCGGTCGGGTGGTCGGCGACGCCGTGACCTGGGCGTTCGCCGCGAGGGGGCCGTTGGCGACGGCGGGAATCGGAAACTGTCGGGGGTGCCGCGCATCATGGAGGACGTGGCAGCAGACGTCCTCGACCTCTTCTCCCCCGCGACCCGCACGTGGTTCGAGGGGGCGTTCGCCGCGCCGACCGCGGCGCAGGAAGGGGCCTGGCGGGCCGCGCACGCCGGGCAGCACGCCCTGGTGGTGGCGCCCACCGGGTCCGGCAAGACGCTGTCCGCGTTCCTGTGGGCACTCGACCGGCTGTCGGTGGAACCACCGCCGGCGGAGCCGCGCAAGCGCTGCCGGATCCTCTACGTCTCGCCGCTGAAGGCGCTGGCGGTCGACGTGCAGCGCAACCTGCGGGCGCCGCTCGCCGGGATCTCGCAGGCATCGCGGCGGCTGGGGCTGCCGGTGCCGGAGATCGAGGTCGGCATGCGCACCGGCGACACCACGGCGGCCGAGCGCCGGTCGTTCGGCAAGACGCCGCCCGACGTGCTGGTGACCACGCCGGAGTCGCTGTTCCTCATCCTCACGTCGTCGGCGCGGGAGTCGCTGGCGGGCGTGGAGACGGTGATCGTCGACGAGGTCCACGCCGTGGCGGGCGGCAAACGGGGCGCGCACCTGGCGGTGTCGCTGGAGCGGCTCGACGCGCTGCTGCCGAAGCCCGCGCAGCGGATCGGGTTGTCGGCCACCGTACGGCCGGTCGACGAGGTGAGCTCCTTCCTCGCCGGCGGGCGGCCGGTCAAGGTGGTGCAGCCGAAGCTCGCGAAGACCATCGAGGTCCGCGTCGAGGTGCCGGTGGAGGACATGGCGAACCTCGACGGGCCGGCGCCGTCGCCGATGGAGCGGCTGGAGAACTTCACGTCGTTGTCGCAGCTGCCTTCCGAGGGCGGCATCGGCACGCAGGAGGAGATCGCGGGCGCCGAGGTGAAGCGGCCGTCGATCTGGCCCGCGGTCGAGGAACGGGTGCTGGAGCTGATCCAGGCGCACCGGTCGACGATCGTGTTCGCCAACTCGCGGCGGCTCACCGAACGGCTCACGGCGCGGCTCAACGAGCTGGCGGCCGAGCAGACGGAGCTGCGGGCCGGCGACGACTTCCCCGCCGAGGCGATCGGGCAGTCCGGGCTCACCACCGGTGCGGCGCCGACGATCGCGAGGGCGCACCACGGGTCGATGTCGCGGGAGCAGCGCACCCACGTGGAAGAGGAGCTCAAGTCCGGGCGGCTGCCGTGCGTGGTGGCGACGTCGTCGCTGGAGCTGGGCATCGACATGGGCGCGGTCGACCTCGTGGTGCAGATCGAGGCGCCGCCCACGGTCGCGTCGGGGCTGCAGCGGGTCGGGCGCGCCGGGCACCAGGTGGGGGCCGTGTCGTCCGGCGTGATGTTCCCGAAGTTCCGCGGCGACCTCGTGTCGTGCGCGGTGGTCGCGGAGCGGATGGCAGCGGGGGCGATCGAGGCCGTGCGGTACCCGCGCAACCCGCTCGACGTGCTTGCGCAGCACGTGGTGGCGATGGTGGCGCTCGAGTCGTGGACGGTGCCGGAGATCGCGGCGCTGGTGCGGCGGGCGGCGCCGTTCTCCGCGTTGCCCGACGACGCGTTGCACGCGGTGCTCGACATGCTGGCCGGGCGGTACCCGAGCGAGGAGTTCGGCGAGCTGCGGGCGCGGATCACGTGGGACCGCGTGACCGGTGAGCTGCACGGGCGGCCGGGTTCGCAGCGGCTGGCGGTCACGTCGGGCGGCACGATCCCCGATCGAGGGCTGTTCACGGTGATGACGCCGGGGGCCGACGACAAACCCGGCTCGCGCGTCGGCGAGTTCGACGAGGAGATGGTGTACGAGTCGCGCGTCGGCGACACCATCCTGCTGGGCACGTCGTCGTGGCGGATCACGGACATCACCCACGACCGCGTGATCGTGGTGCCGGCGCCGGGCGAGCCCGCCCGGATGCCGTTCTGGAAGGGCGACGCGGCGGGGCGGCCGCTGGAGCTCGGGCGGGCACTGGGCGCGTTCGTGCGGGAGCTGTCCACTTCGGACAGCGTGGCGGCGCGCGACCGGGCCGCGGCGGCGGGGCTCGACCAACGGGCGTGCGACAACCTGCTGGCGTACCTGGAAGAGCAGAAATCGGCGACGCGGCACGTGCCGAACGACCGGACGATCCTGCTGGAGCGCTACCGCGACGAGCTGGGCGACTGGCGGATCGTGGTGCACTCTCCGTTCGGGGCGCAGGTCAACGCACCGTGGGCGCTGGCGATCGCCGCGCGGCTGCGGGAGAACCGGGGTGTCGACGCGCAGGTGGCGCATTCCGACGACGGCATCGTGCTGCGGCTGCCCGACGCGCTCGACGCCGAGGGCGGCGAGGTCACCATCGGCGCCGACGACGTGCTGCTGGACCCGGAGGAGGTCGAGCAGCTGATCGTGGCGGAAGTCGGCGGGTCGGCGGTGTTCGCCGCGCGGTTCCGCGAGTGCGCGGCCCGCTCGCTGCTGCTGCCGCGGCGCGATCCGCGGCGGCGGACCCCGTTGTGGCAGCAGCGGCAGCGAGCGTCCCAGCTGCTGTCGGTGGCGGCGAAGTACGAGCGGTTCCCCGTGGTGCTGGAGGCGATGCGGGAGGTTCTGCAGGACGTCTACGACGTGGGCGGGCTGCGAGAGCTGATGGCCGACGTCCGGGCGCGGCGGGTGCGGCTGGTCGAGGTGGAGACGCCGGCGGCGTCGCCGTTCGCGCGGAGCCTGCTGTTCGGTTACGTCGGGATGTTCCTGTACGAGACCGACGCGCCGCTGGCCGAGCGGCGCGCGGCCGCGTTGTCGCTGGATTCGGGGCTGCTGGCCGAACTGCTCGGCACGGAGGCGATCCGGGAGCTGCTGGATCCGGACGCCGTGCGCGAGGTGGAGCGGTCGCTGCAGCGGCTGGATCCCGAGCGGCACGCGCGTTCGGCCGAGGACGCGGCCGACCTGTTGCGATTCCTGGGTGATCTGTCCACTGTGGAGGCTCTGGAACGAGGGATCCAGCCCGAGTGGCTGGAGGAACTGGAAGCCGCGCGGCGGGCGATCCGGGTGCGGATCGCCGGCGAGGAACGCTATCTGGCGATCGAGGACGCCGGGCGGGTGCGCGACGCGCTCGGGGTCGCGCTGCCTGTGGGGGTGCCCGAGGCGTTCACGGAACCGGTGGAGGATCCGCTGGGCGATCTGCTCGGGCGGTACGCGCGGATTCGCGCACCGTTCCCGGCTTCGGCGGCGGCCGCGCGGTTCGGGCTCGGCTCGGCCGTGGTCACGGGTGTGCTGGAGCGGATGACCGGGCAGGGGCGGCTGGTCCGGGGTGAGCTGAGCCCGATCGGGCACCCGGACACCCACGGCGTGGGGCTCGAATACTGCGACGCGGCGGTGCTGCGGCGGCTGCGTCGGGCGTCGCTGGCGAAGCTGCGGGCGGAGGTCGAGCCCGTGGAGCCCGCGGCGCTGGGCCGGTTCCTGCCGTCGTGGCACGGGATCGGCGCGCGGGTGCGCTCGGCGCCGACGGCTGACGACGTGCTGTCGGTGGTCGAGCAGCTGGCCGGCGCGCCGTTGCCGGCGAGTGCCGTGGAGTCGCTGATCCTGCCGAGCCGGCTGCCGGGCTACTCCCCCGCGCTGCTCGACGAGCTCACCACGGCCGGCGAGGTCACGTGGGCGGGCTGCGGCGCGCTGTCCGGCGGGGACGGGTGGCTGGCGCTCGCCCCGACGGACGTGGCCGACCTGCTGCTGCCGGAGGTCGAGGAGAACGCGCCGTCGAGCCCGGTCCACGAGGCTCTTCTGTCCACTTTGGAGGGTGGCGCACTGTTCTTCCGGCAGCTGGTGGACCGGGTTTCGCCACAGCTGGAGTCGCCGCCGAACGACGGCGACATCGCAGGCGCGCTGTGGGACCTCGTGTGGGCCGGGCTGGTCACGGGCGACACGCTGGCGCCGCTGCGCGCGCAGGTCGCGGGCCACGGCGCCCACAAACCGCGGCGGCAGGCTCCGCGCGGCCGGTATGCGCGGCTGCGGGCGGGGCGCCCGGCGATGCCGTCGCGCACGGGACCGCCGACGGTCGCGGGCCGCTGGGCTCTCACGCCGGCGCGGGAGACCGATCCGACGCGCCGGGCCCACGCGCGCACCGAGGCGTTCCTCGAACGGCACGGCGTGCTCACGCGCGGTGCGCTCGACACCGAACGGGTTACGGGCGGGTTTTCGGGGATCTACAAGGTGTTGCGCGGCATGGAGGACTCGGGCCAGGTCGTGCGCGGCTACGTGGTGGAGGGCCTCGGCGCGGCGCAGTTCGCGGCGAAGGGTGCGGTCGATCGGCTGCGCGCCGTGTCGGGTCCCGCGCCCGGTGCGGACGGCTGGTCCGGCTCCCCGGCTCGGGCCGGTAGCGACCGCGCGGTGGTGCTGGCCGCCGCCGACCCCGCCCAGCCCTACGGTGCGGCCCTGCCCTGGCCGGCCGCCACAGGCGACACGAAACACCGCCCGGCGCGCAAGGCGGGCGCCCTCGCGGTCCTCGTCGACGGCGTCCCCGTCCTCTACGTCGAACGCGGCGGCCGCTCGCTACTGAGCTTCACCGAGGACCGCGCCCCCCTCCAAGCCGCGGCGGCGGGCCTCTCCACTGCCGTCCGCGAGGGCTGGCTGGGCCAGCTGGCCGTCCAACGCGCCGACGGCGAACAAGCCCTCACCTCGGAACTCGCCGACATCCTCCGGGAGGCCGGCTTCCGGGCGACGCCGAAGGGGCTGCGGTTACGCGCCTGAGTATTCGAGTGTCCAAGTATTCGAGTACGTGAGCGCCTGAGTTTCTGAGTGGCTGAGTGACGGGCATCGGGCGAGGTCGGCACGGCCGTGGACCCGGTGGTCATTACACTTCGTCCGGATACCCGGCGGGAAGAAGGACGTTCGATCATGGCGATGCGCGCTCTGCGCTACTTCGGGGACCCGGTGCTCAAGACGGTCTGCGATCCCGTGACGACTTTCGACAAGAAGGTCGAGGCGCTGGTCACGGATCTCATGGACTCGGTGAAACCGGACGGGCGCGCGGGGCTGGCGGCGCCGCAGATCGGGGTGGGGCTGAGGGTGTTCAGTTACGACGTGGGTGGCCTGACGGGCTACGTCATCAACCCCGAGATCGTCTCGTTGTCGGAGGAGACGCACGACATCGACGAGGGCTGCCTGTCGGTGCCGGAGCTGTGGTTTCCGACCGTGCGGGCCAAGCACGCGGTGGTGCGGGGCGTCGACCTGCGCAACGAGCCGATCGAGGTCGAGGGGGTCGACGTGCTGGCGCAGTGCCTGCAGCACGAGACCGACCACCTGGACGGCATGCTCTACCTGGACCGCCTGACGCCCGAGCGCAAGAAGCAGGCGCTCAAGCAGGCGCGGGGCAAGGACTGGTTCTGGAACCGCTGAGCACCATCGGCGAAGTGCATTCATGTTTGCGGAAACGTTTCACGAACGGAAACACCGGGATTTGTTCACACTCTTGAATATCGCAAGCGATGGGAGCACCCGCGACGGCCGCGCCGCGGGGCCGGGATGTGGCCGACGCGGCGAACAGTGACTGGCTCCAGACCACGAAATACCTGCTCAGCGCGTTGCCGAGGTCAGCCGATCAAGCCGGAAAAGGCCGCGCGCTGCCGGTCAGCTTCCAGAGCCAGGCCCGGATGAACGGCGTGTTCGGGATCGCGGAAAACCGAGCGTCGCGGAAATGGCGGAATTCGCCGCACAAATGCCGTGACACGGGGTGCCGTGGGGCGTTGCGGACCAGGGGTGCCGCGACGCCGTTCACGGAGCTCGCGGAAAGGCACAGGCTCACGGTGCAGGATCAGCGCGCGCTCACCGTTCTCGAGAAGAACCCCACGACATTCGACACAACCCCGCCCGGTGCGACAGTACGGCGCGTCGACGGGGCTTACGCGCTAGCGCCTGTTTCAATGGCGTAGCCACTCGTTGATCGCAGCGACGTGGACTGTTGCCTCGTAGCGAACCGCGAGTTTGTCGAACCGTGTGGCCAGGCTTCGGTTGCGTTTGAGGCGGTTGATCCCGCACTCGACCGCGTGCCGCTGCTTGTAGATGTCGGGGTCGAACGCTGGCGGTCGGCCACCTGCGCGCCCACGGTTGCGACGATGTTGGATCTGGTCGGCGGGCTGGGGAATCGTGCAGACGATTCCGCGCTGCCGGAGATGGGCCCGGTTGGCGCGGGAACTGTAGGCCTTGTCGGCCAGCACTCGATCCGGTCGGGTCCGGGCTCGCCCGCCGCCAGTGCGGGCGACCCGGATCCCGGCCAGCACCGTCTCGAACTGCGGCGAGTCACCGCGCTGCCCAGCTGTCACCAGCAATGACAGCGGTTTTTGACCTTGTTCGGTGGCCAGGTGCAGCTTGGTGGTCCATCCACCCCGCGACCGGCCTAACGCGTGATCGGCCGGTTCGGGCTCTCCGATGCCGCCCGGAGGCTCCTTCTGCAGTTCGCTGTGGGTGCGTGCGCCCGCTGCGTGCTGATGCGCTCGGTTGATCGTGGAATCCACGCTCACGTCCCAGGTGATCAGTCCGGCAGCGTCGGCCCGGGTTTGGAGTGCTGCGAGGATCACCGCCCAGACACCGGCTCGCTGCCAGCGCCGGAACAGGCCGTAGATCGTCTGCCAGCAACCGTAATCGGGTGGAACGTCGCGCCAGGGCGAGCCGACACGGACTCGCCAGCGGATGCCGTTCAGGAGTTGACGCTTGGTCCATTTCGGTGGGCGGCCTGGCTTCTGGCCGACGGGCAGCAACGGTTCCAGGATTGCCCACTGCGCGTCGGTCAGGTCGGCTCGCCCCGTCGCCGCTACGCTGGCCACGAGGTCTCCGGTGTTCTTGATCAGCTTGGTCGTTGATCGATCTACCGGAGACCTCGTCTATTTGATCTACGACACGCCGTGCTGGCGACCCCGTTCGGAAGCTTCGCTGGTCAGCGCATTGAAACAGGCGCTAGACGTTCCTCGACGTTCCGTCGCGGCCACGGGTGCGCCGGCCGACAGTGTGCGCGATCTGCTCAGCGCGGCAATGCTCGATCTGCCCGCGGCGTCACGCTGGTGGCCGCCCGAATCCTGCACGACGCGTTCGACGGCGGCGCGCGGGGCGGACTGCCGGCGATCGACCCGACCAACGAGCAGCTCGCGCGGACGCTCGGCTTCCGCACCGTGGACACCTGGACCACCGCCGACGCCTGATCACGCGGAGAAGCGGGGTCAGCCGAAGAACGCCGAACCCGCTTCTCCCGCCCGGCACCCTCCCCGGCACCAATCCGGATCCCCCGCCGCCATCAGTGCTCGACCGCCTTCTGCGCCAATGCGGCGCATCGCGTCGTCGACGAAGGAGCCGTCCAGACGGCGGTCGCGCGCGTGATCAGGCCGCGCGCGTCGAGCTCCAGACCGGTGACGCCGTGGGGCACGGGACCGCAACCCGCTGCCGCAGGACGCCCGCGTGTACGCCGGCCACGAGTGGCTGCTCGGCCCGGCCTGGGCATTCGGCCAGCAGAAGGCGGCGCACGCGCTGCGCCTGGCCGCGTCGGGGTTGTTCGACCGCCACGCCGGGGTGAACATCATTCTCGGTCACCTCGGCGAAGGACTTCCTTACTCCCTTTGGCTGATCGACCACCACAACAAATGGAGCAATGCCGCGCTCCCCTATCCTGCCAAACGGCCGATCACCGAATACTTCACCGAGCACTTCTACGTGACGACGTCCGGCAATTTCCGCACCCAGTCGTTGCTCGCCGCGGTGTCGGAACTGAGCGCCGATCGCGTGCTCTTCTCCACCGACTGGCGGTTCGAAAACGTCGACCACGCGGCCGGCTGGTTCGACTCCGCACCCCTGAACGAACCCGACCGTCGCAAGATCGGCAGGGACAACGCGCTGGCCCTGTTCCGACTCCCCTGATGCAAGGCGACAGTTAACTCAAGGCAAGATCACGATTTAACTCGGACAATCCACGAGTGCGACTTGTTTCGTCCGAGCCCCGTTCCCCGATCGTTCACCCGGCACCGGCTCGAGATTAATTTACCGTCCCTAAGTTCCTGACGCACGTTTCACGACGAAAGCAAAGGGACCATGGACACACCTCTGGCAGTCCGGGCTCGGGGAATCACCAAAAGTTTCGGCGAAGTCGTCGCGCTCGACGAAATCGATCTCGACGTCGCCCAGGGGCAGATCCACGGAGTGGCCGGGCCGAACGGCGCGGGCAAAACCACACTGCTGGGTCTGCTGCTGGGCCTCGCCGTCGCGGACGAGGGCCGCCTGGAGATCCTCGACTCGCCCGTCGGGCGGACGCTGGACGCTCCCGGCGGCGTCGCCGGGTTCGTCGACGGCCCCGGCCTCTACCCCTCGCTCACCGCGCGGAAGAACCTTGCCGCCCTGGCCGCCCTGCGCGGCGGCGACACCCGCACCGCCGGCATCGACGACGCGCTCGCCCAGGTCGGGCTCACCGACGTCGCCGACGACCGCGTGCGCGGCTTCTCCCTCGGCATGCGCCAGCGGCTCGGCCTCGCCGCCGCCCTGCTCACCCACCCGCGCCTGCTCGTGCTCGACGAGCCCGCCAACGGCCTCGACCCCGCCGGCAAGAAACACGTGCACGGGGTCCTCACGCGGCTCGCGGCCGAAGGCGCCACCGTCGTGCTGTCCAGCCACCGCATGGACGACCTCGAAGCGCTGTGCTCGGAGGTCACGATCATCGCGACCGGCCGCGTCGTCTTCACCGGTCCGCTGGGCAAGCTCTCGTCGGAGAATCAGGAGCTCGACTACCGGCTCGTGACCTCCGATCGCGAGGCCGCGCGGAAGCTCGCGGCCGAAACCCCCGGCATCCGGCTCGGCGACGAGTCCGGAAAGGACAGTGGCCTGCTCGTGGTGCGCGCGCTCGTGCCCGCGCTCGACGACCTCGTGGTGCGCCTGGTCCACGCGGGCGTGGCTCTCCGCGAACTCGCGCCCGTGGTGTCGCCGCTTGAGGCCGCGTTCCTCGCCCTCACCGAATCCGAAGAGGCGTCCGAAACCGCGTCTCAGCAGCAGGAGTCCGCCCGATGACCGCGACCCTCACCGAACCCGGCACGCCGGGTACACCGGAAACCCCGACCGCACGCGAGGCACCTGCCTCCGTGGCCCGCGGCTACCGCTTCGAGCTGGTCAAACTCGTCTCCCAGTGGCGAGTCCGCCTGCTGGTGCTCGCCTGCTGGATCGCCCCGGCGCTGTTCGTCGCCGCGGTGAGCCAGCAGAGCGACCTGCCGGTGGACACCGTCTTCGGCCGCTGGATGAACGCCACCGGCTGGGCCGGTTCGCTCGTGATGCTCGGGTTCGCCGGCAGCTACGCGCTCCCGCTGCTCACGTCGGTGGTCGCCGGCGACGTGTTCGCGTCCGAGGACCGGCTCGGCACCTGGCGGCACCTGCTGGTGGCCGTCCGGTCGTACCGGCGGATCTTCGTGGCCAAGGTGCTGGCCAGTCTCACCGTGATCTTCGTGCTCGTGGCCGGCCTGGCCGTGTCCAGCGCCGTCGGCGGTGTCCTCGGCGCCGGCAACCGGCAGCTCGTCGGACTCGACGGGCACCTGCTCTCCCCCGGCGCCGCCGCCGGTCACGTGCTGCTCGCGTGGGTTTGCGCGCTCGCCCCGACGCTCGCGTTGGCCGCGGTCGGGCTGCTCGGGTCCGTCGCGCTGGGCCGGTCGCCGATGGGCCTGCTGCTGCCCGCCGTCGTCGCGCTCGGGATGGCGGTGGCCCAGCTGCTGCCGCTGCCCGTGGCCGTGCGCCTCGCGCTGCCGACGTACTCGTTCATCGCGTGGGAAGGGCTGTTCACCAGTCCCGCGCAAGCCGGACCGCTGCTCGTCAGCATCCTCGTCTGTCTCGTGTGGACAGTCGTGGCGACCGCGCTGGCCTACTTCCTGTTCCTGCGACGCGATTTCACCAACCTGAGCTACGACGGCTCGGCCCGCCGCACCATCACCGCCGGCGCGCTGCCGCTGGTCGGGCTGATCGTGGTCGCCTTCGCGGTGATCGCCGTGGCCACGCCGTCGCTCGGCTCCGGCGTGACGCAGGACAAGGTGCAGCAGTCGCTTTCGACCACGTTCGCGCATCTCTACCGCCTGCAGACCGACGAACTGCACCGCCCCGCCGTGACGGAAGCCCAGCTGGGCGTCACGTCCGAGTGCCAGAAGGGCGGCGGCCTCGTCGCCCAGGAAGGACCGGGCAACGACTGGCGGTGCGTCGTCTCGTGGCATCTCCCCGGCGTCGAAGCGACTGGTCAGGCCATCTACCAGCTCGACGTCACCTCAGACGGGCGGTTCGTCGCCGACGGCGACGGGCCGAAGGAAGTGAACGGCTACTTCCAGGTGCGGACCCCGACCGGGGACCAACCCAACCCGCTGTGGCAGTTCGACGCCAGCGTCGAACTGCTGTCCAACACCCCGAAGGGATGACCCCATGCAGGTAACACGCCGCCGCAGGCGTGCAGGGAGAGCCAGGTCCAGCACCGGCAGATCGCGTCAGATCCGCCTGGTCACCGCCGGAACCGCCACACTCGCCCTGGTCGTGACGGGCTCCGGCATCGGCACCGCGTCGACGCAGGAGTTCGGCCAGCAGCATGTCGGCCAGAACACCAAGGACGGGCTGGTCGTCTCGAGCGACCAGTACCTCGACCCGATCGGCGACCGGCTGGTCGTGAACGACGGCAAGATCATGGCGTCGAAGATCAGCCCGGACGGCACGCACCTCGCCGCGCTGACCACCGACGGCGACGCCGCGCTGACGATCGTGGACCTCAAGAGCTACAAGGTCCAGCAGCTGATCGGCACCTCGGCGAAGGTGAACCTCAAGATCGCCGGCAGCGACGTCGGCCAGGAAGGTCCGTCGTACTCTCCCGACGGCAAGTTCCTGTGGCTCGCCCAGACCGACGGCTACACCAAGTTCTCGGTGAACGCCGACGGCTCGCTCGCCAACCCCGTGTCCGTCAAGATCCCCGCCGACGGACCCAAGCACGCCCTGGTCGCCCAGGCGGTGTTCTCGCCCGACGGCGCCGTCGTGTACGCCGCCGTGAACGGCCAGAACCGCGTGGTCGCCATCAACGCGTCGACCGGCGCCGTCCAGCAGAGCTGGAACACCGGCATCGCGCCGCGCGACCTCGTGCTCGTGGGCTCGAAGCTCTACGTCAGCAACGAGGGCGGCCGGATGCCGCTCCCCGGTGAGACGACGATCAACTCGTACAACACCCAGGTGCCGGCCGACCCGTTCACGGGTGCCTCCACCACCGGCACGGTTTCAGTGATCAACACCGCGAAGCCGGCCGCCGCCGTGGCGACCATCAACGTCGGGCTCCACCCGACCGCGGTGTACGCCAGCAACGGCACGGTGTTCGTCGCGAACACGTCGAGCAACAACGTGTCCGTGATCGATTCGGGCAAGGACAAGGTCACCCAGACCATCGCGACCCAGCCGTGGCCCGAGGCCACGGTCGGGTACGAGCCCGACGGCATCACGCTCACCAAGGACGGGCACCTGCTGGTGACGCTCGGCCGCGCCAACGCGATCGCCGTCTACAAGTACGCCAGCCCGAAGGAGCCGGCCAGCTACATCGGCCTGCTGCCCACGGACTACTTCCCGACCGCGATCGCCACAGTGGGCAAGGACATCGTCGTGTCCAACACCCGCGGCATCGACGCCCAGCGCCCGACCACGGCCGCCGGGCACGGCACGCACGACACGACGTCCAGCGTGCAGCGCTTCCAGCTGCCCGACGACCGGACGATCAAGTCGTACACGCCGAAGGTGTTCAAGCAGAACGGCTGGACGAACAACGCTGTCCAGGTGGCGAACGGCAAGAACAAGAAGCCGGTTCCCGTGCCGGCTCGCCTCGGCGACCCGTCGCCGATCAAGCACGTGTTCCTGCTCGTCAAGGAGAACCGGACCTACGACCAGGTCTTCGGTGACATCCCGCAGGGCAACGGCGACGCGGCGCTGGCGCAGTTCGGCGAGAACGTGACGCCGAACCAGCACGCGCTGGCGCAGCAGTTCGGGTTGTACGACAACACGTACGACATCGGCACGAACTCCGCCGAGGGCCACAACTGGCTCATGCAGGCCGACGACCCGGAGTACACCGAGTCCTCGGCCGGTGAGTACCTGCGCAGCTACGACACCGAGGACGACGTGCTGGGCCACCAGGCCTCCGGCACGCTGTGGTCGGGTGCCGAGGCGGCGGGCAACACCGTGCGCGATTTCGGCGAGTTCCAGCAGTTCCTGACCAAGCCTTCGGGCGCGTCTTGGCAGAACCTGTACTGCGACAGCAAGAACATGGCCGCGACGGGTGAGCCCAGCGCCTACCCGCTCGTGTCGTCGTCGCCGATCCCGTCGCTCAACGACGTGTCGGTGCACGGCTTCCCGAAGTTCGACACCAGCGTGCCGGACGTCTACCGGGAGCAGATCTGGCAGCAGGACTTCGAGAAGAACGGCCCCGCGAACCTGAACATGTTCTGGCTTTCCAGTGACCACACCGGTGGTCCCGCGAACGCCGCCGCCCAGGTCGCGGACAACGACCTCGCCGTGGGCAAGATCGTCGACACGATCTCGCACAGCCAGTACTGGAAGGACTCCGCGATCTTCGTGGTCGAGGACGACTCCCAGGCCGGCCTGGACCACGTCGACGGGCACCGGGCGCCGATCCAGATCATCAGCCCGTACGCCCAGCACGGTGTCGTGGACAGCACGTACTACTCGCAGATCACGATGGTTCGCACGATCGAGCAGATCCTCGGGATCCAGCCGATGAACCAGAAGGACAGCGCGGCCACCCCGATGGCGAGTGCGTTCACGAGCAAGCCGAACCTCACGCCGTTCAACGCGGTGGCGAACCGCACGTCGCTCACGGGCGGCCTCGCGACGCAGCCGTCGTGCGGTCCGGACGTGGTGGCTCCGCAGTTCGCGTCCGTTCAGCCCGACACCGCGGTGCCGGCGGACAAGCAGCAGGTCGCTTCGCAGTGGTCGGCGTGGCAGAAGAACCAGCGCCTCACCGGTCCGAACGCGACGGCGGACTACGCGAACCCCGCGCAGATGAACCACTTCACGTGGTACCAGACGCACGGGTTCAAGACCCCGTACCCCGGTGAGAACAAGGTCTTCTCGCCGGATCAGGTGCCGGGTGCGTACATCCCGTCGGCCGAGTCGGACGGCTGAGTCACTGATTGAGTCATGACACGGGCCCCTGGCCGGCATCACCGCCGGCCGGGGGTTCGTGCGTTCGGGACAGAAATCGCCGGCGATTCGGGCAGCCGCGCCCCGGTGCGGGCCCGGCGCTGGTAACGATGGAGGGATGACCGATCCCATCGTCACCACCCCGTACGGCCGGGTGCGGGGCAGCGTGCGCGAAGGCGTCACGCGGTTCCTCGGCATCCCTTACGCGGCCGCGCCGTTCGGCGAGGCACGGTTCCGGGCGCCGCGCCCGCCCCAGGCGTGGGACGGCGTGCGTGACGCGCACGAGTTCGGGCCGACCGCGCCT
This sequence comes from Amycolatopsis sp. NPDC051372, assembly GCF_040682095.1. Taxonomy (NCBI): domain Bacteria; kingdom Bacillati; phylum Actinomycetota; class Actinomycetes; order Pseudonocardiales; family Pseudonocardiaceae; genus Amycolatopsis; species Amycolatopsis sp. NPDC051372. The sequence continues at coordinate 51,370 of NZ_JBFBAF010000015.1, forward strand.
TCGGTTCCGTTGCCGGGTTCGTTCCTGGCGGAGCCGGTGGTCGAGGGGCCGGCCTGCCTCAACCTCAACGTGTGGACGCCCGACCCGGACGCGGCCGGACTGCCGGTGCTGGTGTGGCTGCACGGCGGCTCGAACGTCACCGGTTCGTCGGCGATGCCGATCTACGACGGAGCGGCGTTGGCGCGGCGAGGGGTCGTGTTCGTGTCGGTGAACTTCCGGCTCGGCGCGGAAGGCTTCGCGCTGCTGCCGGACGCGGTCGCGAACCGCGCGCTGCTCGACCAGGTCGCGGCGCTGGAGTGGGTGCGCTCCGGCATCGCGGCGTTCGGCGGGGATCCGGACGCGGTGACGTTGTTCGGCACGTCGGCGGGCGCGGGCGCGACGCTGGCGCACGTGGCGATGGATCGCGGCCTGTTCCGGCGGGCGATCGTGCAGAGCGCCGGCGCGCGGGCCGCGCTTTCCGCGTCCGACGCGCTTCTGGTCACCGGCGAGATCGCGCGCGCGGCCGGCGTGGAGCCGACGGCGGCGGGGTTCGCGCGCGTCGCGCCGGAGAAGCTCGCCGCGCTGTCGACGGCGGCCGTCACGGACCTCACGGCCGATCTCGACTCCGCCCGCTGGGGTGCGACGACCGTGGCCGCCGCGCAGCCGTTCCTGCCGGTGGTGGACGGGGAGGTACTGACCGAACCGCCGTTCGACGTGGTCGTGCGCGGCGGCGGGGTGGATCTGTTGATCGGCACCAACGCCGACGAGCTGCTGGCGCTGGCCGGCGCGTCGCTTCCGGACGGTGTCTCGCACTCGGACGTGACGGAATTGCTGGGACGGCTGGGTCTTGCGGTCGAAGCCGCTCCCGAAGGGACGACGCCGGTCGAGCTTTACGCCGACGTGCTGACCGACGCCCTGTTCCGCCGTCCGGTCACGGAGATCGCCCGGGCACGGCCGGCATTCGTGTACGAGTTCGCGTGGCCCTCGCCGTTGCCCGGTGTGGGCGCTGCGCACGGGCTGGAGCTGGGGTTCGTGTTCGGCAACCTCGGGTTGTCCGATCTCGAAGGGCCGACGCCGCCGCGTGCGCTGGCGGATCGGGTACAGGCGGCGTGGGTGGCTTTCGCCACGACCGGCGACCCGGGGTGGCCGCGGCACCGCGAGGACGGCGGGGTGTTCGTGTTCCGGGCCTGACGGCCTCTGAAAAACCACGCGTTCGCGCGGGTGTGGATCGCCGTTACTGTCGGGTGCATGTCCGGCGCCGTGCTTCTCGCCGTCGACGAGAACGCGGATGCGCTGCGTGACGTCGAACGGGAACTGCGCGAGCGCTACGCGCGCCACTACCGCATCGTGAGCCTGCCCTCGGCGCAGGAAGCGTTGGTGCTGCTCGAAGAACTCGCCGCGGATGGTGAAGACGTCGCGCTCGTCCTTGCCGGTCAATGGCTTTCCGGCACGACCGGTGGCGAATTGCTGGCCCAGGCGCGCCGGCTGCACCCGCACGCGAAGCGCGGGCTGCTGATCGCCTGGGGCGAATGGGGCGACCGGGCCACGGGTGAGGCGATCTTCGACGCGATCGCGCGCGGGCACATCGACCACTACGTGCTGCGGCCGCTCGCCGCGCCGGACGAGGTGTTCCATCACGCGATCTCGAACCTGCTGCTCGAATGGACCGAGCTGCGGCGCACGTCGCCCTACACGATCCACGTGGTCGGCGACACCTGGTCCGGACGCGCCTACCGGCTGCGGGAGGTCCTCGGGCGGTGCGCGATCCCGCACTCGTTCTCCCTGGCGGACTCGAGCGAAGGACGCGCCCGCATCGCCCAGGCCGGGCCGGGCGAGCTCCCGATCGTCGTCTTCCCCGACGGCACGGTCCTGCGCAACCCCACCGACGCCGACATCGCCGTGGCCTCGGGCGCGCCGGTCAACCCGGACCGCATGGAGTTCGACCTCGTGATCATCGGGGCGGGCCCGTCCGGGCTTTCGGCGGCCATGTACGGCGCGTCGGAAGGATTCGGCACGCTGGTCGTCGACGAAGGCGGGCTCGGGGGCCAGGCGACGTCCAGTTCGCTGATCCGCAACTACCTCGGTTTCCCCCGGGGCGTCAGCGGCCGCCGGCTGGCGCAGCAGGCGTACGACCAGTCGTGGGTGTTCGGGGCGAAGTTCGTGTTCATGCAGCGGGCAGCCGAGCTGCGGCGCGAAGACGAGCTCTCGATCACGCTGTCCAACGGCACGCAGGTGCGGTCCCGCGCGGTGCTGCTCGCGCTGGGTGCCACCTACCACCGGCTGGGCGTGCCGGCCCTCGAGGCGTTGAACGGGGCCGGCGTCTACTACGGCGGTCCGGCTTCGGAGGCGCCCGGTGTCGCCGACCGCGAGGTCTACGTCGTCGGCGGCGGGAACTCGGCCGGCCAGGCCGCGCTGTACCTGGCGCGGTATGCCAGGCAGGTCACGCTCCTAATCCGCGGCCGGTCGCTGGGCGCGGGCATGTCGCACTACCTCGCCCGGGAAATCGAGGCCACGCCCCGGCTCAGCGTCCTCCTCGCCACCGAGGTCGTCGACGGCGGCGGCACCGGGTGGCTGGAGCACCTCGTGCTTCGCGACCGGCTGACCGGCCGCTCGGCCACCGCCCCCGCCGACGCCCTCTTCGTCATGATCGGCGCGCACCCCCACACCGCGTGGCTGCCCCCGGAGGTCGAGCGCGACGACCGCGGCTTCATCGTGACGGGCCCGGACCTGGCCGGCCCGTGGCCGCTCGAGCGCGCCCCGCTGCCCCTCGAAACGAGCCTGCCGGGCGTGTTCGCGGCGGGAGACGTGCGGCACGGCTCCGTGAAGCGGGTGGCGTCGGCGGTGGGTGAGGGTTCGGTGGCGATCCAGTTGCTGCATCGGATGTTCGCGGCTGAAGAGTTGCAACCGAGGGGACGACCGCAGGAACCCGTGGAGCCGGTCGGGCGGTGAACCGTCTACTGTGGAGTGTTCCGCGCGGTGAACTCGCGGAACAACCGCACCAGCTCTCGCGGCTGCTCCTCCGGCACCCAGTGCCCGGCTTCGGCCACGACAGCGCCGGTGACGTCGTCGGCCAGCCGGGAGACCGACGCCTCGACCTCGGCGCCCCGGCCCCAGCCGCCCGCGCCACCGACGGCGAGCACCGGCACGGCGATCCGCTGTTCGGCGGCGCGCGCGGCGTTGTCGCGGGCGTCCTGGTCGATCGCGCGGTAGTACTCGAACCCCGCGCTCAACGCCCCGGGCTGCGTGTAGGTACGCAGGTATTCGGCGCGGTCGGCGGGGGTGATCACGTCGGCGCGGTGGCCGTAGTGGTCGTAGAACCAGCCGAGGTAGAGGTCTTCCCGCCCGGCGATCAGCGCTTCGGGCAAGCCGGGCGTCCGGTGGAACTCGTGGTGCCAGCGGCGGCCGCCCTGGTTGATGCCGGGACTGCCGTCGCCGGGGATCGCGACGTCGACGATGGTCAGGGTGCGCACGGGGCCGGGGAACTGCGCGGCGAGGGCGTAGGCCACGAGCCCGCCCCAGTCGTGCCCCATCACGTGGAACCGGTCGGCCCGCAGCTCTTCCCGCATCAAGCGGTCGATGTCCGACGCGACCGTGCGCGTGTCGTACCCGCCCTCGGGCCGCGAGGAGTCGCCGAGCCCGCGCAGGTCGGGGGCGACGATCGTGAAGTCGCCGGCGAGCAGGGGCAGCACGTGGCGCCAGCAGAACCACGTTTGGGGCCAGCCGTGCAGGAGCACCACTGGTTCCCCGTGCCCGGCCGTGACGTAGTGCAGGCGCACGTCGCCCAGGTCGGCGTGGTGGTGGGTGAGGCCGGTGGTCATGCGCCTTCCCCCTCGTCGGCCAGCCGGTAGGTCTCCGGTGCCAGCCGCAGCGCCACGAGCGTGACGACGGCCGTCAGCGCCACGAACACCGAGATCGCGACCGTGGTGCCCAGGGATTGCAGCAGGGACAAGGAAAGCAGGGGCACGAGCCCGCCGAGCGCACCGGTGACCTGGTAGGCGATCGACGCGCCGGTGTAGCGCACCCGAGAGGGGAACAGCTCGGACAGGAACGCGCCCTGGGCCCCGTAGAGCACGCTCCAGGCGACGATGCCGGCGGCGAACGAGAGCACCACCGGTACCGCGGAACCCGTGTCCAGCAAGGGAAAGAACGCGAACGCCCAGCCGGCCATGAGCACCGCGGACACCGCGTAGAGCGGTCGGCGGCCCACGCGGTCGGACAGCGCGCCGGAGCCGAGGATCACCGGCACGGTGAGCGCCGCGCCGATCACGGTGCCGTAGAGACCGTAGGAGCTGGGGATCTTCTTCAGGCTCACGTACGCAAGCCCGACGGTGGTGAAGACGTAGTAGCCGCCGAAGGACACCACAGTCACGCCGATCGCGAGCAGCAAACGTGCCCAGTGGCGGCGCAGGACCTCGGCCACGGGTGACTTCGCGGTGCCCTGGCGCACCTGCATCTGCTGGAACACCGGGGATTCCTCGACGGTGCGACGCAACACGACACCGATCACGATGAGCACGAAACTGAGCAGGAACGGGATCCGCCAGGCCCAGCTCGCGAAGCGGTCGCTGCCGGCGAGGGCGACGGTGCCGAGCACGACGCCGTTGGACAGCAACAAGCCCAGCGGTGAACCGAGCTGCGCGAAGCTCGTCGCCCAGCCGCGGCGGCCTTTCGCCGTGTGCTCCCCGATCAGCAGCACGGCGCCGCCCCACTCGCCGCCGACCGCCGCGCCCTGCAGCACGCGCAAGACCACCAGCAGTAGCGGCGCCCAGTACCCGATGGCCGCGTACGGCGGCAGGACACCGATCGCGACCGTGGCGCCGCCCATGATCACGAGCGTGAGCATCAACGTGCGTTTGCGGCCGATGCGGTCACCGAGGTGGCCGAACAACGCGGCCCCGAGCGGGCGGGCGAGGAAGCCGACGGCGAACGTCGAGAGCGCGAGCAGCGTCCCGACACCGGGCGCGGCGGCTGGGAAGAATTGCCGGTTGAAGACCAGCGCGGCGACCGTGCCGTAGACGATGAAGTCGTAGAACTCCAGCGTGGTGCCGATCATGCTGGCGGCGACGACCTTGCCCGGGGCCGAGCCGGGCGGTTCGTCCTCGGCGGGTCTCTGCGGCGTGGGGGCCGTGGAGGATTCGGGGTTCATGGTCGGTCTCCTCGTCGAGTACCGGGATCTAGTGGGGGGTGGAATCGGAGTAGCCGGTGGTGCCGCGGGCGGGGTCGCGCATCGAGGCGAGCAGCTGGGCCGCGGAGTGGGCCATGATCTCGTCGAACGTGGCCTGGATCCGGGCGGGTTCGCGCGAGCGGATGGCGTCGACGAACACCAGGTGGTCCTCCGCAGCCATCAGCGGAAGGACCAGCGATTCGCCCATGCCGGCGTGGACCGAGAGCATCTGGGTCACGAGGTGCTCCCACGCCTGGGCGAGCGTGTTGTTGCCGGACAGCTTGCACAGCAGCCGGTGGAACTCGAGGTCGAGGCGGATGCGGTCGAGGAACGTGCCGGTGCGGGCGCGGTGCATCTCGTCGACGTGCCGCTCGAGCTGGTCGGCGTAGTCGTCCCACAACGGTGAGCGCGCGATCGCCACGGCCGCGCGCCCTTCCAGCGCGGCGCGCACGTCGTAGATCTCGGTGATGTCGGCGGGGCTGAGCCGGCGCACGAACGTGCCGGTGCGCGGCCGCTGCACCACCAGACCCTGGTCGTGCAGCTCGCGCAGCGCCTCGCGGACGGTGCCGCGGCTGACCTGGAACCGTTCGCTGAGCGCGTTTTCGACCAGCGCGCTGCCCGCGCCCAGCTCGCCGGAGGCGATTTCGGCGCGGAGGCTGTCCACGAGCTGCTGACGCAGCGTCCGCCGTTCGAGGAGCCCGCTCATCGGGTGTTCCCGTGGTAGGCGCTGTTCGTGTTGACGCTGTAACTCTTCTCCGCCGACCAGCCGCCGTCGACGGGCAGCACGGCTCCGGTGATGAAGCCGCTTTCCGGGCTGGACAGGAAAGCCACGGCGTCGGCGACGTCCCGGGCCGTGCCGCCCGCGCCGAGTGGCACGACGGCGGTGAGCGAGTCGACGAAGTCCTTGTCGTGGTAGTAGCTCTCGGTCATCGGCGTGCGGATCGTGCCCGGCGCGACCACGTTCACGCGGATGCGGAAGCGACCCAGATCCGTGGAAAGGTTGCGGGACAGGCCGATGACGCCGTGTTTGCTCGCGGAGTAGGCCGGGCGGTTGCTGATGCCCGTGAGGCCGGCGACCGAGGCGATGTTCACGATGGCGCGGGGTGTTCCGTCCTTTTCGGACACCGCGCGGCGGGCGAACTCACGGCAGGTGAGGAAGGTGCCGGTGAGGTTGGTCGCGAGCACGTCGTCCCACTCGGCCAGCGTGATGTCGAGGATGTTGACGATTTCGCGGACGCCGCCGCTGTTCACGAGCGTGGCCACGGTGCCGAGCTCACGTTCGGCCTCGGCGAAGGCGGCGGCGACGGAACCTTCGTCGCGCAGGTCGCAGTGCAGGCCGAGGTGGCGCTGCCCCGGGCCGCGGGGCAGCTCGGCGGCGGCCGCGGCGGCGTCACCGCGGTCGAGGAGCACGACGTCGTCTCCGCGCGCGGAGAGGCGGGCGCCGATCTCGCGGCCGAAGCCGCCGGCTCCGCCGGTGACGAGGGTGACGGTCATTTCGCCTCGCTCTCGAACTCGGCGATGCCGAGCACGCGTTCGTATTCGGCCAGCGGCATCAGGGTGTCGAGGACGCCGCGAGTGGACCCCTCGTCGCGGATCGCCCGCAGGACCGTGCGGGCGGCCTGCGCGTACGCGAGCGTGGTGGACAGGCACATGATCGCGATCTTGTAACCCAGCTCGCCGAGCTCGGCCGTGTCCCGCAGCGTCCAGGGCCAGACCTCGAACGCGTCGAACAGCAGCGGGACGCCGGGCAGCAGCTTCGGCAGCCGGCGCACCTGGTCCTCGGACCGGACATCCTCCACCATCACCAGGTCGGCGCCCTCCTCGGCGAACGCCTCTGCCCGCCTGAGGGCTTCGGCCTCGTCGCCGAGGGCGAGCGCGTCGGTGCGGGCGATGATGAGGAAGTCGGGGTCGGTGCGGGCCTTCAAGGCCGCGCGCAGCCTCGCGATGGCGTCGTCGAAGGGGACGATCCGGACCCCCTCCATCGCACCGCAGCGCTTGGGCAGGTCCTGGTCCTCGAGGTGGATGCCGGCGACGCCGGCCGCCTCGAATTCGCGCACCGTACGCGCGACGGCGTGCCTGTCGCCGTACCCGGCATCGGCGTCGGCGAGAACCGGGAGCGCGATCGAACCCGTCACCCAGCGTGCCCGCTCGGTCATCTCGTGCCGGTCGGCGAGCCCGACGTCCGGCCGTCCGAGCAAGCCCGCGGAGGCCGCGTTGCCGGACAGGTAAACGGCCTCGAACCCCTCGTCCTGCGCGATCCGCGCCGCGAGCGCGTCATGACACCCGGGGGCCACCACACATCCGGGCCGCGCGAGGAGCTCTCGCATCCGCGCTCGGACGGCGCGGACTTCGTGATCACTGCTGGTCACCATGGGGCTCACTGTCATTGCTCGATGGTGAGGCAGTCAACTGTCGGTTGTCGGACGATGGACATCGGCAGGGCGGTGACCGCGGAGGTGGTCAGTGGCGGCCGGTTTCACGCGTCGCCGCGGTTCCCAAGCTCTGTTCGTACGCGCCGAAGCCGAACCGAAGTCCGCGCAGAAGTCCACGATCTCGCCCACCAGTGGCCGGTTGGCCGCGGGCTACACGAGCCCGCGCTGTTTTTGATCTTTTCTCCAGACCTGAGGAGTGAGCGAGTACTCGTTGCCCTCGGGATCCGTGGCGTCGGCGGGCTCGTTCGGCGCCGGCGTGCGCAGGGCGGGGCGAAGGCGGTTGCGGCCGCGTTGGGGGTCCGTCGAGAGCAGGAACTCGATCGCCGGTCCGCGAGCCGAAGGGCTGCGCAGGCCGGTGATCTCCGCGTGGGTCGACGTCACCGGCCACCCGATCAACGCCGACCAGAAGGCGGCGAGGCGGGCCGGGTCGGGGGAATCGACGACGAGCGCGGCCAGTGTGCCCGTGTCGGCGTACTCGGGCCGGGGCTCGAGTACGCAGAACTCGTTGCCCTCAGGATCGGCGAGGACGACCCAGGGCACGTCACCCTGACCGACGTCCAGGAGGCGCGCACCGAGCATCCGGGCGTGCGCGACCACCTCGCGCTGGTGGTCGAGGGTGCGGCTGGACAGGTCGAGGTGGAGCCGGTTCTTGTGCGTTTTGGCGGCCGTCTCGGAGACGAAGGCGAGGGCGAACTCGCAGCCGTCGGTGTCCGGGGGCCGTACGACCGGGCCCTCCTGGCGCCAGCCGAGCAGCGCGGCCCAGAACCCCGCGAGGGCGAGGGGCCGCGCTGCGTCGACGGTGAGGTGATCGACGGTGAAGCTGTCGACCGGCCGGCTGGGCGTGGTCATGGGCCGAAGGTAGCGGCGACCACCGACAAGAACCGGGGAAGCTTCCCCACTTTCCGGTTCAGCGGGTGGCCAGCCGCAGCAAGGCCCAGAGTTGGGCGGCCAGGTCGTGGCCGCGCGAGGAGACGACGGCGGTCGGGGCGGCGCGGCCCCACAGCCAGAGGTAGACGTTGGCCGGGTCGCCGCTCACGAGTTCGTCGGCGGACAGGGCCGCCTCGGGCGAGCAGCGCCACGCGTCCATGGTTTCGGGGCCGGCGCGGGCGATCCAGCTGTGCCCGCCCGTCCGGATGCCGACGGTGCCGTGGCGGGTGCCGGTGAGACCGAGCAGGGCGAGCTTGTGGCCGAAGTACAGGGTGAGGGCCTCGTCGACGCCGTCGGTGGCGAGGTCGGCGGGCACAGCCGGGTGGTCGACGCCTGCGGCGCGCTCGGCGTCGACGCGGTGGACGAGCGTTTCGTGGAGCGTGCGGCGGCGCCAGAAGCCGTACGTCGGATCGGCAGCCCACCAGGTGGCCGCGTGGTCGGCCGGGTCGTGGGCGGCCAGCTCGGCGATCAGTGCGTCGCGGCCCGAGGCGTAGTACTCCGCGACCGTTTCGTCTTGGTGCGGCATGCGCTGCCACTGCGCGGGCTTGTGGCCCTCGCGCAGCCAGCCGAGGGTGACGCGGTGGACGCTGCCGACATGGCGCAGCAGCTCCCCCAGCGTCCAGCCGGGGGCCGTGGGCACCGGCGCCTCGGCCGACGCCGCGTGCGCCACCTCCCCCAGCACCCGCGCTTCGATCTCCAGCGCTTCGAGCAACCGGCCGTGGTCGACCGGACCGAGCTCACGCGACATGGGCTTCGCCGGAGATGGGCAGGCCGTGGATCAGCCGGCGGACCAGCTCGAGGAACAGGCCGGTGGCGCGCAGCAGGCTCGCGGCCGACTCGGCCGTGACCTTTCCGGTGATGCCGGCTTCGGCGGCCGCGCGCGTGGCCGAGTTGGCCGCGAAGAAGGCAGACCACTCCTGCAGCTCCGGCGCCACGGCGTCGAGCAGCACCCAGCCGCTGGCCGGACGACCACGGCCCCGGCGCGGCCGCCCGCGCACGGCGAGCACCGCCGCCGCACCGCGCAGAGCCGAGAGGTAGGCGCCGATGAACCGCTCGGCGGGATCACGTTCGTTTTCGGCGTCGGCCAGACCGCGCTTGGCCTGGGCGAGCAGGGTGGCCGCCGCCGGGGGTGCCGGCGGGCGCAGCGACAGGGGCAGCTGGGGCTGCCCGGGGTCAGGGGACACGACCGAGACGGACATGACGACCCTCCTCCCGCTCGGGCGAGTCCGGCAGGTGCCCGGCCGCGGGGCGCTTCCCCCGCCCCTCGCCGGACACCTGCCGGTGAACACTCACCGGATGTCGAACGTCTGTTCGAACGATTTCCAGAGTAACCCCCGGTGCCGTGTTCTCTCAACCCCGCCGGTGGAATCCGGGGACGTGGTGCGGGACACGGTGCCGTCGGCGTGGTCTCATAACCGGATGAGCTCCCCCGACCATCCCGCCGTCGCCAAGGTCACAGCCGCTCTGAGCGAAGCCGGCCAGCAGGCCGCCGCCGAGGGTGTGCGCGTGTTGCCGGCCGAGGTCCGCACCGCGGCCCAGGCCGCCCAAGCGCTCGGGGTCGAGGTCGGCGCGATCGCCAACAGCCTCGTGTTCCGCGCCCGCACGGCCGGCGGCGAGGAGACGGCCCTGCTCGCCCTCACCTCCGGCGCGCACCGAGCCGACCCGGCCCGCCTGGCCGCGCTCGCCGGCCTCGCCGAGGTGGGCGAAGCCGATGCGGACTTCGTGCGTGCGCACACCGGCCAGCCCATCGGCGGCGTCGCCCCCGTCGGGCACCCCCGGCGGCTCGTGACGCTCGTGGACACAGCCCTGCGCGCGTACGACGAGGTGTGGGCCGCGGCCGGGCACCCGAAGTCGGTGTTCCCGACGACGTTCGACGGGCTCGTCGAGCTGACCGGGGGCACCCCGGGCGCGCTCGCGGCGGGAGTGGAGGATGGACAGCCGTGACCGCCATGTCCTCCGGGTGTTCCCGATACGTGCAGTTGTCCGCGGACGAGTTCCGCACCCGCCTGCCCGAAGCCCTGGCCATCTACGTGAAGGCCATGCAGTACCCCGAAGGCACGGCCGAGCAGCGCGCGCCGATGTGGCTCACCCACGCGTTGCGCGAGGGCTGGCGCTGCATGGCCGCCCTCGACGCCGACGACGTGCTGCTCGGCCTCGCCTACGGGTACAAGGGCCGCGCCGGGCAGTGGTGGCACGAGCAGGTGCGCCACGGCCTCACCCGCCGCTCCGGCCCCGAGGAGGCCGAGCGGTGGATGAGCGACTACTTCGAGCTCACCGAGATCCACGTGCGCCCCGAGAGTCAGGGCAAGCAGATCGGCGAGGACCTGCTGCGCCGGCTGCTCGACGGCGTTCCGAACGCCCACGTGCTGCTGTCCACGCCCGAAGGCACCAGCCGGGCTTGGAAGCTGTACCGGCGCACCGGATTCGCCGACGTGCTGCGCGACTACCAGTTCACGGGCGACCCGCGTCCGTTCGCGATCCTCGGCCGTCCGCTGCCGCTCGACCCGAAGTAGGTTCCGGGCGCCAGTAGCCGACGGCCAGCGCCGCGGTCAGGAGAGCCGCGCCGCCCCAGGCCTGCGGGCTCAGGTGATCGTGGAGGAAGGCGACGGACAGGATCGTCGCCGTGAGCGGTTCGAGCAGCGCCGAAAGCGCGCCGAGCACGGGGTGGGCCGTGGTGAGGCCCTTGAAGTACGCGGCGTACGCCAGCGCTGTCGGCACGACGCCGAAGTAGACGGCGACGAGCAGCACGTCGGGCCGGGCGGGCAGCGCCATGCCCAGCGCGAGGGCGGCCGGGGTGAGCAGGAGGCCGCCGGTGAGGCAGCCGTACGCGGTGGTGGCCAGGGGGTCGTCGACCGGGCGGGTGGTGAGGACGGCGAACCCGGCGGCCGCGGCGAGAGCCAGGACGATGGCGGCGTTCGACGTTTCGGTGTGCGGCTCCCAGGACAGCAGCACCAGGCCGATCAGCGAGCCGACGACCGACAGCACGGTCCAGGACCGCGGTGCCCGGCGCGTCCGGATCGCCGTGGCGATGGTGAGCATGACGGGCGCGGCGCCGATGGTGGTCATGGTCGCCGTGGCGACCGACCCGAGCGCGACGGCGGCGAAGTAGGTCGTCTGGAAGAACGCGAACAACGCGCCGACGACGAGCACGCGCTTGATTTGCGTGCGGGTCCGCGGGATCCCCTTGCCGGACACCGCGATCGCCGCTGCACCCCCCAGCAGCAACCGATACGCGGCGACGGCCAGCGGGTGCAACCCGGCGAGCTGCCCGAGCAACGACCCGGCCAACCCCCCGGTCCCCCACAGCACCCCGGCGACGACGAGCGCGACCGACCCGCGGGCGCGCTCGGACAGGACAACAGACATGGACAACGCTCCAGCGTCGAAGGATTTCGGACATCGACGACGCGGGGCGGTTTTCGTGCGGTTTTTGTGCAGCACCGACCGGCCGCGGGGTCCGGCGGCGGACTCACGCGGCGGAAACCACCCCGCTCAGAGCGAGGGGGGTGGGGTGACGAGGAAGATCCGGTGCACGGGCGGGAGTTTAGGGGGTAGGCGGTGGTGGGGCGATGGGTTTTGGGGTGGAGGAAGGGAAGACGGCGCTTGAAGTCGCCCGGACACGGTGAAGCCCTCCACCGCCACGCAAGGCGCTGGAGGGCTTCACCAAGCCGAACCGGAAAACTCAGTTCAGCAAAGCCAGCTGCTCTCGCAACGTGTCCAGCCCCATCCCGCCCATCTCCAGCGCCCGCGTGTGGAACTGCTTGATGTCGAACGCGTCCCCCAGCCGCCGGCGAGCGTCGTCGCGGGCGGCGAGCCAGAGGCGTTCGCCGAGTTTGTACGCGGGGGCCTGGCCGGGCCAGCCGAGATAGCGGTCGATCTCGTCGCGGACGTGGGCCTGGTCGGTGATGGTGCGCGTGAGCAGGAACTCCAGGCCGAGGTCCGGGGTCCAGCGCGAGCCCTCGTGGAAGCCCGTGCCGCGCGGGATTTCGAGTTCCAAGTGCATGCCGAGGTCGACGACCACGCGGGCGGCTCGGAACAGCTGTTCCGAAAGCATCCCCAGCAGGTTGCCGTCGTCCGACAAGTAGCCGAGTTCCTGCATGAGGCGCTCGGAATACAGTGCCCAGCCTTCGCCGTGGGCGGAGATGAACGTCATCAGCCGCTGGTACTTGTTGAGCGACGCGGCCTGGTTGACGGCGGTCGCGATCTGCAGGTGGTGGCCCGGCACGCCCTCGTGGTACACAGTGGACACTTCGCGCCAGGTGGTGAACTCGTCCTTGTCCGCCGGCAGCGACCACCACATCCGCCCCGGACGGGTGAAGTCCTCGCTCGGCCCGGTGTAGTACGCGCCGACGCCGCCGCCCGGCGGGGCGATGCGGCACTCCAGCGCCATGAGCCGGTCGGGGATGTCGAAGTGCTTGCCGCGCAAGGACTTCAGGGCCTCGTCGGACAGCGACTGCATCCAGGCCTCGAACTGCGGACGCCCGTGCACGCGGTAGCGCGGGTCGGCGTCGAGCACCTCGGCGGCTTCCGCGGCGGACGCGCCCGGACGGATCCGCTCGGCCACCGAGCGCATCTCGGTGTCGATGCGGGCGAACTCGTGCCAGCCCCACTCGTACGCCTCGCGCAGATCCAGCTCGGCACCGATGAAGTAGCGCGACCACAGCCGGTAGACGTCCTCGCCCACGGCGTCCTTGGCCGGGGCCCTCGGCGCGAGCTCGGCGCGCAGGAAGCCCGCGAACTCCGCGAACGCCTCGTCGGCCGCGCGGGCGCCCGCCCGCAGGTCGCCGGACAACGCAGCACCCACCTCGCCGGCGCTGCCCACGAGGCCGGTGAAGAAGCTCGGCCCCTCGCCGAGGCCGGCGTAGGTCTCGCACTGCTCGGCGACCTTGCCCACCTGCCGCAGCGCCGACACACGCCCCGCGTCGGCCGCGGTCAGCAGCGAAGCGCGCACCCCCGCGAGCGCGTCGGGCACCTTCTTCAGGCGGGCCGCGATGTCGGCCCACTGCTCGGGCGTGTCCATCGGCATCAGGTCGAACACCATGCGCAGGTCCTGCACCGGGCTCGCGATCACGTTCAGCGCGGCGACGTCGAGGCCGGCGTCGTGGATCTCCACGTCCAGGCCCACGCGCTCGGTGAACACCGCTTTCGCGACCCGCTCTCCCGCGTCGGCCGGCTCGGCGGCGGTGACCTCCGCGAGAGCCTTCGCCGCGAGCGCGGCCCGGGCCGCGTGGCCGGCGGGCGAGTAGTCGGTGAGCTGGTCGTCGTACCCGGCGACGCCGAGCATGGTGGCCGCGACCGGGTCCACGGCCGCGTAGTCGTCGACGTACCGGTCGGAAATCCCGTGCACGCTGTGTTCGGTGGAAGCCATGGGCCGAACCGTACCGGCCAAGGCCCTGCCTGGGGTACGGACTTACGCGCGCGCCGGCACGAGCCCGAGGCGCGTCACCACCTCGCGCGTGGCCTTGGACCGGTTGAACGTGTAGAAGTGCAGGTCCGGCACACCTTCGGCGATCAGTTTCTCACCCAGTTCGGTGACGGCGTCGATCCCGGCCGCGCGGAACGCCTTCGGGTCGTCCGAAAGCGGCTCCAACCGGTCGAGCAGCCGCTGCGACGCGGGCGCCCCGGAGAGCTTGATCGTGGTGTGCAGGGTGCGCAGCGTGGTCAGCGGCATGATGCCGGGCAGCACCAGCGCGTCGCAGCCCGCGGCGGCCACGCGATCGCGCAGCCGGAGGAAGTCCTCGGCCTCGAAGAACAGCTGTGCGATGGCGAAATCGGCCCCGGCGCGGAACTTCCGCACGAGGTACTTGGTGTCCGACTCCAGATCCGGCGAACGCGGGTGGCCGTAGGGGAACGCCGACACGCCGACGCAGAAGTCGCCCAGCGAGCGGATGAGTTCCACCAGCTCCTCGGCGTACGTCAGGCCTTCGGGGTGGGGCACCCAGTCTCCGTAGACCTCGCCGGCCGGGTCACCGCGCAGCGCGAGGATGTTGCGCACGCCGACGGCCGCGTACCAGCCGATCACGTTGCGCAGCTCCGATACCGAGTGGTCGACCGCGGTCAGGTGCGCCATCGGGCAGAGCGTGGTCTCGGTGGCGACGCGGGCGATGCTGCGGATCGTGCCGTCGCGGCTCGAGCCGCCCGCGCCGTAGGTGATCGACATGTACGCCGGGTCGAACGGCTCGAGCTCCCGGATGGAGCGCCACAGCACAGCCTCGTCGGCCTCGTCGCGGGGCGGGAAGAACTCGATGGAGAACCGGGGCCCGTCCCCCTGCAACCGCTCGATCACCGACGTCATGAACGGACATGTTAGTGGGCGAAACCGGACGCTGGGAGCCCCGGCGCGTGGCCTTGGCCACGGGTACCGTCGGACTCGCACCCTCCGGCGAGGAGCCAGTCATGAGCCGCGAAGACGACACCGCCTGGGACGAAGACGTGCGAGTGGCCGTGTACCGGGCCTTCGCCACCCACGGACGCCCGCCCACGGCGCCGGAGCTGGCCGACGCGGCGCACGGTTCACTCGCCGTGGCCAAGCAAGCGCTGCACCGCCTGGCCGACGCCCGCCACCTGGTCCTCGACGAGTGCGAGCACGTGGTGCTGGCGCACCCGTTCGCGGCGATCCCGCTGGGTTTCTCCGTGATGGGCGAGCGCACATTGTGGTGGGGCGGCTGCGCATGGGACTCGTTCGCGATCCCGCACCTCGTGCGCGCCGAGCCCGAAGTACTCGTCGCCACGCGCTGCCCGTGCTGCACCGAGCCCACGGCCCTCGTCGTGAGCCGCGAAGCGCCGCCGGACGGCCCGCAGGTCTCGCATTTCCCCGTGCCGACGGCCCGGATGTGGGACGACGTGCGCCACACGTGTTCCGTGCAGCGCCTGTTCTGCGGCGAGTCCTGTGTGGACGAATGGACCGAGCGCACGGGCATGGCGAAGGGCGCCGTGCTCGACCTCCCGGCCTTGTGGCAGCTGGCCGAGGGTTGGTACGCCGGACGGCTGGAATACGGCTACCAGCGCCGCGAACCGGCCGAAGCCGCCGCGTACTTCGCCGCCGCCGGGCTGCCCGGCGAGTTCTGGACCGGCTGAGCGGGCCCGACGTCGCGGCGGGCCACCCGCTCGACCGGGTGAGCCGAGACCGCGGGCGGTTTCCGGCCGCGCTCGCGGGCCCCGGAGACCCGGCATCGCTTCGGCGGGCGGGACCCGGCGGCCGACGCCCACCACCAGGACGACGCCAGGCCGGGCGGGCCTGAACACCCGCGGGCCCACCGTGACCGGCGCGCGGGCGGTCAGCCGCATCCGGCGTCTCGTGCGCCACATCGGGGGCACCCGGCGCGACCGGCCGGGCCCGCGCCCCGGATGATGGCGGCATGGACGCGCCCGGTTTCGACGACGATCTGCCTGCCCACGTCGAGCGTGCGCTGACCGCGTTCCTCGACCGTGCGGGCGACGAGATCGTGCGCACGGAGCCGAGTGTCGCGGCGGGCATCGACGTGCTGTCGGGCTTCGTGCTGTGCGGTGGCAAGCGCATCCGGCCGACGTTCGCGTGGTGGGGCTGGCGCGGAGCCGGCGGCGCGGCTTCCGGGGAAGCCGCCGAGGGCGCGCTGCAGGTCGTGGCGAGCCTCGAGCTGATCCAGGCGTGCGCGCTGATCCACGACGACCTCATCGACTCCTCCGACTCGCGCCGCGGCAACCCGACCGTGCACGTGGCCTCGGCCAAGGTGCACGCCGACCACGGCTGGCTGGGTTCGCCCGCGACGTTCGGGCTGGCCACGGCGGTGCTCGTCGGCGACCTCGCGCTCGCGTGGGCCGACGACATGTTCGCCGAGGCCCCGCTTCCCGCCGAGACGCTGGCGAAGGCCCGCCCGGCCTGGCGAGCCATGCGCACGGAGGTGCTGGCCGGGCAGTACCTCGACGTCCGCACGCAGGCCGTCGGCGACGCGTCGCCCGAGGCCGCGCTGCGCATCGACCGGCTGAAGACCGCCGCCTACACCGTGCAGCGCCCGCTGCACCTGGGCGCCGCCCTCGCGGGGGCCGACGACCGGCTCGTCGACACGCTGCTCGAGTTCGGCGGCGACGTCGGCGTGGCGTTCCAGCTGCGCGACGACCTGCTCGGCGTGTTCGGCGACCCGTCCGTGACCGGCAAGCCCGCGGGCGACGACCTGCGCGAGGGCAAACGCACCCTGCTCGTGGCCCTGGGCCTGCAGCTGGCCGACGAGCGGGGCGACCGCACCGCCGCCAAGGTGATCGCCGGCGCCATCGGCAAGGCCGACCTGTCCGACACGGCCGTGGACGCCGTGCGCGAAGCCCTGACCGGCGTCGGCGCCGTCGACGCCGTGGAGCACCGCATCGACGGCCTCACCGCCTCGGCGATGGCCGCCCTCGAGCGCGCGCACCTGGCCGAGCCGGCTCCGGCCGCGCTGGCCGACCTCGTCGGCAAGGCGACGCGGCGGACCTCGTGACCAAGACCGTCTCCGGGCCCACCGACCACGTGGTGGTGGTCGGAGCGGGTCTGGCCGGCCTTTCGGCGTCGCTGCACCTGCTCGGCGCGGGCCGCCGCGTGACACTGCTGGAACAGGGCAAGGTGCCAGGCGGGCGCGCCGGGCAGCAGGACTTCGGCGCCAACGCCGTGGACACCGGCGCGAGCGTGCTGACCATGCCGGAACTGGTGGACGAGGCGCTGCACGCCGTCGGCGAATCGCTGGCGGACACGCTGCCGCTCACCCGCCTCGACCCCGCCTACCACGCCCGCTTCGCCGACGGCAGCACGCTTGCGCTGCGTACCGACGGCGAGGCGATGGAAGCCGAGATCCGCGCGTTCGCCGGCCCCGCCGAAGCCGCCGGTTATCGCGCACTGCGGCGCTGGCTCACCGACCTGTACGCGGCGCAGAAGGACCACTTCATCGGCGCCAACTTCGATTCACCGCTCGACCTCGCGCGCCCGGAGCTGGTGAAGCTCGCTGCGCTGGGCGGGTTCGGGCGGCTCGGCCCGAAAATCGCCCGGTTCCTGCGCGACGAACGCGTGCGCCGGCTGTTCTCCTTCCAGGCGCTCTACGCGGGGCTGGACCCGGCGCGGGCGCTCGGCGCGTACGGCGTGATCGCGTACATGGACACCGTCGGCGGCGTCTACTACCCGCACGGCGGCATGGGCGCGGTCGCGCGCGCGATGGCCGCGGCCGCCGCGAAAGCGGGCGCCGACCTGCGTTTCGGTACCGAAGCGGCGTGGCTGGAACGGGTGTCGTCGCGGGTGCGGGCCGTGCGCACGCGCTCGGGCGAGCGGATCGAGTGCGACGCGGTGGTGCTCGCCACCGAGCTCGGCACCGCGTACCGGCTGCTGGGCGCCCGGCCCAACCGCGTGCTTCCGTTGCGCTACTCGCCTTCGGCCGTGGTCCTGCACGGGCGCGCGAAACGGTCGTGGCCGCAGCTCGGGCACCACACGATCTTCTTCGGCCGCGCCTGGGACCGGACGTTCGCCGAGATCGTGCGCGAGGGTCGGCTGATGAGCGATCCTTCGCTGCTCGTCACGCGTCCCACCGCGACGGAACCGGGGCTGGCGGGCGACGGCGGCGAAATCGTGTCGGTGCTCGCGCCCGCGCCGAACCTGCGCCGCGGGCGCATCGACTGGCCGCGCGTCGGCCCCGCCTATCGCGCGGAACTGCTGCGCACGCTGGAATCGCGCGGGCTCACGGGGTTCGCCGACGAGTTCACCGTCGACGAGGTCGTGACCCCCGCCGACTGGGCCGCACGCGGAATGTCCGCGGGCACACCGTTCTCGCTCGCCCACACGTTCGCCCAGACCGGCCCGTTCCGGCCCGCCAACCTCGTGCGGGCCGCGGGCAACGTGGTGCTCGCTGGCTGCGGCACCACCCCCGGCGTCGGCATCCCGCCGGTGCTCATCTCCGGACGTCTCGCCGCGGAAAGGATCACCGGCCGGTGACAGAACTGGACGCCGCCGGCATCTCGGACCCCGGCCTGCGCGCCGCGTACACCGAATGCCGCCGCATCAACGCCCACCACGGCCGCACGTTCTTCCTCGCCACCCGGCTCCTGCCGGCGCGCGCCCGGCCGGCCGCGCACGCGCTGTACGGCTTCGCGCGCATGGCCGACGAGCTCGTGGACAACCCCGAACCCGGCACCGATCCCAAGGCGGCGCTGGACGAAGTGGCCGGGATGGTCGACGAGGTCTACGAAGGCGGCGCGCCCGCCGATCCGGTGCCGGCCGCGCTCGCCGACACCGTGCGCCGCTACGGCATCCGGCGTGAGCTCGTGGACGCGTTCCTGCACTCGATGCGGATGGACCTCACCGTCACCGAGTACGCCACCTACGCGGATCTGGCGGAGTACGTCCACGGTTCGGCGTGCGTGATCGGGCTGCAGATGCTGCCGGTGTTCGGCACCGTCGTTCCCTTGGCGGAAGCCGAACCCAGCGCCGCGGCGCTCGGGGAAGCGTTCCAGCTGACGAATTTCTTACGGGACATCGGTGAAGACCTCGACCGCGGCCGGCTTTACCTTCCCGTTGAAGAACTTTCGGTGTTCCGCGTGGATCGCGAACTGCTGGTGGAAACGCGCCGGCGCGGGCTGCCCGACCCGCGCGTGCGGCGCGCGCTCGCCGTCGCGGTGTCGCGCGCCCGCGCGGTGTACCGGCGCGCCGAAGCCGGAATTCCGTTGCTGCGTCCCGAATCCCGGCCCTGTGTGCGCACGGCGATCACGCTGTACGAAGGCATCCTCGACGAGATCGAGGCGCTGGACTACGACGTGCTCAACCGGCGCGCGGTCGTCGGCAAGGGCCGCCGGCTGGCCGTGGCTCTGCCGCGGCTGCTCACTGTGTGGGCCCGCGGCCGCGTGCGTAGGCTCTGAGCCATGACTTCCGCTTCGAACCGGCGTCTGCGAGTCGGGCTCCAGCTCCAGCCGCAGCACGCCGACTACGACACCATCCGCCGCACCGCCTCGGCGGCCGAGGACATCGGCGCCGACATCGTCTTCAACTGGGACCACTTCTACCCGCTCTACGGCGATCCCGACGGCATGCACTTCGAGTGCTGGACCATGCTCGGCGCCTGGGCGGAGTCGACGTCCCGCGTCGAGATCGGCGCGCTGGTGACGTGCAACAGCTACCGCAACCCGGAGCTGCTCGCGGACATGGCCCGCACCGTCGACCACATCTCGGGCGGCCGGCTCATCCTCGGCATCGGCTCGGGCTGGTTCGAGAAGGACTACGACGAGTACGGCTACGAGTTCGGCACCGCCGGCGGGCGCCTCGACAACCTCGCCGAGTCGCTGCCGCGCATCGAATCCCGCCTGGGCAAGCTGAACCCGGCGCCGACGCGCAAGATCCCCGTGCTCATCGGCGGTGGCGGCGAGAAGAAGACCCTCAAGCTCGTGGCCAAGCACGCCGACATCTGGCACGGCTTCGGCGATCCGGAGGTCGTCGAGCGCAAGGTGAAGATCCTTGACCAGCACTGCGCGGATCTCGGCCGCGACCCGCTCGAGATCGAGCGCTCCTGCGGTGTGCAGGGCGACCCGGACGAGCTCGGCCCGAAGCTCGTCGAGCTGGGCGTGAGCACGTTCACCGTGGGCGTCGGCGGTCCCGACTACGACCTCACGGCCCTCAAGAACTGGGTCGCCTGGCGCGACAAGCAAAACGGCTGACGCACGAAGTTCCCCGAAGGCCTCCTCGCGCGAGCGGGGAGGCCTTCGGGCGTTTCGGACAGAAGTTTCGGACAGCGGACACGGCGGCCGTCGGCAGGCCGTGATCGATCACCCCGCGTGGTCGGACCGGCGCGGAGCGAATCAGGCGAAAAGCCTAGAAAGCCATGGCCTGGGCGCGCCGCTTCACCTCGGTGCCGTGGCTCGTCCGCAGCGCGTTGACGGGTGTCATGCCCGGCAGCGTGTCGTCGGCCGCGAAGAGCCAGCGCAGCATCTCGGTGCGGCTGAACCCCGAGTCCGCGAGCACCGTGATGGTGCCCGCCAGGCCCTTGACCACTCCGTCTTTGACGAAGAAGTCGCTGGGCACGCACAGGTCGCCTTTGCGGCGCACGGCGATCAGATGACCGTCGCGCAGCATCTGGCGCACTTTGTTGGACGAGATCCCGAGCACGGCCGCCACCTGATTCAGGGGAAGGACGGTGACAGCGGAGTCGAGGACGTCATCGGCGACAGGAATCCCACTCACACGTGACACTGTGCCACATTCGGCCGGTTTCCCGACTGGTACGCACGGGTGACCCGCCGCCTCACCTCACCCGCGCGGGCGTGGTTCCGTACGATAACCAGCCGTGACACGCACGCACCCCAGCCTCGTCGGCACGCTGCTCGAACGCCGCTACCGCGTGGACAGGCTGCTCGCCCAGGGCGGGATGTCGTCGGTCTACCGGGGGATGGACACCCGGCTGGACCGCGCGGTCGCGATCAAGATCATGGATCCCCGCTTCGCCGACGACCGCTCGTTCGTGGACCGTTTCGTGCGCGAAGCGCGTTCGGCCGCCCAGTTGCACCACCCGAACGTGGTGGCCGTGCACGACCAGGGCTTCGACGTCCCGCCCGGCGAGGACGCGGGGCTCGCCTTCCTCGTGATGGAGCTCGTGGACGGCGGGACGCTGCGCGACCTGCTGTCCGAGCAGGGCAAGCTCGACGTCGCGCTCGCGCTGAGCATCGCCGAGCCCGTGCTGTCGGCTCTGGCCGCCGCGCACGCCGCCGGGCTGGTGCACCGCGACGTGAAGCCCGAGAACGTGCTCATCGGCCGCAGCAGCGGCGCCCTGTCGGGCGGCGTGGTCAAGGTCGGCGACTTCGGCCTGGTGCGCGCGGTCGCCAGCGCGGGCACCACGAGCTCGAGCGTCATCCTGGGCACCGTCGCCTACCTCTCGCCCGAGCAGGTCACCACGGGCGTCACGGGCGCCCGCGGCGACGTGTACTCGGCCGGGATCCTGCTGTACGAGATGCTCACCGGCCAGGCGCCCTACACCGGCGACACGGCCCTGTCGGTCGCCTACCGGCACGTGAACGACGACGTGCCGCGCCCCGGCGAGCTGCGGCCGGACCTGCCGCCCGCGCTCGACGACCTCATCCTGCGCGCCACCCGCCGCGACTCCGAGCTGCGCCCGGCCGACGCCGGCGTGTTCCTGGCCGAGCTGCAGGCCGTGCGCGCGGAGCTGGGCCTGCCGGTCGTTCCCGTGCCCGTGCCCCCGCCGCCGGACGGCGACCGCATGTCCGACACCGAGCGCACCATGCCGCGCATCCCGGTGACCGAGCAGACGATGCCGGTCTCGGGTCCGCAGGGCACGCGCGCACTGACCCGGGCGGTCCCGGCCGGGCCGCCGCCGTCGCCGCCCACGGGCCAGCCGATGCCGACGCAGCAGGTCGCGGTGCCCCCGCCGGCCACCCCGCCTCCGCCGCGTCGCCCGCGTCCGCCGGCCGACGAGCCGAAACCGCGGGACCGGCGGAAGATGTTCGCCCTGATCGCGGTGGGCGTGCTCGTGCTGGGCGGGCTGATCGGGGCGTTCGCGTTCATCCTCAGCGAGTCGGCGCCCACCACGTCGGCCGTGCCGAAGCTCGTGGGCCTGACGCAGGCCGAGGCCGGCGACAAGCTGCGCGCGGCGAACCTGACGCCGCAGTACAGCCAGGAGTTCAGCAACACCGTGCCGGCCAACACCGTGGTCAAGGTGACGCCGGCCGAGGGCACGCAGCTGGAGAAAGACGCCAACGTCTCCGTCGTCGTGTCCAAGGGCAAGCCGGTGGTGCCCAACATCCAGGTCGGCACCTCGCTGGCCGACGCGACGAAGGCGATCCAGGGCCAGCAGCTCACCGTCACGCAGGGCACACCGGCGTTCAGCGACACCGCGCCCCAGGGCACCGTCGTGAGCGTGAGCCCCGCGGCCGGCACGCCGGTGAACATCGGCGGCCAGGTCACCGTGGTCCTGTCGAAGGGTCCGGAACCGCTCCCGCCGGTGCCCGACGTCACGGGCCGGCCGAAGGACGAGGCGTTCCAGCTGCTGCAGCAGGCCGGCTTCCAGCCGGTGGACGGCGGCGAGGAGTTCTCGCAGACGATTCCGGCCGGCGGCGTCACCCGGACGGACCCGCCGGCGAACTCGCCGGGCAGCAAGCAGGTGAGGGTCTTCGTCTCCAACGCCGTGCAGGTGCCCGACGTGCGGTTCAAACAGTTCGACGAGGCCGAGCAGATCCTCAAGCAGGCCGGGCTCGATGTCGACAAGCAGGGGGGCGGTGGTGGCCGCGGCCACGGTGGCGGCGGCGGCTTCAACTTCGTCTTCCAGCAGGACCCGCAGCCGGGTTCGCTGGTGCCGAAGGGCACGAAGGTGAAAATCCGGGGCTTCGGCGGATGATCGGCAACCGAGGCCGCGTCACGGGCGCCGTCGGCCCCGGCCTGATCGGAGAGGTGCTGCTCAGCGTCCGCGGCGGCACCGAGGCCTTCTACGCCTACGCGGCCGACCCCGAAGTGAGCTTCCCGAGCGGCACTCAGGTCCTTGTGGTGGATTTCGAACCCCCGCGGACGGTTTACGTTGAACGGTGGCAACCGCTGAAGCCTTAGCGGCGTCGAAGAGCTACCAACAACCGAAATCGGGCTGCGAGGGGTTATGGAAATCTGGCTCATCGTCGCGATCGCGGTGATAGCCGTGATCGTGCTCTTCGGGCTTCTGCGAATCCTGTACAAGGTCGCGGAGCCGAACGAAGCGCTCATCATCTCCGGGTGGGGGATCCGGGTGGAGCGCACCGAGACCGCCGACAGCCTCGGGTTCAAGATCGTGACCGGCCGGGGTGTCAACGTGATTCCCGGCTTCCAGACCGCGCGACGGCTCTCGCTCGACACACGCGGCGTCAACCTGCAGGTGTCCTGCGTGACCAAGCAGGGCCTGCCCGTGACCGTGCGCGCGGTGGTCATCTACAAGGTGGGCGACGACTACGCCTCCATCGCCAACGCCGCCCGCCGCTTCCTCGACCAGCAGAAGGGCATGAACGACACCATCCACGAGCTGTTCTCGGGCCACCTGCGCTCGATCGTGGGCGGGCTGACCATCGAGGAGATGATCCACAACCGCGACGCGTTGACCGGCGAGGTCCGCCAGTCGTCGGCCACGGAGATGATCAAGCTGGGCCTGATCGTCGACTCGCTGCAGATCCAGGAGATCGACGACGAGTCCGGCTACATCCTCAACCTCGGCAAGCCGCACGCCGCGGCCATCGCGGCCGCGGCCCGCATCGCCGAGGCGCAACGCGACCAGGAGGCCACGCAGGCCGAGCAGGTCGCCGCCGCGCAGAACGCGGGCGCGATGCGGGAGAGCCAGATCAAGCAGGCCGGCTACCAAGCCGAGGTCGACCAGGCCAAGGCGAAGGCGAGCCAGTCGGGCCCGCTGGCCGAGGCGACGGCGCGGCAGGAGGTCGTGGTCCAGGAGACGCGGGCGGCCGAGCTGGAGGCCGCGCTGGCCGAGCAGCGGCTGCAGTCGCAGGTCCGCAAGCCGGCCGACGCGAAGGCGTACGAGACGCGCACGACGGCCGACGCCGACCGCGACGCCCAGATCGCCCGCGCGCAGGCCGAGGCGAAGGAGACCGAGCTGCGGGCCGCGGCCGACGCGACGCGGGTGAAGACGGCCGCCGAGGCGGAGGCGCAGGCCACGAAGGCCCGGGCCGAGGCGTCGGCGGGGGCCACGCGCGCCACCGGTGAGGCCGAGGCGGCGGCCGCCCAGGCTCGCGGTCTGGCGGAGGCGCAGGCCGCGAAGGCGCGGGGTCTCGCGGAGGCCGAGTCGGCCCGGGCTCGCGGTCTGGCGGAGGCCGAGTCCATCAAGGCGCGGGCGGCGGCACTGGCGGAGAACCAGGAAGCTGTGGTAGCACAACAGCTGGCCGAACGTTGGCCGGAAATCGTCGAGGCCGGCGCGCAGGCGTTCGGTAACGTCGACCACATGGTGGTCCTGAACGGCGCGGACGGGATGTCGGACATGTTCACCAAGGCGTTGTCGCTCGGCGGAACGGGCCTCGGCCTGGCCCGCCAGCTGATGGACGCCATGGGCAGCCCCTCGAAGCCCTCGGCCGCCACGGGCTCGGAGCAGGCGCTGTCGAACGGCGACCTCTCCCCGCGCGAGTAGCCCATGAGCTTCTTCACGGACGGTCCTCGTGAACGCCCCCTGTTCCCCGTGCGGGAGCAGGAGCTGTTCGGCTACGAGGGCCGTCCGTGGATGGGCCCGCCGAACGACCACATCGTCCCGGCGCTCCTGCCGTGGGCGCGGCCGCTCGGCCGTTCCGAACGCACGATCGTCGCCCTGCGCGGCATCGAAGTCTGGCCGGAAGCCCTGACGCTGCGTCTGGCGGTGTACTCGCGCGACAGCCTGCAGGAGGGCCGCAGCGGCTCCCTCATCGACCACCGGCGGATCCCGGACTACAACGCGCTGCTCGTCGGCGTGCTGTACCCCGACGGGAGCCGCGGCAGCTCCGAATCGATCTCGGTACCGTCCGCTTCGGAGCCCGCGCAGCCGGTCCTGCGCGCCGTGGGTGGCGGCGGGACGCAGTTCCACCTGGACCACCAGATCTTCGTGTGGCCGTTGCCGGGGGACGGGCCGTTCACGCTGGTGATCCAGTGGCTCGACCGGGACATCAAGGAAACGCACACGGAGCTGGACGGCGCGGCGATTCGGGCGGCGGCGGCCGACGCCGGGGAGTTGTGGCCGGGGCTGCCGAAACGGCCGGGTCACGGGGTGAGGTTGCGGCACACGGGGGTGTCGGGTGAGGCTGCTCCTTCGGCTTCGGCGGACGAAGGTGTCCCGCCGGTGCGGTCAGCCGGGTCCGCCGGGTCGCTGCCGCGCCTTGCCGGCACCGGTTCCGACAGCGGCGAACCCCTTCCCCGCCGCGACGCTGCCGCACCTGGCGAGCCCTTCCCCAACCGCAACGCCTTCGGCGCTGCCGAGGGCCGGGGCCCGGCAGCCGCACCCCGCGCCGCCGGCCCCACCTCCAGCGGCGGTTTCGGCAGTGTGGCGACCACCCAGCCCGTGACCGCACCCGGCGAGCCTTCGCCTCCGCGGTCTCCCTCGGTGCTGCTCCCACACTTGGCCGAAGCGTCTCTGCTCCCCCGCCACAACGTCGCCCTCGGTCCCGACCGCCCGGCGCCGCGTCCACCGGGCACGGCCGCGCCCCTCCCCCGACGCAC
The DNA here is from genome assembly GCF_040682095.1 of Amycolatopsis sp. NPDC051372. Classification (NCBI taxonomy): domain Bacteria; kingdom Bacillati; phylum Actinomycetota; class Actinomycetes; order Pseudonocardiales; family Pseudonocardiaceae; genus Amycolatopsis; species Amycolatopsis sp. NPDC051372. The sequence continues at coordinate 77,006 of NZ_JBFBAF010000015.1, forward strand.
CCCCAGCACCCGCGCCGACAGCACGCCCACCGCACACCCTCCGGCCGGCCTCGCCGCGCTGCTGGCGCAGTCCGCACTCCCGCCGGCGGCGTCCGAGCAGCCACCGCAGTCACTCGGCGAGCCCGCACCGCTTCCCCCACGCAGCACCGACGTCGGCGACAGCCCCACGATCGCGCTGGCCATTCCCGAAACAGCCGAGCCGCTGCCGCAACCGGCACCGCGCACGGCCGGTGAAGGCTCGCCACTCCCCCAGCCGTCCCAGCCGCCACCCCCGGCCGCCGAAGCGCCCACCGTGGCGCACCCCCTGCCGTTGCCGCAGCCGTCCCGGCCCGCGAAGGAGGAGAAGCCGGCACGGGGAGGGTGGGTGCGGCGCTGGGGTGCGCGTGACCCGGGTGAGTGAAACCGCGGGTCGTTAGCGCCCGCGAAACACGGTGACCACCCTCCTGTCATGTCAAGGTGGTGTCGTGGGGCGCAGCCCACCCCTGCCCTGCCGCACGAGGACGGTCGAGATGGTTCGTACCCCGCTCAGCCCGCTCGACGTCGCGTTCCTGTGCCTGGAAAGCGAAACCGCGCCAATGCACATGGGTGCGGTACTGGTGTTCACCTCTCGCGGGCGAGCCGACGGCGCGGAGCTCGCGGCGCTGCTGGTGTCGCGCGCGGAGAAAATGCCGCAGCTGCGCCGAAAAACGCGGACCGAGCTGTTTCCGCCCGGTTCCGCGACTTGGTCGGATGATCCGGATTTTGTTGCGGCGCAACACATCCACCACCACGAGCTGAGCACGCTGTACGACCCCGATCCGCTCACGGACTTCGCCGCGCGGTGGATCGCCGAGCCGCTCGACACAAGCCGTCCGTTGTGGGATCTGACCGTGGTGACCGGGCTGCCCCAGGGTGGTTTCGCGGTGCTGCTCAAGTTGCACCACGCCCTCACCGACGGTGAAGGCGCGTACGCGGTGACCGTCGGCCTGCTCGACGGCCTGGCCGTCGCGGACCGCACCCTCGCCCGCGCGTCCGGGCCGGCGCCGATCCCGCGGCCGCGTTCGGCGCTGCACAGCGTGAAAGACAGCGTGAAAGGCACCCTCGCGCACGCCGGGGAGACGGCCGGGATCGCGACCTCGCTCGTCCGCGCGGCGCGGCCGCTCCTGTCACCCGTGTCGGCGCCCGCGTCGGCCGAGCGTCGCCTGGGGTTCGTGCGGCTGCCCACCGCCGACATCCGCCGCATTCGCCGCGCGCACGGCGGCACCGGCAACGACGTCGTGCTCGCCGTGCTGGCCGGGGCGCTGCGCGAGTGGCTGGTCAACCGCGGCAAACGCGCCGACGGGCGCACGCTGCGGGCCCTGATCCCGGTGAGCGTGCGCGGCCGGTCGGGGGGCCAGGTCGGCGGCAACAAACTGTCCGGCTACCTGTGCGACCTGCCGATCGGCGAGGACGACCCCGTCGAGCGCCTGAACCTGGTGCGCCGCGCGATGACCCGTAACAAGGCCGGCGGCCCGGCCCGCGGCGCCGGCGCGTTTCCGCTGCTCGCCGACCGCGTTCCCACGGTCCTGCACCGCCTCGGCACGAAAACGGCCGGGCTGGCCGCGCCGCTGCTGTTCGACCTGGTCGTGACCACCGTGCCGCTGCCGGCCGCCCGCCTCACCCTCGCGGGCGCGCCGCTGGCGCAGGTGTACCCGTTCGTGCCGCTGGCCCCGCGCCACGCCGTGGGCATCGCCGTCGCCACCTACCGCGACGGCGTCCACATCGGACTCCAGGCGAACGCCGAGGCCGTCCCTGACCTCGGCGGCCTGCGCGACGCGGTCCTGAAGTCCACCGCGGCGCTGTTGAACACCGTTTAGGGACTCAGCCCCGCAGCATCTCCGCCACGAGGAACGCCAGCTCGAGCGACTGCTGCGTGTTCAGCCGCGGGTCGCAGGCGGTTTCGTAGCGGCCGGAGAGGTCGACGTCGGAGATCTCCTGGGCGCCGCCGAGGCATTCGGTGACGTCTTCGCCCGTGAGTTCCACGTGGATGCCGCCCGGGTAGGTGCCGAGCTTGTGGTGCACCTCGAAGAAGCCCTGCACCTCATCGACGATGCGGTCGAAGTGGCGGGTCTTGTAGCCGGTGGACGACTCGTGCGTGTTGCCGTGCATCGGGTCGCACTGCCAGATGACCTTGTGGCCCGAGGCCTCGACCTTCTCGACGATCGCGGGCAGCACCTCGCGGACCTTGCCGTTGCCCATGCGGGAGATGAGCGTGAGCCGGCCTTCTTCGTGGCGCGGGTCGAGGCGCTCGACGTACTCCAGCGCCTGCTCGGGCGTGGTCGTGGGGCCGATCTTGAGGCCGATCGGGTTGGACAGCAGCTCCGCGAATGCGATGTGCGCGCCGTCGAGCTGGCGGGTGCGCTCGCCGATCCAGAGGAAGTGCGAGGACAGGTTGTACAGCTTGGGGTTGGCCGCGTCGGCGTTGTCCAGGCGCAGCAGGGCGCGCTCGTAGTCGAGCAGCAGGGCCTCGTGGCTGGCGAAGATCTCGGTCGACTGCAGCGACGTGTCGGTGACGCCGCAGGCATTCATGAACCGCAGGCCGCGGTCGATCTCGTTGGCCAGCGCCTCGAAGCGCTGCGCCGCCGGGGAGGCCGACACGAAGTCCTTGTTCCAGTCGTGCACCTGGTGCAGGTCGGCCATGCCGGCGCCGGTGAGGGCGCGGACCAGGTTCATGGCGGCACCCGCGTTGGCGTACGCGCGGATCATGCGGCCCGGGTCGGGCACGCGCAGCTCGGGCTTGGGCACCAGCGAGTTGATGATGTCGCCGCGGTACACGGGCAGGCCCAGCGCGTCGGTGGCCGCCGAACGGGGCTTGGCGTACTGGCCGGCGATGCGGCCCATCTTCACCACGGGCAGGCTCGCGCCGTAGGTGAGGACCACCGCCATCTGCAGCAACGTGCGCAGGTTGGCGCGGATGTGGGGCTCGGTGTTGGACTCGAACGTCTCGGCGCAGTCGCCGCCCTGCAGCAGGAAGGCCTCGCCGCGCGCGACCATCGCGAGCCGGCTCTGCAGCCGGTCGATCTCGGCGGGCACGGTGATCGGCGGCACGCTCTCCAGCACGCCCCGGACGCGCTTGGCCAGCTCGACGTCAGGCCACTCGGGCTGCTGGGCGGCGGGCAGGGCCAGGGCCGCGTCGAGGCGCGAACGCAGCTCGGGCGGAAGCGGCGGGAGCTCGGGAAGCGTGTCGACGGGAACGTCCACTGTCCAGTTCACGGCTCCCAGGATAAGGTTCGCCGCCCGCGCGGTTCCGGGAGGGCGGTGCGGGTCACACGTCCGGTTCGTCCGGGCAGGTACAGCGCGAAGGGCCGCCGCGGCGAGAAATCTGCTTCACGTTTCGCTCGCCGCCGAGGGCGGGCGCCGGAGAAGGGGGACCCGTCCGCCCGGAGCCGGGCCTCAATTGCGCACCGTCAGCTTCTCGATCGAGCCGGATGGCTTGCCGGTACCCGGCGACGTGCCGTGGTTGACGATGTACACGTCGTCGCCGTCGATCGCCAGGCCGGTGGCCTGGGCCAGTCCGGCGGACGCGAGCACGGTCTTCTTGCCGTTCTTCTCGATCCGCGTCAGCACGCCGTCCGAGGGCGGCGCGGCGATGCCGTCCTCGGCGAAGGTCACCACGAGCAGCCGGCCTTTGCGGTCGAACGCCAGGTCGGTGAGCGCGATGAGACCATCGGCGTAGATCGTCGGCGAGCGACCCGGCACGACGCGCCTGACGCGCGCGACGCCGACGCCCACGCCGACGCTGCTGAGCTCGGACACGTACAGCGCGCCGTCGGGACCCACGACCACGGACGTCGGCACGGACTGCATCGGGACCTTCGTACCCGGCGGCAGACCCAGCGCGGGCGGCGCGGGCGCCATCTTGACCGGGAACACGGCCAGCACGCTGATCTTGCCGCGGCCGACCTGCTTCACCTTGCCGTCGTGGATGGTCAGGTGCCGCGGGGCTGCTCAGGCCCATGGCCACGGTCTTCGAACCGGTCGACGCGGCGCTCACGACACCAAAAGTCTCGGCTTGAAAAACCGAATAAAGGGGGAGTGCGAAAAAACGACACCACAGAGCGCGAACTGCCGCTCCCGGTGACCGGTCCACTCTCGACGGTCAGCGGAAACCACCGTGTGTGCCGGGAAGTTCACCCGCGCGAGGGCGCCGGTGAAAAACAGGCCCCCAGCGCGCCATTGCGCTGGGGGCCTGCCGAACGTGGGGCCCGCAGAACGTGGGCCCGGAGAACGGCGGGTCAGACCACCGCGAGCGGCAACGCCGTCGGGTGCACCGGGGACGGCAGGTCCGAGTCGCCCATGAGGAACGCGTCCACGGCGTTGGCCACGGATCGCCCCTCGGCGATGGCCCACACCACCAGCGACGCGCCGCGGTGGGCGTCGCCGCAGACGAACACGCCCGGCGTCGCGGTCTGCCAGTCGGCGCCGCACGACAAAGTGCCGCGCCGCGTCAGGGAAAGGCCGAGACCGTCGAGCAGCGGCATCCGCTCCACGCCCTCGAAGCCGATCGCCAGCAGCACCAGGTCGGCGGGCAGCACCTCGACCTCGTCGCTGGTCGGCACGACCTCGCGCCGGCCCGTCTCCGGGTCCTTCACCACGCGGACCTGCTGCAGCTCAAGGGCCTTGACCTGGCCGGCGCCATCGTCGACGAACCGCTTCACGGCCACGGCGAACTTGCGCTCGCCGGCCTCCTCGTGCGCCGGGTAGGTGCGCAGGATGTAGGGCCACGTCGGCCACGGCGAGCGGTCGTCGTCGCGGCTCGTCGGCGGCACGGGGTACTGGTCCAGCTGCGTCACCGACAGCGCGCCCTGACGGGTGGCCGTGCCGTAGGAGTCGGCGCCGGTGTCTCCACCGCCGATCACGACCACGTGCTTGCCGGCCGCGTCGATCGGCGACGGGCCGTCGCCCTCCACGAACCGATTGGCGGGCACGAGGTGCTCCATCGCGAGGTGGATACCGCGCAGCTCCCGGCCCGGCGTGGTCTGGTCGTCGCGACCGCGCAGCGCGCCCACGGCAAGCACCACGGCGTCGTACTGCTCGCGCAGGTCCTCCACCGTCAGGTCCACGCCGACCTCGCAGCCGGTGACGAACCGCGTGCCTTCCTTGCGCAGCTGCGCGAGGCGCCGGTCGAGGACCTTCTTCTCCATCTTGAACTCGGGGATGCCGTAGCGCAGCAGGCCGCCGAGGCGGTCGTCGCGCTCGAACACCGTGACCTCGTGGCCCGCGCGGGTGAGCTGCTGCGCGGCGGCGAGCCCGGCCGGCCCGGAGCCGACCACGGCGACGCGGCGGCCCGAGGACACCTCCGACACCTGCGGCTGCACGTACCCGGATTCCCACGACTGGTCGGCGATCGTCGCCTCCACCCGCTTGATGGCCACCGGCCCGCCCGACAGCGGCGAGATCGCCAGCACGCAGCCGGCCTCGCACGGCGCCGGGCACAGCTTGCCGGTGAACTCGGGGAAGTTGTTGGTGGCGTGCAGCCGGTCGCTCGCCGCGGCCCAGTCGCCGCGGCGGACGAGGTCGTTCCACTCCGGGATCAGGTTGCCGAGCGGGCAACCCGAGCCGCCGGAGTGACAGAACGGGATACCGCAGTCCATGCAGCGCGAGGCCTGCGTGCGCACGGTTTCGTTGCGCTCCGCCGGTTCGACGTCGGCGTAGACCTCGCCCCAGGAAGCGAGACGGTCCTCTTTGGACCTCTTCTTCGGCTCTTCGCGCCGGTACTTCATGAAACCCGTCGGGTCAGCCACGAGCGGCCTCTGTTTCCCGCGGGATACCCGCACCCAGTCGGCCGTCGTGGCCAGTTGCACGATGATCAGCCACGAGCGGCCTCCATGATCGCTTCGTCGACGTCGCGGCCGTCAGCGCGAGCTGCCTTCGCCGCGTCGAGGACCCGCTGGTAGTCGCGCGGCATCACCTTGGTGAAGGCCGCCGAACGCCGCGTCCAGTCGCCGAGGAGCGACGCGGCCACCGCCGAGCGCGTCAGGTCGTGGTGCTGCTGCACGATCTGCTTGAGCCACGCCAGGTCCTCGGAACCCGGCACGGACAGATCCACCATGTCACCGTTGACCTTGGCGCGGTCGAGGTCGAGCACATACGCGGTGCCGCCGGACATGCCGGCCGCGAGGTTGCGGCCCGTCGGGCCGAGCACCACGGCCCGGCCGCCGGTCATGTACTCGAAGGCGTGGTCGCCGACGCCCTCGGCGACGACCGTGGCGCCGGAGTTGCGCACGCAGAAGCGTTCGCCCACCTGGCCCCGCAGGAACATCTCGCCCGCCGTGGCGCCGTACGCGAGCGTGTTGCCCGCGATCGTCTGGCGCTCGGCGGCGAAGACGGCGTCCGGGTCGGGCCGCACGATGATGCGGCCGCCGGAGAGACCCTTGCCGACGTAGTCGTTGGCGTCGCCGACCATGTCGAGTGTGATGCCGCGCGGGAGGAACGCGCCCAGCGACTGCCCGGCCGAACCGGTGAGCAGCACGTGGATCGTGTCCTCGGGCAGGCCTTCACCGCCGTAGCGGCGGGTGATCTCCGACCCGAGCAGCGTGCCGACGGTGCGGTTCACGTTGCGCACCGGCAGCTCGAGGCGCACCGGGTGCGCGTCTTCCAGCGCCGCCTCGGCGAGCTGGATGAGCGTGCGGTCCAGGGCGTGCTCCAGGCCGTGGTCCTGCGCTCGTACGCGCCGCTTCGCCCCGCCGTACGGCGTCTCGGTCGGGACCTCGAAGATCGGCTTCAGGTCGAGCCCGGCCGCCTTCCAGTGCGCCTGCGCCTCGGCCGTGTCGAGCACCTCGGCGTGCCCGATGGCCTCGTCGAGCGTGCGGAAACCCAGCTGCGCCAGCGTTTCCCGGACCTCCTCGGCCACGAACTCGAAGAACTTCACGACGTGCTCGACCTGGCCGGTGTACCGCTTGCGCAGCTCGGGGCTCTGCGTCGCGACGCCGACCGGGCAGGTGTCGAGGTGGCACACGCGCATCATCACGCAGCCCGCGACGACGAGGGGGGCCGTCGCGAATCCGTACTCCTCGGCGCCGAGCAGCGCCGCGATCACCACGTCGCGCCCGGTCTTCATGGCGCCGTCGACCTGCACGGTGATGCGGTCGCGCAAACCGTTGAGCAGCAACGTCTGCTGGGTCTCGGCGAGGCCGATCTCCCACGGCGTGCCGGCGTGCTTGAGCGAGTTCATCGGCGAGGCGCCGGTGCCGCCGTCGTGCCCGGAGATGAGCACCACGTCGGCGTGGGCCTTGGAAACGCCGGCCGCGACCGTGCCGACCCCGAGCGAGGACACCAGCTTCACGTGGACGCGGGCCTGCTCGTTGGCGTTCTTGAGGTCGTGGATCAGCTGTGCCAGGTCCTCGATGGAGTAGATGTCGTGGTGCGGCGGCGGCGAGATCAGCCCGACGCCGGGCGTCGAGTGCCGCGTGCGCGCGATCCACGGGTACACCTTGTTCGGTGGCAGCTGGCCGCCTTCGCCGGGCTTCGCACCCTGCGCCATCTTGATCTGGATGTCGCTGGAGTTGACCAGGTACTCGCTCGTGACGCCGAAGCGGCCGCTCGCGACCTGCTTGATCGCGCTGCGGCGCTCGGAGTCGTAGAGGCGCTCCGGGTCCTCGCCGCCTTCACCGGTGTTGGAGCGGCCGCCGATGCGGTTCATGGCGATGGCGAGCGTCTCGTGGGCCTCGGCCGAGATCGAGCCGTAGGACATGGCGCCGGTGTTGAAGCGCTTGAGGATCGCCTCGGCGGGCTCCACCTCGTCGAGCGGCACGGGCTCGCGCGCGCTGTCGCGGAATTTGAACAGCCCGCGCAGCGCGCCGCCCTCGCGATAGAGCCGGTGCACCTCTTCGGTGTATTTGCGGTAGACCTCTTCACGCCCGGTCTTCGACGCGTGCTGCAGCAGGAACACCGTCTCCGGCGTGAACAGGTGCAGCTCGCCCTCCCGGCGGTAGGCGTACTCGCCGCCGGTGTCGAGTCCACGGTGGACGCGGTCGGTCGGGTTGTCCGGGTAGGCGCGGCGGTGGCGCACCGCGACCTCCTCGGCCAGCACGTCCAGCCCCACGCCGCCGAGCTTCGACGACGTGCCGGTGAAGTACTCGTCGAGCAGGTCCTGGCTCAGGCCGAGCGATTCGAACACCTGCGCCGCCGTGTATGCGCCGACGGTGGAGATGCCCATCTTCGACATGATCTTCAGGACGCCCTTCACGAGCGCCTGCACGTAGTTGCGGATCGCCTTGCCCGGCTCGATCCCCGTGACCGCGCCCTGGGCGATCATGTCCTCGATCGTCTCGAACGCGAGGTACGGGTTCACCGCGGCGGCACCGTAGCCCAGCAGCACGGCGATGTGGTGCACCTCGCGCGCGTCGCCCGTCTCCACGACGAGCGCGACGCGCAGGCGTTCCTTGGTACGCACCAGGTGGTGGTGCACGGCGGAGACCAGCAGCAGCGACGGGATCGGCGCCATCCGGTGGTCGGAGTCGCGGTCGGACAGCACGAGCGTGCGCGCCCCGGCGGCGATCGCCTCCGACGCCTCACGGCGTACTCGCTCGATCGCGGCGGCCAGCGCCTCGGCGCCGCCGTCCACTTCATACAGTCCGGAAAGGACACTGCAAGCGAAGCCCGGCAGGTCGCCGTCGTCGTTGATGTGGATGAGCTTGGCGAGCTCGTCGTTGTCGATGACGGGGTACGGCAGGTTCAGGTGCCGGCACGACGCGGGGCCGGGCGCGAGCAGGTTGCGCTCCGGGCCCATGATGCGCGCCATCGAGGTCACGAGCTCTTCGCGGATCGCGTCGAGCGGTGGGTTGGTGACCTGCGCGAAGTTTTGCTTGAAATACTCGTACAGCAGCCGCGAACGCTTCGACAGCACGGCGACCGGGGTGTCGGTGCCCATCGAACCGAGCGGCTCGGCACCCTTGGCGGCCATCGGCGCCAGCAGGATCTTGAGCTCTTCATCGGTGTAGCCGAAGGCGAGCTGGCGGCGCAGCACGGAGTCGTGGCTCTGCACCACGTGGTCGCGGTCGGGCAGCTCGGCCAGCTTCAGCAGCCCGGCGTGCAGCCAGCCCTCGTACGGTTGTTCCGCGGCCAGCGCCGACTTCACCTCGTCGTCGGAGACGATCCGGCCGGCCTCGGTGTCCACTAGGAACATCCGGCCCGGCTTGAGTCGGCCCTTCGCCACGACGTCGCCGGGGGCCACGTCGAGCACGCCGGCCTCGCTGGCGAGAACCACGCGGCCGTCGACCGTCTGCCACCAGCGCGCCGGCCGCAGGCCGTTGCGGTCGAGGACCGCGCCTACGAGTGTGCCGTCGGTGAACGTGACACAGGCCGGGCCGTCCCACGGCTCGATCAGGCTCGCGTGGAACTGGTAGAACGCGCGCCGTGCCGGATCCATCGTCGCGTGGTTTTCCCACGCCTCCGGGATCATCATCAGCACCGCGTGCGGCAGCGACCGGCCGCCGAGGTGCAGCAGCTCCAGCACCTCGTCGAACGAGGCCGAGTCCGACGCTTCGGGCGAGCAGATCGGGTACAGCCGCGTGAGGTCGCCCGGGATCAGGTCGGATTCCAGCAGCGCCTCGCGGGCGCGCATGCGGTTGCGGTTGCCGCGCACGGTGTTGATCTCGCCGTTGTGCGCCACGAACCGGAACGGGTGCGCGAGCGGCCACGACGGGAACGTGTTGGTGGAGAACCGCGAGTGCACCAGGGCGATCGCGCTCTCGAGCCGCTCGTCGGTGAGGTCGGTGAAGAACGCGGGCAGCTGCGCGGTGGTGAGCATGCCTTTGTAGACGATCGTGCGCGCCGACAGCGACGGGAAGTACGTGCCGCAGTCCGAGGCCGCGCTCTCGTGCTCCACGCGCTTGCGCAGGCAGAAGGCCAGCCGTTCGAGCTCCAGCCCGGCTTCCCCGCCCGGCGACGCGACGAACAGCATGGCGAAGTGCGGCATCACCGAACGCGCCGTGGGACCGATTCCGGCCCGGTCCACGTCGACGGGGACCTCGCGCCAGCCGAGGACGTCGAGGCCCTCCTCGGCGGCGATGCGTTCGGCCAGCCCGACGGCCTTGCGGCGCTGCTCGGCGTCGCCGGGCAGGAAGGCGATTCCGGCCGCGTAGGCACCCGCTCGAGGCAGGGCGAAGCCGGCTTCGGCGCGCAGCAGCTCGTCGGGCAGCTGCAGCAGGATGCCCGCGCCGTCACCACTCGTGGGTTCGGCGCCCGCGGCGCCGCGGTGCTCGAGGTTCGCCAGCGCGGTCAGCCCGTCGGCGACGATGCCGTGGGAGCGGCGCCCTTTGATGTCGGCCACCATGGCCACACCGCAGGAGTCCAGTTCGGTCGCCGGGTCGTAGAGACCCTGCTTGCCGGGAATGGCGGAGAAGATCATGGAAAAGGGACCTCCTTCGTCGTCTACGTGCGAGGCCGGCGGACCGGCCGTGGGAAGCGCACGGGACGACGATGGCCCGCTTGTTAGCGCGACTTTAACACCTGGGAAACACCGGAGCAGCACCTCAGAGCACCCCGGACGGCGGTGAACGGTAACGATCTGGCTGCGTGGAACGACGTAGTTCCTGATGACACCCAGGTCGTTCGCTTAGCTAACTATCGGATCTGGGCGGTTGCCGTCAAGTGTAACCGGGCTTTTACGCATCCGGCCTGACACAGCCGTTTCCGGCCGTTTTCCTGGGGTCTTGCCGAGCCGGCGGGCCACTCGTGTGACCGATGCCGCTCGCCGGTGAAACGTGTTAGCGTCCGCCGCATGATCCTCGATCGGTTCCGCGTCACGGACCGGGTCGCGGTGGTCACCGGTGCCGGTCGAGGCATCGGCGCGGCCACCGCCGTGGCACTCGCCGAGGCGGGCGCCGACGTGGTCATCGCCTCGCGCACCGAGTCACAGCTGAACGAGGTGGCCGCCCTCATGACCGCGGCCGGGCGCCGCGCGCACGTGGTGGCCGCCGACCTGTCGGACCCGGCGGCAGCCGGAGCGCTGGCTTCGGAAGCCCTGGACGCTTTCGGACGGCTTGACATCGTCGTCAACAACGTCGGCGGCACGTACCCGAGGCCGTTCACCGAGTCGACGACGGACTTCCTCGAAGAAGCGTTCCGGTTCAACGTCGCGACCGCCCACGCGCTGACCGTGGCCGCGACCCCGGCACTGCTCGAAAGCGGCGGCGCGGTGGTCAACATCTCGTCGATCATGGGCCGCGTGCAGGGCCGCGGCTTTCTCGCCTACGGCACGGCGAAGGCCGCGCTGTCGCACTACACGCGGCTGGCCGCCGTGGACCTCGCACCGAAGGTGCGCGTGAACGCCATCTGCGTCGGTTCAGTGCTCACGTCGGCGCTGGAATTGGTGGCGGGCAACGAAGAGATCCGCGTGAAGATGGAGAATGCGACCCCGTTGCAGCGCATCGGTTCCGCCGACGACGTGGCTTCGGCGGTGCTGTACCTGGCTTCGCCGGCCGGCGCATACGTGACGGGCAAGGTGCTCGAAGTGGACGGTGGGCTCCAGGCGCCGAACCTCGAGCTCGGACTACCGGACCTCTGATCGTCCTTTGTGGACTCTTGTCTGATTTGTCGGGTTTCGAATTCCCAACCGGTGGATTTCCCGAAACACCCCACGCTGGGTGATCACTTCCTGCCATAGTGTTCGTCGACCGACGATCACGGGGAGGGAATCGGTGTCGGACTTCGACGTACACACTGACGTCATGCGCGAGTACGCGGACGTCGTCGACGGGCTGCACGCCCAGGTCGGCAAGATCAAGGACTACATGCGCACCACCGCGTGCGACAAGTCGGGCTTCACCGGCCTGTTCGCGTTGCTGCAGCCCGTGGTGGACCTGGTGGGCAACCTCTACGGCAGCACCCTCGACTTCGGCGACAACCGGCTCACCTCGCTGAGCCAGGGCGTCCGCTCCGCCGCCGACTCCTACGACCACCACGACGGCCAGGTCGCCGCGGTCCTCAAGGAGTTCGGCATCGCGATCGACGAGGTCGGCGCGAAATGACCACCCACCACTGACTCCGACCACCACCGAGGGGGAACGACATGGCCAGGCACAGCCACCCGGGCGGGTCCGGCGGAACGACGCACCACACGCCGACGCACCCTGCCACGCCCCAGCAAGGGCACCCGAACACACCGCCGCAGCATCCGAACACGCCGCCGAACCGGCCGGGTTCGCCGCCGCAGCAGCACACCCCCGGCACCCCGGCGCCTGGCGTGCCGTCACAGGGGCACCCGCCGAACGACCCGCGCAACCCGAACCGGCCCGGTCAGGACGAGGGCGACGAGCGCAAGCGCCCCGGGCAGGGCGAGGACGAGGACGGCAAGAACAAGGGCGACGAGGACAAGGACGAGAAAAAGAAGAAGGACGACGAGGACGATTCCGACAAGCCCGAGGACGACGACTCGGACGATGACGACGACTCCGATGACTCCGACGACGGGGGCGATTCGCCGTCGTCGTCCGGCGGGGATCCCGGCGCCGCGCCGACGACGTCGCCGAGCGGGTTCGACGAGGGCAGCTCGATCAGCGAACAGCTCCAGCCGCCCGAGGACACGTCCGGCGAGGACATCCAGGACCTCGTCAAGGAAGCCGGCGTGGAGGTCATGGCGGTCGAGTGGATCTTCCAGCAGATCACCGGCCAGACGCTCACGCAGATGTTCATCGAGCCGATCACGGGTGACTTCTCGAAGATCTCCGCCGACGCCGAGGCGTGGCGCAACATCGCCGAGGCGATGAAGGCGTTCTCGACCGTGATGGTGGGCAACGAGAAGATCCTCGGCGACAGCTGGTCGGGCCCGGCGTCGCTGGCGCACAAGGCGTACGTGGACCTCGGGTGGCGCGCGGGGCTGGCCGCGGAGGCCGGGATCGCGGAGCTGATCGCCAAGGGGTTCGAGCTGCTGTCGGACACGTCGCAGAAGCTGGCGGCCAAGGCGCTCGACCTGTTGAAGAGCCTGATCGACCGGCTGCTGGTGATGGCGGCCGAGGCGTGTGTGCCGATCGCGGGGTGGATCGCCGACGCGATCACCGGGCTGTCGGAGATCCTGCCGCTCATCAACGCGTTGATCTCGATCATCGACATGATCAAGGACATCGTGCAGAAGGTCGGCGACCTGTGGAACTCGGTGAAGGACATCGGGTCGCAGCTGGCGAAGATCAAGGACGTCGGCAGCGTCTCCGACGTGATCGACATCGGCAAGGGCATCGCGGGCGACGTCGGCGACATCAAGGACAACGCCTCCGGCATCGCCGGCGACGTGGGCGACATCAAGGACTCCGTGAAGGACGGCGTCGAGGAGTCCCGCGGCAACCACGAGGACAACAAGGACTACTGGGACAGCCGCAAGAGCAGCCGGACCCCGGCGCACTCCGGCAGCGGCCGGATCAGCGGCCGCATCGACGACTGAGAGGACCCGCCGTCATGTCACGGCCCACCCCCGCGCAGGACGCGTGGAAGACGCCGGAGATCCGCGAGGCGGAATCGGCGCTCGACAGCACCGTGAGCAAGTCGCGGCAGCTGCTGAAGGACCTCGAGAAGATCCGCCTGAAGCCGCTGCCGCAGACCGACACCCCCGAACGCGTCGAGGCGCTCAAGACCGCCGCCTCGAAGCCCAACGCCCCGGCCGCGCTGCGCCTGGTCAAGCGCAAGGTCGACGCCGGCGAGCTGACGTGGAAGGACGTCGCGTCCGGGAAGGCCTTCGCCGACCCCGAGGTGCGCGCCCTGGCCGACGCCAAGCTCGGCGACGCGAAGGACATGTACGAGGAGATGCAGGAGGGCCTTTCTCCCGAGGAGGTGCTCGAAGCGCGCACGGGCTCGCGCGACTTCCTCGCCGACTCGAACCGCTCGACCTACCCGGCCGCCGCGGAGGAGCCGAAGGGCTTCTCGACGGACAACCCGCTGGCGAGCAGCGCTTCACCGTCGAGCCCGGCTCCGCCGCCGCCCGGCCGCCACAGCGCTCCCCCGCCGGACGACGACTTCGCCGACCCGCTGGCCGACCGCAAGCCGCCGGCACCGCCCGCGCCTCCGGCTCCGCATTCGCCGCCTTCGCCCGCGCCGGACCAGGGCCGGCACGCCGCACCCCGGCACGAGGACCCGCGCCACCGCTTCACCACCCCGGACGACGACGAGTTCACCAACCCCCTCGCCGACCGCCGCACCCCGAAGCGCCAGGACCCGCCCTCCCCGCGCCGCCCCCGCGGCGAAGACCGCTCCACCGGAGACGACGACTACTTCGGCGGCTCCCCGCTCGGCTGACCCCGCAACTCACGAGGTCCCCGGCTCGACTTCGAGCCGGGGACCTCGTGCGTGGTGAAAAACCGGGGGGTCAGGACTTCTCGGGCTTGTCCGAATCCGAGCCGGAGGACGCGGACCCGGCGTCGACCGTGATTTCGTCGCGGCTGTCCGTGTCGGCTTCGGACGGTGAGGCGGCGGTGTCCGAAGCAGACTCCGACGAGGAAGACTCGCCCACTTCCGTAGCGTCCGAAGCTGCCGAAGGCTCCGCAACCGCGTCACGTTCGTCCCCGCGGCTGCGCAGCGTCTCGGGGAGCTCGCGCGGCCCCTTCTTCTTCGCCACGATCATGAAGGCCACCGCGCCCAGGAACACGAGGATCGCGACCCAGACGTTCACGCGCAGGCCGAGGATGTGGTTGGCCGTGTCGGTGCGCATGAGTTCGATCCAGCAGCGGCCGAGTGTGTAGCCGGCCACGTACAGGGCGAATGCGCGGCCGTGGCCGAGCTTGAAGCGGCGGTCGGCCCAGACCACGACGAGGGCGACGAGCAGGTTCCAGATCAGCTCGTACAGGAAGGTCGGGTGCACTGGGCTGTCCGGCAGCGGGATGTGGCCGGTGGCGATGCCCGTGAGGGGGTCGGGCAAGCCGGTCGCCGGGTCGGTGCGCTGGTAGATCTCCAGGCCCCACGGCAGGTCGGTGTGCGCGCCGTAGAGCTCCTGGTTGAAGTAGTTGCCGATGCGGCCGATGGCCTGCGCCGTGACGATGCCGGGGGCGAGCGCGTCGGCCAGCGCCGGCAGCGGGATGCCCTTGCGGCGGCAGGCGATCAGGGCGCCGACGCCACCGAGGGCGATGGCGCCCCAGATGCCGAGGCCGCCGTCCCAGATGGCGAAGGCGTTCCACGGGTTCTTGCCGGCCGTGAAGTACAGCTCGGGGTCGGTGATCACGTGGTAGAGGCGGCCGCCGACGAGGCCGAACGGCACGGCGAACACCGCGACATCGATCACGGTCCCCTTGGTGCCCCCGCGCGCGGCCCACCTGCGCTCTCCCCACCAGATCGCCACGATGATGCCGGCGATGATGCACAGTGCGTAGGCACGGATCGGGATGAACCCCAGGTGCCACACACCGCGGTCGGGGCTCGGGATCGTGGCCAGGAAGGCTGCCGAGGCGGAATACACGCGGTCACCGTAGCGCGTCAATGCTCCGGTGTGGTGAGGGCGCCGCCGAAGGGTTCGTGAAGGACCGGTCACGGTCCGGTCGCGACGATGACTACTCGTAGCCACCCGGCTGCAGAGCGGCGAGGTATCCGGCCATCAGGGCCCGCGCGACCTGGCCGACGGCGGCGTCCTCGGGCAGGAACACCTCGTCGTGCAGGCTGGGCGCGCCCGCGGTGTCGCCGAGGCCGACGAACAGCATCAGCCCGCGGGTGCCGGTGCCGCAGTAGTGGGCGAAGTCGTCGGCGCCGAAGGAGCGGAAGTCGACGTCGACGTCGGCGCCGCCGTCGAGCAGCCAGGTCTGGGCGGCCGCCGCCAGCGCCGGGTCGTTGACCAGCACGGGCTCGCACGGGCTGATCTGCAGGTCGGCGGTGCAGCCGTACGCACGAGCGGTGGAGTGCACGATCTCGGCCAGCACCTCCAGTGCGTGCACGCGGTCGGTCGCGCGCATGAGCCGCAGCGAGCCGAGCGCGGTCGCGGTGTTGGGGACGATGTTGGCGGCCGTGCCGGCGTGGATGCGCCCGACCGTGCAGACGGCGCCGTGCACGGGGTCGATTCGGCGGCTCGCGAGCTGCTGCAGGCTCACCACGAGCTGGCTCAGCGCGAGCACCGGGTCGCGCACGAGCTGCGGGTAACCCGCGTGGCCCCCCTGGCCGTGGAGCACGACCTCGAACTCGTCGGTCGACGCGTTCACCGGCCCGGGCGCGGCCGAGACGACGTTGTGCGCCAGCCTCGGCTGCACGTGGGCGCCGATGACGGTTTCGACGCCGAACTCCTCCAGTACCCCCGACTCGACGATGTCCAGCGCGCCCGAAGGCGCCGTCTCCTCGCGCGGCTGCAGCACCGCGACCAGCCGCCGCGGCACACCCACGCGCCGCGCCGCGCGGCAGACGGCGACCAGCGCGGCCAGGTGCACGTCGTGGCCGCATGCGTGCATCAGTCCGGAGTCCGAGGCCCACGCCACACCCGTGCGCTCGACGATCGGCAACCCGTCCAGCTCCGCTCGCAGCGCGACTGCGGGGCCGGCGTGCTCGCCGGGCAGCTCGACCAGGCGTCCCGTCTTGGCGACGCCCACGCCTTCGCCGGCGCCCAGCGCGGCGGCCGCCAGGCGCGCGGTGTCCTCCTCGTCGCCGGACGCGCGCGGGTCGGCGTGGAGCCGGTGGCGCAGCTCGACGGCATCGGGCAGCTCGTCGGCCAGGGCGGCACGCCAGCGCGCGGCCAGGTCGGTCATCGGGACTCCAGGCGGTAGATCCGGGTCGCGTTCTCGTGGCCGGCCAGGCGGACCAGGCGCTGTGCGTCCACTTCGGACAGCGCCTCGGCGGCCAAAGCGGACCGCAGGAAGTCGGAAAGTCCTTGGCGGAACAGGGTTGTGCCGAGGTGGTAGAGCTCCGCGAGGCCGAACGCGTCGGTCGAGAACAGCAGCTTGCCGAACGGCACGAGCTCCAGCGTCTCGGCCAGGATCGCCGGCGCGCGGAAGCCGGCGTTGTGCGTGATGAGACCCGTGTCCACGAAGACGTGCTCGAAGACCTGCGCGAGGTAGGCGGCGTTGCGATGGAACGGGTAGTTGTGCAGCAGCAGGATCGGCACGCCCGTCTCGCGCGTGGCCCGCAGTAATCCGGTGAGCAGCAAAGGATCGCACCGGTGCAGGTCCACGTCGGAATCGCCGTAACCCACGTGGAACTGCACGGGCAGCCCGAGGTCGATCCCGGCCCAGACGAGGTGGCGGTGCAGCACCTCGTCGGCCAGGCGCAGCCCCAACCCGGCCCCGAGGCGCGAGAGCCACCGCCCGGCCGCGTCGACCACCTCGACGGCGTCGGGCCGCTCACCTGAGAGCTCCAGCCCCACCCGGTACGCGGCGATCGACTTCACCCCGACGGCGTGCTTCGCCCGTTTTTCCAGCTCCGCCCCGAAGTCCGCGGCGAACCGGCTCGCGGTCGTGCCGGCGTGCACCACGTCCTCGGCGACCTGCTCGAGCCGCACCACGTCGTGGGCACGGGCGCCGGCGAGGCGGGCGAACTCGGTGGTGCCGGTGAGCTCGTCGGGTTGGAAACCGCCGTCGAGCAGGAAGTCGGTGGTCCCCGTGCCTCGCAGGAACCGCCGGTTGACCTCCTCGGCTCCCAGCTCCGCTCGCCGTTCGAGGTACTCGTCGGCCGGCGCGTGCTTCGGCAGGTCCAGCACCGGCGCACACCGCTCGCGCACGGCGAGCCCGATGAGCGAGTCGAACAGCGACGTCCCCAGCGGCGACACCGTGTCGGCCTCCGTGAGCATCCGCTCGAAGCCCTCGCGTTCCACCTCGCCCGTCACGACGCCGTGGCAGTGGTGGTCCACCAGCGGCGCCTCCGCGACGAAGTCCAGCACCTCGCTCATCGGCCTCCTTCGGTGACGCCCAGCCGTTCCCCCACCCTACGGGCGAAGCCGGGCGCCGCGAGGACCAAGACCACGGCCAGCACGAGCACCGCGCCCGCCGCGACGGGGAACCAGCGGGCCGGGCCTTCGGTCGGGTAGGGGACGACGTTGACGTACACCGTGTAGCCCAGCAGCGCGAGCGCGCCGAGGGGGAAGACCAAGTGCCACCACGGGACGTGCATGCGGCGGCGCACGAAGAGCAACAGGATGGCGCCGAGGGTGGTCAGCAGGTAGATGACCAACAGGATCAGCGTGCCGATGGATCCCGACCACGCGAAGGTGTCCGCCGCCGTCGCGCCGAAGAAGACGGCGCACACGACGATGATCAGCGCGGCCGCCAGGGCGACAGCCGTGACCGCGGTGACCGGCGTGCCCTTCGGGGACGTGCGGCCGATGCCGCGGCCGTCGAAGGCGTCGCGGCCCAGGGCGAAGAGCAGGCGCGAGCCGCCGACCACGCAGGCGAGGCAGCAGCCGAACGCGCTGATCGCGGCGCCCACGCTGATCACGTCGCCGGCCCACGAGCCGACGAACGTGCTGCCCAGGTCGCCGAGCAGGGAGGGCGAGTCGTGGAAGGCCTGGGCGTCGGAGCGGAACGCCATCATCTCCACGGCCGTCACGATCACGAAGAAGGCGCCGCCGAAGATGGCCGTGCCGAGGATGGCGCGCGGGATGTTGCGGCGCGGGTCGCGGGTCTCCTCGCCGAGCGTCGCGGCGGCTTCGAAGCCCGCGAAGGACAGGAAGCCGAACACGGCGCCGAGGAACACGCCGGACAGGCCGATGTCCGGCGTGAAGGTGAACACGGACATCGTGAAGTGGGCGTCGTTGGGTGCGTTGCCGGCGATCAGGCGGACCAGGATCACGGCGGTGACCAGGAGGATCACCGCGATCGTCGCGCCCTCCACGGCCAGCAGCGTCGACGTGCCGCGGCGCGCGGGCGCCACCGCGAGCAGCCAGCTGCCGACGAGCGCGACGCCCGTGAGCACGAACGGCCCCCACCACGGCGGGTTCGGCCAGATCCCCACCTGCGTGAGGAACGCCGTGCCGAGCGTGCCCGCGGCCGAGCTCGTGACCACGGCGTAGAAGGTGTAGGTGCCGAGCAGCCCGATGCCGGAGACCACGCCGGCGCGCGGGCCGAGCGTCGCGCCGACGAACGCGTAGACCGAGCCCGCGTGGTGGTAGTGCTGGCAGAGGCGGACGAAGCCGTAGGCGACCAGCAGCACGCCGGCGGCCGAGAGCAGGAAGGCCAGCGGCACGGCGCGCCCGGCGGCGGCCGCGGTCTGCTGGGGGTTGATGTTGGCGGCCATACTCGGCGCCATGAGCGCGACGGACAGGCCCACGGCCTGCCACACCGACAGGGTGCGCCGCAGCGCTGGACGGGTTTCGACGATGTCTGACACGATGCGCTCCTTCGTCCGGAGGCAGCAGGTGGTTCCACGGCCGCCGAGGACGACGGCGTGAACTACACAGTGAACATCGCGGGGGCAGGATGAGCCAGCTCGATCGGGTTGAACTTTCCAGGCGGGGTGCCGAGGAGGCGGCGCGGCTGGGCCGTTCGGAGGTCGAGCTGGTAGCGCTGACCTTCGTCGACAACTCCGGCATCTCGCGCGTCAAGGCGGTTCCGGTGAGCCGGCTCGCCGAGGTCGCGGCGTGGGGCGTGGGCGCGTCGAACTCGTTCGACTTCTTCCTGTGCACGGACACGATCACGTCCGGCGCGTACTCGCTCGGCCCCGTCGGCGACCTGCGGCTGCACCCGGACCTCGACGCGCTCACGGTGCTCGCCGCGCAGCCGGGGTGGGCGTGGGCGCCGGCCCTGCGCTACGACCAGGAAGGCCGGCCGCACCCGCAGGACTCGCGGGCGCTGGCGGCGACGGCGGTGGCGAAGCTGGCCGAACGCGGGTATTCGGCGCGGATGGCATTCGAGCTCGAGTGGGTGGTCGCCGGGCCGGGCGGGGCGCCGGTGGCGGGGCCGGCGTACGGATATTCGCGACTGGCCGCGCAGTCGGCGTACGTGCGGGATCTGGTGTCTGCTTTGGACAGTCAGCGCCTCGGGGTCGAGCAGGTGCACCCGGAATACGCGGCGGGGCAGTTCGAGGTTTCCGTGTCCGCCGACGATCCTGTGCGGGCGGCGGACGTCGCGGTGCTGGCACGGGAGACGATCCGCGCGGTGGGGTTGAACCACGGGCTGAAGACGTCGTTCACGCCGAAGTTCGCGCCCGGCGGCGTGGGCAACGGCGGACACGTGCACTGCAGCCTGTGGGAGGGCGGGCGGAACCTGTGCGCCGGCGGTGACGGGGTGTTCGGGCTCAGCGAGGTCGCCGAGTCGTTCGCCGCGGGGATTTTCGGGCGGTTGCCGGCGTTGCTGGCCGTCGGGGCGCCGTCGGTGGTGAGCTACCTGCGGCTCGAACCGCACCACTGGGCCGGGGTGTACACGGCGTGGGGCCTGGAAAACCGGGAAGCGCCGCTGCGGTTGGTGCGCGGCCCGGCGGGAAAACGGGACACGGCCGCGAATTTCGAAGTGAAATGTTTTGATCTCACGGCCAACCCGTATCTGGTCGTGGCCGCCTTGCTGTTCGCGGGAATCGCGGGGCTCGATTCCGCGACACGGCTGCCGGAGCCGGTGGAGGTGGATCCGGCGACGTTGTCGGCCGGGGACGCCGCCGCCGCGGGAGTGGTGCGCCTCCCCCGCTCGCTGGAGGCGGCCGTGGCCGCGTTCGTCGCCGACGACGTGCTGAAATCGGCCTTCGGCGCGGAACTGGCGACGACGTTGATGGACGTGCGCCGCGGCGAGATCGACGAACTGGGCGGGCTCGACGCCGAAGAGCTGTGCGAAGTGATGCGCTGGCTCCACTGAGTTCAGCCGAGCAGGCCGGCGACTTCCGCACGCAGCTGCGGCAGCTTCGCGTAGAGCTTGTCGCCCGGGCATTCGGTGTTGTAGTAGTCGCGGTGGCCCTTGATCTCCTCGACGGGGATGCCGTACTGCTCGCAGACGTAGGCGATGAAGACGGCCAGCGAATCCCACTGCGCTTGCGGCGGTTCGACCGAGGTGTACGTGCCTTCGTTCTCGATGCCGATCGCGTTGTCGTTCTGGCCCGGGCAGTGCGCGGCGCGCACGATCTGGTTGCCGTTGCGCAGCGCGTCGAGGCTGCCGTGGCGGCCTTCCATGCGGTAACCGCCGCGGGAGATCGTGAAGTGCTGGCCGGTGTCGGACCAGCCGTTGTTGTCGATGTGGTCGGCCTGGTCGTCGCGCGCGACCTGGAACGCGTGGGCCGGCGAGTAGTCCGTGCTGTTGGGACATGCGATGTGGTGCACGAGCACGCGGTTGGCCGGGTGGTCGAGCGTCGTCAACGGATCGGCGGGTGGCCGCGCACCCCATTCGGCGCAGCTGTAGATGCGAGGCTCTTGTTGTTGGCTTTGCCCGGCCGCACGGGCGAGGCCCGGCAGGATCAGGCCCGCCGCCGTCGCTGCGGTGAGGCCGGCGGCGCCACGGAGAAACGAGCGCCGGGGAAGGTGGGTCAATGTCATGCCGCGAAGGGTCGGCGGTTGGTGTACATGATCCGTACAAATGGCAGCCCGGCACAGCCCTCGCGCGCGCCGTCAGCCGCCGGTCGTCACTGCGACCCCGTGGCCGCCACCCTCGCGCTGAGGGGTTCGAGTGCGGTGATCAGCTCGTCGAGTTCCGCGGGCGAGAGGGTGTCATAGGGCGCGGCGGCGAGTTCGTCGGTGAGGGTTTCGATGCGGTGTTTGGTCTCGCGTCCGGCGTCGGTGAAGTGGCCGTCGGCGTCAACGAGGCCGCGGGAGCGCAGGCCGGACATGATCTCGGCCAGCCGTTTCTTCGGTAGGTGGTGGATGCGCCCGAACGACTCGGGCGGGTGGATGCCCAGGTCGAGCGCGGAGAGCACGTGGGCCTCCGCTCCGCCGATGCCCGCGGCGAGGAGGGCGGCGATGTGGCCGTCGCCGCGGTGTTCGCGAAGCATGGTCGCGGAGTGCCACAAGCGGGCGACGGGGTCGGTGGGCACAGGGAGGGCACGTACGCCGGCAAACATCATCCGGCCGGCGGTGGGCGCGTTCTGCGCGGCCTGGGTGGTCAGGTCGGCGGCGCGCACCAGGCCCGGGGACGCAGCCAGCTCGTCGCCGAGGATCCGCCGCAGGGACGCCGCGCTGCCGAGCGGCGACGGAGGCCTCGGGCGGGATCGTCTCCCACGCGCTCGGGATGTGCCGCTCGACCTCGCCGTCGGCGAAGTTGTAGAAGGCCGCGTGCACGACCTGCGCCGGCACGCGCCCCAGCGGTGCGGCGCGGCTGGCGAAGTAGCCGTCCCAGTAGGTGCGGTGGCCGAGTGCGGCCAGCTCCTCGTTGCACTCGTCCGACAAGAACGTGACCAGGCAGATCGGCTCCAGGAGCTCGAACATGCGACGGGCGATGCGGGCCATGGCCCGCATCCTGCCAGCGACCGCGCGCCCGCAGAGCCGAATGCCGAAATCAGGCCCGGGCCGGAGCCCGGCGCACGCCTTCCGCGAGCTCCTCCGCGAGCTTCCGCACCCCGTCGACACTGCCCTCGGCCGCAGCCGTGACCAGCGCGGACCCGACGATCACCGCGTCGGCGAAACCGGCCACCTCGGCGGCCTGGTCACCGGAGCGGACACCGAGGCCGACGCCGATCGGGAGGTGCGTGTGGACCCGCGTGCGGCGGACCAGGTCCTCCGCGTGCACGCCCACCGCGTCGCGGGCGCCCGTGACGCCCATGACCGCCGTGGCATAGACGAAGCCGGACGACGCCGCGGTGGTGAGCGCCAGGCGCTCCTCCGACGACGACGGCGCCACCAGGAAGATCCGGTCCAGACCGTGGGTCTCGGACGCGGCCGTCCACTCGGCGGCCTCGTCGGGAATCAGGTCCGGCGTGATCATGCCCAGCCCGCCCGCAGATGCGAGGTCGCGCGCGAAGCGGTCCACGCCGTAGCGGTGCACGGGGTTCCAGTACGTCATGACCACGGCCTTGCCGCCGCGCGCCGACACCGACTCGACGACCTCGAAGAGCCGCTTGAGCTTGAACCCGCCGGCCAGCGCCGACTCGGCGGCGGCCTGGATCGTGGGCCCGTCCATCACCGGGTCGGAGTACGGCACGCCGATCTCGAGCAGGTCCGCACCGCCGTCGATGGTGGCGGCCAGCAGGTCCTTCGAGCCGTCGACCGACGGGAATCCGGCGGGCAGGTAGCCGACCAGCGCGGCCCGGCCTTCCGCCCGCGTCGCCGCGAACAGGTCGTCGAGCGCGCTCACTGGTCCTCCCCGTCCACGAGGCCGAACCACTTGGCCGCGGTGTCCATGTCCTTGTCGCCGCGCCCCGAGAGGTTCACGACGATGAGGCCCTCGGGCCCGAGCTCACGGCCGAGCACCAGGGCGCCGGCCAGCGCGTGGGCCGACTCGATCGCCGGGATGATGCCTTCGGTGCGCGAGAGCAGGCGGAACGCGTCCATGGCCTCGGCATCGGTGACCGGGCGGTACTCGGCGCGGCCGGAGTCCTTGAGCCACGCGTGCTCCGGGCCGACGCCCGGGTAGTCGAGCCCGGCCGAGATGGAGTGCGACTCCACCGTCTGGCCGTCCTCGTCCTGCAGCAGGTACGACATCGCGCCGTGCAGGTTGCCCGGGCTGCCCTTGGTGAGCGTGGCGCCGTGGCGGTTGCCGTCGATGCCCTCGCCACCCGGCTCGAGGCCGACCAGCCGCACCGACGGGTCGTCGTAGAAGCCGGAGAAGATGCCGATGGCGTTGGACCCGCCGCCGACGCACGCGGCGACGACGTCGGGCAGCCGGCCGGTCTGCTCCAGGATCTGCTCGCGCGCTTCCTCGCCGATGACCTTGTGGAAGTTGCGCACCATCATCGGGAACGGGTACGGGCCCGCGGCGGTGCCGAAGATGTAGTGCGTGGTCTCGGAGTTGGTCACCCAGTCGCGCAAGGCCTCGTTGATCGCGTCCTTGAGCGTGCGAGACCCGGTCTTGACCGAGACGACCTCGGCGCCGAGCAGCTTCATGCGCGCGACGTTGAGCGACTGGCGCTCGGTGTCCACCTCGCCCATGTAGACCAGGCATTCGAGGTCCAGCAACGCGCACGCGGTGGCCGTGGCCACGCCGTGCTGGCCCGCGCCGGTCTCGGCGATCACGCGCTTCTTGCCCATGCGCTTGGTGAGCAGCGCCTGGCCGAGCACGTTGTTGATCTTGTGCGAACCGGTGTGGTTGAGGTCCTCGCGCTTGAGGAACACCCGCGCGCCCCCGGCGTGCTCACCGAAGCGCTTGGCCTCGGTCAGCAACGACGGGCGGCCCGCGTAGTCCTTGAGCAGGCGGCGCAGCTCACCGGTGAACTCCGGGTCGCGGCGCGCCTTCTCGTACTCGGCCGCGACCTCGTCGACGACGCCGATCAGCGCTTCGGGCATGAACCGGCCGCCGTACGGGCCGTAGTAGCCGCGCTCGTCCGGGTCGTGCTTGCTGTGCTCTTCGGTCACCGCGACGGCCTCGGGCAGGCGGGGTGCGAACCGGCGGTGACGAGCTTCACCAGCGCGCCCTTCGGGTCGCCGGAGGCCACCAGGCCTTCGCCGACCAGCACGGCGTCGGCACCCTGGCCGGCGTAGGACATCAGGTCGCCGGGGCCGCGGACGCCGGACTCGGCGACCTTGAACACCTCGAACGGCAGCCCCGGGGCGAGGCGGGAGAACACGTCCCGGTCGACTTCCAGCGTGTGCAGGTTGCGGGCGTTGACGCCGATCACCTGAGCACCGGCCTCGAGGGCGCGGTCGGCCTCTTCGGCGTTGTGGATCTCCACGAGGGCGGTCATGCCGAGCGACTCGACGCGGTCGAGCAGCGCGGCCAGAGCGTTCTGCTCCAACGCGGCGACGATCAGCAGCACCATGTCCGCGCCGTGCAGGCGCGCCTCGTGCACCTGGTACGGGCTGACGATGAAGTCCTTGCGCAGCACGGGAACGTCGACGGCCGCGCGCACGGCGTCGAGGTCGGCGAGCGACCCGCCGAAGCGGCGCTGCTCGGTGAGCACGCTGATCACGCGCGCGCCGCCGTCCTCGTAGTCCTTGGCCAGGGAAGCGGGGTCGGCGATCGGGGCGAGGTCGCCCTTGGAGGGGCTGCGCCGCTTCACCTCGGCGATCACGCCGATACCCGACTCACGCAGGGCGGCCATCACGTCTCGGGGCGCCGGGGCCTTGGCCGCGCGGGCCTTCAGCTCGTCGAAGGGCAAGACGGACTCGCGCACGGCGAGGTCCTCCCGCACACCGGCGACGATGTCTTCGAGCACGCTCACCGGGCGCACCCGCCCGTCGGCGAATTCATCGATCCCATCGCAAGTTCGCTCACAAAAACCTTCCCCTTCCCGCCGAAACGATGCTAACCCCCACTCGAAGACCGGCCCGTTCCGGGTGCACGCCTTGCTCCGAATGCGCTTCGGTATCCGGCGCTCACCTGCTCGCGGTGGGGTCCTCACCCTCGGAAAGCGCCTCCCACAGCTCGATGTCCGGATCACGCTTGGCACGCTGGGCGCCCGGCGCCGCGTACCGGGTGCCGAGCCGCCGCGCGGCGCCCGCGCCCTTGACCGCGACCAACCCCGCGACGACGAGAAGAATTCCGCCCAGCACGGCCAGACCGCGGCCGAGAAGCATCTCGGTGACGGGCAATCCGGGCGCCCAGCCGCTGAACTTGACGCCGTTCACGCCGGTCCAGACGCCCGCGAGGCCCGCCAGCGCCAGCACCACGCCCAGGATCCGCCGCGCCCAGCCGCCGGTGGCGATCACGCCCGCGACACCGGCCAGCGCCAGCAACGCCAGCGGCACAAGCGCCGTGGCCCGCTGCTCGCCGTCTTCGGTGTAGAGCTGCGTACCGAGCACGCCGCCGTCGCGGAACTCGGCGAACCACGCGAGCTTGGAGGCGCCCCACAACGCGAGCGCGCCCAGCAACAGGCCGACGAGGATCATCCACAGTGGACGGCGCGAGGGCTTGGCCTCGGTCTGTACCGGCTCGGACTGCCGCGGGCCCGCTGGTTCCGGCTCTCCCTGCTCAGACACCGGCGGAGTCCTCGGCCGGATCGAGCTCGCCCGCGGGGACCATGGTCTGGGCCGCCGCGACGGCCGAGAGCACCGTGCGCGCCTTGTTGAGCGACTCGGTGTCCTCGTAGTCGGCCACGGAATCGGCGACCACGCCGCCGCCGGCCTGGACGTAGGCGACGCCGTCGCGCATCAGGGCGGTGCGGATGGCGATGGCCGTGTCGGCGTCGCCCGCGAAGTCGAGATAGCCGACGACGCCGCCGTACAGGGCCCGGCGCACCGGCTCGAGCTCCTCGATCAGCTGCATCGCGCGCACCTTGGGCGCGCCCGAGAGCGTGCCGGCCGGGAAGCAGGCGGTGACCGCGTCGAACGCCGTCTTGCCCTCGGCCAGCTCACCGGTGACCGTGGAAACGATGTGCATCACGTGGCTGTAGCGCTCGATCTGGAAGAAGTCGACCACGTGCACGCTGCCGGGGCGGCAGACCTTGCCCAGGTCGTTGCGGCCGAGGTCGACGAGCATGAGGTGCTCGGCGCGCTCCTTCTCGTCGGCCAGCAGATCTTTGGCCAGCTGCGCGTCCTCCTCTGGGTCGGCGCCGCGCCAGCGCGTGCCCGCGATGGGGTGCGTGGTCGCTCGGCCGTCGCGCACGGTGACCAGCGACTCGGGGCTGGAGCCGACGATGTCGAAGCCCTCCAGTCGCAGCAGGTACATGTACGGGCTGGGGTTGGAGGTGCGCAGCACGCGGTAGACGTCGAGCGCGTCGGCACCGGTCTCGATCTCAAAGCGTTGCGAGGGCACGACCTGGAACGCTTCGCCGGCCTTGATCGCTTCCACGGCCTTGTCGACGGCGGCGTGGAAGTCTTCCTTCGTGCGGCGGCGCTTGAACTCCGGCGCCGGCCGGTCGAACGTCGCGACGGTGGGCGGCGCCGGCACGCGCAGCTGCTCGGTCATCGCCGACAGGCGCTCCAGCGCGCTGTCGTAGGCCGCGTCCACGCGCTCGGGCGAGTCGTCCCAGTTGACCGCGTTGGCGATCAGCGTAACGGTGCCCTCGTGGTGGTCGAACGCCGCGAGGTCGGTGGCCAGGAGCATGGTCAGCTCGGGGATGTCGAGGTCGCGCTCGGCGAGCTCGGGCAGCTTCTCCAGCCAGCGCACGGCGTCGTAGCCGATGTAGCCCACCATGCCGCCGGTCAACGGCGGCAGGCCCGGCAGCGGCTCGGTGTGCAGCGCCTCGACGGTGGCGCGCAGCACCTGCAGCGGGTCGCCTTCGGTGGGCAGGCCGACGGGCGGCGTGCCGGTCCACACGGCCTTGCCGTCGCGCACGGTCAGCGCGGCCGGGCTGCGCACGCCCACGAACGACCAGCGCGACCACGATTTGCCGTTCTCCGCCGACTCGAACAGGAACGTGCCGGGCCGGTCGGCGCCGAGCTTGCGGTAGATCCCGAGCGGGGTCTCCCCGTCGGCGAGGACCTTGCGCACCACGGGGATCACGCGGCGGCCTTCGGCGAGGGCGCGGAACTCGGCGCGCGAGGGGCTGACCGGGCCGGGCCCGGTGGATTTGCCGGCTGCTGAGCTGACCATGCGCCCCATTGTGCCGCGCGGGCCTCGGCGGACCTTGGGCGGCCCTTGAATTCAGCACCTGTTGAATTCAAGGGGGCGACGAGTCATAGTGGACCCGTGAGCACCGAAGACACTACCTCCCGCAGGCGCGGCCGCCGGCCCGCCGGGCAGGACACCCGGACGGCCTTGATCGAGGCCGCGCGCGCGGTGTTCGCGGAACACGGCTACGAACGCGCCACCGTGCGCGCGATCGCCGCGCGCGCGGGCGTCGACGCGGCCATGGTCAACCACTGGTTCGGCGGCAAGGAGGGCCTGTTCGCCCAGGCCGTGCTCGAGCTGCCGTTCTCCCCGCACGAACTGCTCGCGACCCTGCGCGACGGCCCCGACGACAAGCTGGGTGAACGGATCGTCCGCGTCTTCGTCACCCGCTGGGACGGCGCCGGCGGCGACACGTTCCAGGCCCTCATCCGCAGCGTCGCGGGCCACGAACTGGCTGCGACCGTGCTGCGGGACTTCTTCTCGCTGTTCTTCGCCGAGGTGATCGGCCACATCGGCTCCGACCAGCCCGGGCTGCGGACCACGCTGTGCGCCTCGCAGGTCGTAGGACTCGGCATGGTCCGCTACATCGCCCGCTTCGAGCCGATCGCGTCGGCCGAGGTCGAAACGCTCGTCACGGCGATCGCGCCGAATTTGCAGCGGTATTTGACGGGGGATCTCGGGCTTTAGGGCTTGGGCTTCAGGTCCAGCGCGGGGACACCGCCTGCACCACGACCGCGCCGGTGCCCGGAACGAGCAGCACCATGTGAGCACCTTCTCCGGCGAGGAAGCCGCTGCGCCGTCCGGTGCCGAAGCGCGCGTACTCGCGGGTCAGCCCACGGGCCGGGCGCAGCCGCAGGCGGGTGCGGTCGCCGAAGGTGGCTCGGACGACGCCGGGCTCACCGAAGTCGAACCGCGCCGCACGCCACCCGGTTCGTCGGACCGCGCTGCGGCGGCGCCACCACGACGCGGCGAGCCCGAGCCCCGTGGGGACGCCGGCGAGCCCGACCGCGATCAGCGCGCTGGCGAAGGTGGCCGCGACCGGGTCGATCTCGTAGTCGGCCGCGTCCCACGCGCCGGCGGGCGCGCCCTCGTCATAGGTCACGTCGATCCGGTCGCCGACGCTACGGACCTCCTCGGTCCGTTGCGCCATGACGGTGGTGTACTCGCCGCCCGGGCCCTGGTACCGCACCTCGAAGTACTTGTCGCCGGCCCACACGACGAGCGCGGAGGCCGTGAAGGTGGCCGCGTCGCCGCGCACCGCCTCTTCCGCTCTGCCGAGCGCCTGGACACCGCCCACCAGCACCCCGACGCACACGATCGCTCCCACGATCGCCTCCACCGCCCGGCGCGTCAGCCGGGCGACCGCCGCCTCGCCACCGTCGGGCGTGGCATCCGGTCCCGGCGGGAGCCACGGCTCACCGTCGCCGGGCGTTCCGCGGACCACTGGCCACCTCGGCTCACCGCGCTGCTTCTTGCCCACCGGACGCTTCATCGGACCGAACCTGACGTCGGCCGGACGAGGATCGGGCAGGGGCGGGTTCCGCACGCGAGCATCAGGACCGTGGCCGTGCCCTCGCCGCCCACCCAGGCCTGGTTGTGTTCGAGGCGCTGGAGAAAGGCGTAGCGGCCGGGCACCATCGCGAGGGTGCGGACTCCCTGCCGCCCGTTGCCGCGGCACTTCAGGACCAGCCGCTGGTGCGCGTCGACGGGGTTCACCGCGATGAGGGTGGCGGGGATCCAATGCGTACGCCGGGCGGCCCGGCACCGGCGAACCCAGCGCACCGCGTACACCGTGCACCACGGGCAGAGGCCCAGTGCGACGAGTGCCGGGGAGATGAGGCCCCATTTCCAGGCGTCACTGTGGTTGCGTTCTTCGAGCGTCCGCACGTGCCGAGGGTCAATCGGGTCGTAGTACAGCCAGACCAGATCACCCACGTGGTAAGCCAGCCCGGAGTCGCGGTTGACCACGGCTTGCCGGGGCGTGACGCCGACGGTGTAGCCCACCGTGATGGTCGGCGTGCCGCGGCGCGGGTCCTCGACGCCGACCACGTGGCCGACCACGCGCATTCCGCTGACGAGCAGGGCGTCGGCCGCAGCGTCGAGCGCGACCATCCCGAGTACCGCCGAGGTCAGCACGAGCAGCCACAGGACCGCACCGGTGATCGATCGCCACGATCGCTTGCACAGCGCACGATTCCAGGCGATCACGTCGGTTTCGAGGGCGTCGCCGGTCATCGGTGGGCTCGCCGGCGTGAGCCACGCGGCACGCGCAGCGGGATCGCGTACGGCCCCGGGGTGCGGGGTCCGCGCGGCAGCGTGAGGACGAAGTCGCGGCCGGAGCCGGCGACGTGCCCCTCGACCGGACCGCCGCGCAGGAACGAGTAACGGCCGCGCACCGCCGCGACGGTCCGCACGACCAGCATGGCGCCACCGCGGAAGTCGAGGCGCAGCAACTGATAGCCACTTGAGGAGCCGACTACCGTCGCCGTCGCGGGCTGCCACCCGTCGCGCCGCGCGGCCTTGCGCCGGCGGGCCCAGCCCACGCCGAACGTCACCATCCACGGGCAGGCGAACAACGCGACGACAAGCGGGAACACGAAGACCCCCATCCACCGGTCGTCGAGGTTCCGCTCGTCGGCGGTCCGCATGTCCTGCGGGTCGGCCGGGTCGTAGTACACGCGGACGCGATCGCCTTCGACGTACGCGCGGTCGGAATCGCGGCTGACGACGGCCTGTTCGAGGGCGTCGCCGACCGGGTAGTCCACCGTGATGGTGGGCGTACCGCGCCCGGCGAACGGGTCGTACACGCCGACCACCTGCCCGGTCACCTCGGCGCCGTGTTCCAGGAGCCGGTCCGCGTGGCTGTTCAGCACCGCGATCCCCACGAAGGAACCGGGCAGCACCAGGAACCAGAGCACCGCGGCCACGATCGCCCGCCGGAACCGACGGCGCAGCAAGCGTTCCCGCTCCGCGGCGGCAACTCCGGCGCCCTCGTGCTGCTTCTGTTCGCGCCGACTGCGTGGCTTTCGTCGTGCCGGGCCGGTTCGGGCTAGGAGAGGTTCGTCGTCCTGCTTGTCCGGGCTGTCGCCCGTGGTCCCCAGATCCATCAGCAGAGGGTACGACCGGGAAATCCCGTTCCACCAGGGAAAAAGCTGCGATGCAGAACACCGAGGGGGAAGGCAACCGAGAGTGCCGGTCGAGCGTGTTGACGGTCCCCCTCAGCGGCGTGAATCGAACGCTCGCAAGGCCACCACACGCGGCCCGCACGGCGGGAACCGGTGGGCACCACCAGAACGAACCGGCGGCCCGACCCCGCGACCTTCGCGCCGGCCCGGCGATTTCCCTCAGGAGGCAAGCGCGTCAGCGACGTCGTGCGGGGGACCACCCGACAGCCGCCGACGGTGAAGCGGACGACCTGCGCGCGGTCGTCGGGGTCGTGGGCCTGGACGCGGACGGGCCGCCAACCCGTCACGCGGTTCGAGGCTGTCTCGTCCGCATCGAGGCTCATCGTCCGGCCGGCCATCGTGATCCGCGCGGGACGCGCAGGGGGATGACGTACGGCCCCTTCACGTGGTGCGGCAGTGCGAGGACGAGACGGCGGCCTTCGCCGGAGACCCACGCTTCGACCGGCCCATTGCGGAGGAAGGAGTAGCGCCCGCGTAGCGCCGCCACGGTGCGGGCGGCGAGCCGCCCGCCATCGGGAAAGTCGAGGC
This sequence comes from Amycolatopsis sp. NPDC051372, assembly GCF_040682095.1. Lineage (NCBI taxonomy): Bacteria > Bacillati > Actinomycetota > Actinomycetes > Pseudonocardiales > Pseudonocardiaceae > Amycolatopsis > Amycolatopsis sp. NPDC051372. The sequence goes on from NZ_JBFBAF010000015.1 coordinate 108,183, forward strand.
GCAGGAGCTGGTAGCCGCCCGAGGAGTCGAAAACGACGGCGGTGACGGGTTCCCAGCCTGACTTGCGGGCCCGCCCAGCCAGGCCGGGCGGTCGGTGTAGGTGCGCAGGAAGCGGGCGCCGTGGGTGGACGGCACGGCGCGCAGGCGCACGGCCCCGCCGGAAAGCAGGCGCACGTGCAAGTACGGCGGGTTCACACCACGGCCGGTGCGGGGCGCGAGGACGACGGTGGCTGTGCCCTCGTGCCAGCCCGTGCGGCGCACGGCACGGGAGCGGCGGGACCAGCCGACAGCGCCCGTCGCGGCAAGGACCAGACCGACGCCGATCCAGGCGAAGTCGACGCCGTTCTCGCTCAGACCCTCCTCCGTGGTCGTGCGGGCGCGCCCAGGGTCGGCCGGGTCGAAGACCACCGTGACGCGCTCGCCCGGGGTGTAGGCGTCGGTCGAGCTGCGGTCGACGCGTTCGGTCACCAGCCGGCCATCGGCGCGGAAGGACACGTCGATCCAGCGCGTGCCCTTCGGCGGCGTGGCGACGGAAACGACCGTCCCCGGCACGCGGGTGCCGGTCGTCAGCAGGGTGTCCGCCGAGTGGAGGACGCCCAGCACGGCGACCAAGCCGGCCGCCAGAGCCAAGCACCACAGCCCCGCGAGCGCCCACGCCCGCGAGGCGACGGCACGCAGCCGCCGCGTCTCGCGGGTCAGGTCGGCAGTCAGCGTGCCAGCAGCACGAACGCCAGCGCGAGGACGCCCGGCACCACCTGCACCAGCAGGATCCGCTTCGAGGCCGTCGCGGCGCCGTACAGGCCGGCGACGATCACGCAGGCCAGGCCGTAGAGCTTGAACTGGAAGCCCGTCGGGTCGGTCGCGATGAGTCCCCAGATCAGGGCCGCCGCGAGGAAACCGTTGTAGAGCCCCTGGTTCGCGGCGAGCGCCTTGCTCTCCTGTGCGAACGCCTCGGTGGTGCCGAACGCCGCGCGGGCGCGCGGGGTCGTCCAGAGGAACATTTCGAGCACCACGATGTAGACGTGGATGAGGGCGACCAGCCCCACCAGCACGTTCGCGACAACCGTCACGGGGTGTTCTCACTCTCGTCGGCGAGGAGTAGGCGCTCCGCGGAGTCGAAACAGGTGTGGGTGCCCGTGTGGCAGGCCGGGCCGGTCTGGTCCACGCGCAGGAGCACTGTGTCACCGTCGCAGTCGATCCGCACTTCGCGGACGTGCTGGACGTGGCCCGAGGTCTCGCCCTTGACCCACAGTTCCTTGCGGCTGCGGGACCAGTAGGTCGCGCGCCGGGTGGTGAGGGTGGATTCCAGGGCCTCGTCGTTCATCCAGGCCATCATCAGCACGTCGGACGTCGAGTGCTCCACGACGACGGCTGCGATCAGGCCGTCGGCGTTGCGCTTGAGCCGCTGGGACAGGTCTGCGTCGAGGCTCATCGGACGACGACCCCGCCTTCGCGCAGGGCGCCCTTGACGTCGCCGATCTTCAGCTGTCCGAAGTGGAACACGCTCGCCGCGAGCACCGCGTCGGCGCCGGCCTCCACGGCGGGCAGGAAGTGGCCGACGGCGCCCGCGCCGCCGCTGGCGATCACCGGCACGCGCACCGCGCGGCGGACCATCTCGATCAGGGAGATGTCGAAGCCGGACTTGGTGCCGTCGGCGTCCATCGAGTTGAGCAGGATCTCGCCGACGCCCAGCTCCTCGCCGCGCGCGGCCCACTCGACCGCGTCGATGCCCGTGCCGCGGCGCCCACCGTGGGTGGTCACCTCGAAGCCCGACGCCGTCGGCTCGCCGCCCTCGGGCACGCGCCGCGCGTCGACCGACAGCACGATGCACTGGGCCCCGAACCGGCGCGACGCCTCGCGCAGCAGCTCCGGACGCGCGATCGCGGCCGTGTTGATGCTCACCTTGTCCGCGCCCGTGCGCAGCAGGCGGTTGACGTCGTCGTTGGAGCGCACACCGCCGCCGACGGTCAGCGGGATGAAGACCTGCTCGGCCGTGCGGCGGACCACGTCGAAGGTGGTCTCGCGGTTGCCCGACGACGCGGTGACGTCGAGGAAAGTCAGCTCGTCGGCGCCTTCGTGGTCATACAGCCGGGCCAGCTCCACCGGGTCGCCGGCGTCGCGCAGATCGGCGAAGTTGACGCCCTTCACCACGCGACCCGCGTCGACGTCCAGACACGGGATCACCCTCACCGCCACAGCCATGCCACCAGCGTAGCCGTCCACCTGCGACGGTCTGCCCGCCCGGTCGGCGCGGAAGCGGTCAGAGGACGGGCGGAGTCCAGTCCCACAAGGGCGCGGCCTGGCGCCGGATCACCGACGCGGGCATCAGCGGCACGGTCACCGCCAGCAGCGCGTGCAGCCACCACGCCGACGCCGTGTCGGCCATGGCCTTGCTGCGCGCCTGCTTCGTGACGTACGCCGCACGCGGGCGGCGCGCGGCGTCGTACGCGGCGAGCGCCTCGGGCACGGGGTGGGCCAGCAGCGATGCGGCGAGGACCACGGCGTCCTCGATCGCCTGGCAGGCGCCCTGGCCGAGATCCGGCGGCACGGCGTGAGCCGCGTCACCGAGCAGCGCGACGCGTCCGCTCGTGAACGCGGGCAGCGGGTCGAGGTCGAGGATGTCGTTGTGCAGCACGGCCTCCGGCCGCGTCGCCGCCACGAGCTCACGGGCCTCGGCCGGCCAGTCCGCCACGCGGCGGGTCACCTCGGCGTGCTCGCTCGGGTAGCGCACGCCGGGCGTGGACTCGGCGGCGCCGAGGGCCCAGCACGCGCGGTCGCCGAGCAGCGGGTGGACCATGAAGTACGCGCCGCGGCCCATCGTGAAGCTGCCGCGCACCGGCGGCGCCGCACTCGGTTCGGTGACGCCGCGCCAGGCCGTGTAGCGAAACCCTGGTTCGGGAGCGGCAGGGAAGAGCCGGCAGCGAAATCCACTGTGGACACCGTCGGCCGCCACGATCACGTCCGCGTCCACTTCGGATGGATCAGTTACTTCAATTCCCGTGCGCACCAAGGTTTCCGGCAGCTCTGCCAGCAAAGCCGAGTGCAGCTCCGCGCGGTGGAACGCGGCGAGCGGCTCGTCCCGCCCCTCCCGGAACCGGCGCAGGAACCGGCCCGACGACGTCCGCAGTGTGCCCGTGACCTGCGACGGCGCCGAGTGCTTCCGCACCCGCTCCCCGATCCCCAGCGCGTCGAGCGCCCGCATCGCGTTGGGCGCCAAGGAGAGCCCGGCCCCGATCTCCCGCAGCTCGGGCGCGCGCTCCAGCACCGTGACCTCGTACCCTGTTCGGCGCAACGCGATCGCGGCCGTCAGCCCGCCGATCCCGCCGCCCACCACCACGACCTTCACTTCGGCTCACCGGCTTCCGCCAACGCCTCGGCCAGCCACGCGAACGCCGCGTCGGCATTGCGCACGCGCGCCGCCTGGGCGCCGTCGCGTTCGAGTAACTCGATGCCGGCGTTCGTGATGTCGCGGAACGAGCCCAGCGTGGCGATGCGGCGGCGGATCACGCGTTGCCACGCGTCGTCGTCCACGCGGTAGTAGGCGGTGCGCTCGCCGCGCCCGAGCCGTTTGCCGACCAGCCCGGCGTCGAGCAGCAGCCGCAGGTTGGTCGTGAGCGACGCGCGGCTCGCGCCCACCGCCCCGGCCAGCTGCGCCGCCGACTGCTCCGGCGGGTCGCACGCCATCAGCCAGCCGAGCACGCGCCCGGCGATCGGCGGCAGGCCGTACTCCTGCGTGAGGAAACCCGCGACCCGCTCGACCCACTCGAGCACCTCGTCGTCCATACGCGTCAGCATAGGCTAGTCATCACTGAAATTCGCTCGGAATGCATCAGAACGGGCCCCTCGCGCGTCTGAGAGAGCGTGACCACCAGCTTCGACGAGTTCGTGGCGGAACGCCTCGACGGACTCCTGCGCTACGCGACCGTCCTCACCGACGATCCGCACCTGGCGCAGGACATCGTGCAGGACGTGCTGCTGCGGGCCCAGGAGCGCTGGGCGAAGATCGACTCACCGCCCACCTACGTGCGCCGGATGGTCACCAACGAGTACCTGTCCTGGCGGCGGCGCGCGGTCCGGCGCGTGGTGCCGTCGAGCCACGAGGTGCTCGACGCGATCAGCCCGCCGGCGGCCGACCCGTCGGTGGCCTACGACGAGCGCGACGAGATGCTGGCCCGCCTTGCGACGCTGCCGCGCAAGCAGCGCGCGGCGCTGGTGCTGCGCTACTACGAGAACTACTCCGACGAGGAGATCGGCGACGTCCTCAGATGCGCCACCTCCACCGTGCGGAGCCAGATCTCGCGCGCGCTCGCGACCCTGCGCGCCACGGCGTACCCCTTGCCCACCGCCCTGACCACCGGAGCCGGAGAATGAGCCAGCCCGCCCGCGACACCGAGACGCTGCTGCGTGACAGCCTCGAACGGCTCGCCGAACGCGCTCCCGACGGTCATGAGGTCCGCAACGCGCTGGTCCGTGCCCGCCAGGCGAGGCGCAGGCGGCCGAGGTTGGCTTTGGTGGCGGTGGCCGCCGCGGTGGTCGCGGTGACTGTCGGGGTGTCGGTCGTGGCCACGTGGCCCTCGCGGGTGCCGCCTGCCGCGGGTGAGCCGGTGCTGGGGTATACGCCTGGATGGTTGCCTGACGGGTTCACGGAGCAGTACCGATCGGCCGGGCCGGAAACGGTGCCGCAGGTGCGCCGGTGGTTCGCCGGGCCGAGCCGGATCGAGCTGTCGGCGTTTTCGACGAAGGTTCCCGAGTGGTCCGCGACCGCGCTGCGCATCGCCGCGGTGCGTGACCAGGTGCTGGTGCACGGGCGGGTCGCGATGCTGACCGGGTCCGCGACGTCGGCGGAGCTGACTTGGTCGCCTGATGACACCCATGTGCTGCGGGCCGAGGTCGATGCGGTGCCGTCGGCGAAGGCGGTCGCGCAGCGGATCGCGGAGGGCGTTTCGAAGAGCATGCCGATCCCGATTCGGGGGGAGGCGCGGTTCGGGCCGCTGCCGGCCGGGCTTCGGGAGACGGCGACGACGGTGAGCGGGATGAGTGCCGGGGAAGCGACGACGACGCTGGAGGCCGGGCCCGTGCGGGTCACAGTGGGGGCGGCGTCGCCTGGTCTTGGCGGGTCGGTCCCGATCACGGTCCGCGGTGTCCCCGGCGCCGCCGCGGCGGACCTGGTCACGGTGCGCTTGGCCTCCGGCCGCTGGCTCACCGTTTCCGGCAAGGTGCCGCGCGCCGAACTGGTCGCGGTCGCCGGCGCCGTGGTGGTTGATCCGTCGCCTGACTACGGCTGGATCGGGTCCTGAATCCGGCTACTGTGGACACATGCCTACCGAGCTGGACCGGTTTGCCGGTGAGAAGTATGTCGTGCTCACCACGTTCCGCCGGGATGGGCGGGCTGTCCCCACCGCCGTGTGGTTCGGCCTCGACGGCGACGAGCTGCTGGTCTATTCCGAGCGGAAGGCGGGGAAGGTCAAGCGGATTCGGAACAGTGGGCGGGTGTAGGTCCAGGCCAGCGACGTCCGCGGCCGCACCCACGGCCCGACGGCCGCCGGCACCGCCCGGCTGCTCGACGACGCCGGCACCGAGCGCGTGCGAAAGGCGATTCGGCACCACTACCCCTTGGTGGGACCGGTGTCGATGTTCTTCAGCAAGCTCCGCGGCGGCCCGCAGCGCACGATCGGGATCGCCGTGAAGCTCGACGAAGGCTGAGTGCCCCGGCAAGGGCTCGCACCACTCACCGGGCGCTGTTCAGCCCCGCGGCCAGCTTCGCCGGGTCGTGCCCCGGATCCACGCCCTCGACCAGCACCACATCACCCACCAGGTGGTCGGTGCGCAGCGGCAGGATCTCGCGATAGTCGCGCGAGTCGTACCAGCCCCGGGCCCGGCCCAGATCCGGGAAGGCGATCACGACGATCGGCCCCGGCCACACCCCCTCGACGACCTGCGCTTGTGCTCCGTGCACCAGGAACCGGCCCCCGAACGGGTCCAAAGTGGACTGGATGCGCCGCAGGTACTCACCCACTGCGGGGTGGATCACACCAGGCTGGCGAAGGTGGGCGATGGCGTAGGCGGTCATCTCTGTCTCCTCGGTCGGATCGACCCCTGTCGAGAACCGATCCTGCCGAGAAGACGTAACCACGTCGATTACCCGCGGGGTAATGACTAGCGGACAGCGGCCAGTGCCTCCGACAGGGTGAAGGCGCCGGCGTAGAGGGCCTTGCCGACGATGGCGCCTTCGATGCCGTCGCAGGCCAGGCCGGCCAGTGCCCTGAGGTCGTCCACACTGGACACACCGCCCGAGGCGATCACGGGGGCGTCGGTGCGGGCGGCGACTTCGCGGAGGAGGTCGAGGTTCGGGCCCTTGAGGGTGCCGTCCTTGCTGACGTCGGTGACGACGTAGCGGGCGGCGCCGTCGCGGTCGAGGCGTTCCAGGACTTCCCACAGGTCGCCGCCGTCGGAGGTCCAGCCGCGGGAAGCGACGCGGTGGCCGGCCTCGGTGATCCGCACGTCCAGCCCGATGGCGACGCGGTCGCCGTACGTGGTGACGACCTTGGCGGTCCAGGAGGGGTCCTCCAGGGCGGCGGTGCCCAGGTTCACGCGCCGCGCGCCGGTGGACAGGGCGGCTTCCAGCGAGGCGTCGTCGCGGATGCCGCCGGAGAGCTCCACCTGGACGTCGAGGCGGCCGATCACCTCCGCCAGCAGCTCGCGGTTCGAGCCCTTGCCGAAGGCCGCGTCGAGGTCGACGAGGTGGATCCACTCGGCGCCGTCGCGCTGCCAGGCGAGCGCGGCGTCGAGGGGGCTGCCGTAGGAGGTCTCGGTGCCGGCCTCGCCCTGGACGAGTCGGACGGCCTGGCCATCGGCCACATCAACTGCGGGAAAGAGCGTGAAAGTCACCGCGACAGCGTAAAGGCGCCGGTCACGGTGCCGAACCACCGGGCCGACCTACCGCACCGAACCAGGTCGGACTAGAGCGTGGCCAGCCAGTTGCGCAGCAGCTTCGCGCCCGCGTCGCCCGACTTCTCGGGGTGGAACTGCGTGGCCCACAGCGGGCCGTTCTCCACCGCCGCCACGAAGTCCTCGCCGTGGTTGGCCCAGGTCACCTTCGGCTGCTGCCCGGCCAGGCCGGACTCCAGCTCCCACTCGCGCGCCGCGTAGGAGTGCACGAAGTAGAAGCGCTCCTCCGGGTCGAGGCCGGCGAACAGCTGCGAGTCCTCGGGCGAGCGCACGGTGTTCCAGCCCATGTGCGGCAGCACGTCGGCGTGCAGGCGCTCGACGGTGCCGGGCCACTCCCCCGTGCCCTCGGTCTCCTCGCCGTGCTCGACGCCGCGGCCGAAGAGGATCTGCATGCCCACGCAGATGCCGAGGACGGGACGGCCGCCGGCCAGGCGCTTGCCGATGATGCGGTGCCCGCGCACGTCGAGCAGCCCCGCCATGCAGGCGGAGAAGGCTCCCACCCCGGGCACGACCAGCCCGTCGGCCTCGAGCGCAGCATGCGGGTCGGCGGTGACCTCCACCTCGGCGCCGGCGCGCGCGACGGCGCGTTCGGCTGAGCGGAGGTTGCCGGAACCGTAGTCGAGGATCACCACACGAGACACACGTCAAGCCTAGTCCCGGGGCGGGAGCGCACGTCAGCCGCGGCGGAAGGAGTAGACGTCCGTCACGGTGTTGCAGGGCGCGGGCGGCACGACCTCCACGCGCAGGGTGCCCGTCGGCGCGTCGTAGTCCACGCCTTCCGGGGTGAACGCGCCGGCGCAGGTGCTCGACAGCGGCAGCTGGCCGAGCTCCTTCACGTGCGCCCGGACGTCGTGGCCGGCGAGCGCGTGGGGCAGGTCGACCTGCAGGAGCTGGTAGCTCGTCGGGTACAGGTCGTTGTTGGAGTCCGAAGTCGCGCACAGCAGGCGTGTCGCCGAGACGAAGTCGCAGCCCTGGGCCGCCCGGATCGTGTGGTCGAGGCGGATCCGCGCCGCGAGCGGCAGGTCGCCGGCCACGCGCGGGGCGCGGCGATTGAGGAACGGCGTGGGCGAGACGAACAGCTCCGTCGCGTCGCCGAGCGCGCCCGAGACGAGCCACTGGCCGTCGGGGCTCACGGCGACCTGGGCGTTGGCGTTGGGCGCGGGTTCGTCGGCCGCGAGCGGGTGCACGAACTCCGTGGTCTGCCCGGACGGCGAGGTGACCAGGTACATCTTCGACGTCGGCGTGGGCGTCGCCGTGTCCTGGTAGACGTCGAAGGTGTAGCCGCGCAGGGAGTCCGGGTCGCCGACGTGGCCCCAGCCCTCGTCCTTCAGCGGCTGCGGGATCGTGGTGCCGTTGCGGTAGACCGTCTGCGGCGCCTGGCCCGGCAGCCGCAGCGTGGTGATCCCTTCGCCGCTGACGGAGTTGGCGACCGAGACCTTTCCGGTCTGGCGCCAGCCGCCGAGCGAAGCGGCGGGGCTCGCCGTGGCAAGGGGAGCGCAGCTCAGAACAGCCGCGGTGGACAATGCGAGGGCTTTCGCCGCCAACGTCGACAGACGCATGGTTCGCTCCTTCGCGAACGTGACCTTGGCGGCGGCCCGCGAATTTTTGCACGCGACCCCGTTTCGCCGGAGGCCCCGCTGGGTATTCACCCGTTCGGCTGAGGCGCCGCCGGCGCCCCCGGACGAGGGAAGAGGCAGACATGTCCGAGTCGGACCTCCTCTGCCAGATGTTCGAAGCGTGGCGGGACGACATCAACAGCGTGCCGTTTCCGCAGTTCACGACGCTGGTGATCCCTCCGCAGCCCTCTCGCGCTCAGGTCGACGCATGTCGTTCTCGTGACGCTCGCAAAGAGAACGTGATGAATCCCACGCACTGGAACCGGGGTCATCTGTGATTTCCTGCTGGCACCGCGTCGACGCGAGCCAGTAGGAGCAGCCGATGAGCAAGAACCCGGATCCACACGACTTCCTCGATCTCGACGCAGGGCTGGCCGAGGAGGATCGGGCCATCCGGGACGCGGTCCGCGACTACGCCCGCGACCAGCTCCTCGACCACGTGGCCGAGTGGTACGAGTCGGGCTCGCTGCCCGCGCGTGACCTGGCCAAGGGCTTCGGGCAGCTCGGCCTGCTGGGCATGCACCTGGAGGGCTACGGCTGCGCCGGTACGAGCGCGGTGGCCTACGGCGTCGCGTGCCGCGAGCTGGAGGCCGTCGACTCCGGCCTGCGCAGCTTCGTCTCCGTGCAGGGCTCGCTCGCGATGTTCGCGATCCACCGCTGGGGCAGCGAGGAACACCGGCAGGAGTGGCTGCCGAAGATGGCCGCCGGCGAGGCGCTGGGCTGCTTCGGCCTCACCGAACCCGACGCCGGCAGCGACCCGGGCAGCATGCGCACCCGCGCGGTGCGCGACGGCTCCGACTGGGTGCTCAACGGCACGAAGATGTGGATCACCAACGGTACCGTCGCCGACGTGGCCGTGGTCTGGGCGCAGACCGACGAGGGCATCCGCGGCTTCGTGGTCCCGACGTCGACCCCGGGCTTCACCGCCAACGAGGTGAAGCACAAGCTTTCGCTGCGCGCGTCGCTCACGGCCGAGCTCGTGCTCGACGGCGTGCGGCTGCCGGAATCCGCGGCGTTCCCGCAGGTGCGTGGCCTGCGCGGCCCGCTGTCCTGCCTCAACGAAGCGCGCTACGGCATCCTGTTCGGCGTCGTCGGCGCCGCCCGCGCGTGCTACGAATCGGCGCTGGACTACACGCTCTCGCGCGAGCAGTTCGGCAAGCCATTGGCGAGCTTCCAGCTCACGCAGCGCAAGCTGGCCGACCTGCTGGTCGATGTCAACCGCTCGGGGCTCGTCGCGCTGCACATCGGCCGGCTCAAGGACGCCGGCGAGCTGCACCACAACCACGTGAGCTTCGGCAAGCTGGCCAACGTCCGCTCGGCGCTCGACGTCGCCCGCACCGCCCGCTCGATGCTGGGCGCCAACGGGATTTCGCTGGAGTACCCGGTGATGCGGCACATGGCGAACCTCGAGACGGTGCTGACGTACGAGGGCACCGAGGAGATGCACGCACTGTCGCTGGGCCAGTCGGTGACAGGGATCGCCGCGTTCCGCTGACCGTCCGGAGTGGACGGGTCGCCGGGACCCCCAGCCCCGGCGACCCGAGACTCACGGCCGGCGGAAGTCCTTGAGGGACAACGCGATCGAGCCCGCGTCGAGGCCGTGCGCGAGGTCGTGGTCGGCCCGCTTCCCGTAGGTGCGCACCTCCGTGTCGCGCAGCGTGCCGAGCGACAGCAGACGGTGCGGAACGTCTCGCAGCGCTTCGCTCACGTGGTAGGCCGAAGTGCCCTTGAGATACGGCTCCACGAGCACGATGTCGGCGACGTCCCCGACCGCGGCGCGCAGGCCCGCGGCGTCGAACGGGCGGATCGTCGACGCGTACAGCACCGTCACGTCGAGGCCTTCGCTCGCGGCGAGCACCCGGTCGAGCATCGGGCCCACGGCGAGCACGACGCCGTTGCTGCCGCTGCGCACCCGCTGGAACCCGACGCCGAGGTGCGGTTCGGCGTTCTGGTCGGCCGAGAGCCGCACGTACACGCGACTGTCGCCGGGCACGGAGTCGAGCAGCAGGCGGCGGGCCTCTTCGGGGTGGCCGGGGACGTGGACGTACCAGCACGGCAGGGAGTCGATCAGCTCGACGTCGCCCGGCGACTGGTGTGTGCGTCCTTCGGCGGGCATGTCGTAGGACGAGCCGTAGGACACGAGCACGGCGCCGGCATCCTGGTGGACCAGGTCGAGTTTGATCTGCTCGAACGCGCGCTCGACGAGGAACGACGAGAACGTGTGGATGATCGGGCGCAGACCGGCCAGCGCGAACCCGGCGCCCGTGCTCACGAGCAGTTGCTCGCGGATGCCGACGTTCACCACCCGGTCCGGGTGCCGCCGCGCCACGCCGGCGAGCTGGGCGGCGGAGATGTCGGCGAGGACGACGGCGACATCCGGGTCGGCGTCGACGATCTCCTCGGCGGTGGCGAGGAAGGTTTCGCGCATGTTCAGCGTGGTCGGCATGTTCGTCAGCCCTTCGGTTCGACGACGGCGACCACGGCGAGCGGGCGCCCCGGGTGTTCGGTGGTGAACGCGTCGTAGAGCGCTTCGTGGTCGCGGCCGGAGACGGTGCGCGTGGCCCAGCCCTCGACCTCGAACCGACGCGCGATGCCGCCGGGCCAGCCGTGCGTGGACGACTGGTTGTCCACGACCGCGGTGATCAGGTTGTCCAGGCCCAGGCGCGCGGCGACGACGATCGCCTCGGAGTTGGAGCCTTCGTCGAGCTCGGCGTCGCCGACGAGCGTCACCACGCGGCTGGAGTAGCCACGCGCCCGCAGGCCCAGCGCGGTGCCGAGGGCGATCGGCAGGCCGTGGCCCAGCGAACCGCTGGAGATCTCGACGCCGGGCGCGCGTTTGCGGTCCGGGTGGTGGCCGAGCCGTGAGCGGGCCGAGGACCAGTCGGCGAGCTCGGCCTCGTCGAGGAAGCCCTTGACGGTGAGCACGGCGTAGTAGGCCATCGGTCCGTGCCCCTTGGAGAGCAGGAACCGGTCACGGCCGGGGTCGTGGAAGTTCTCGGGCGAGATGTCGAGCACGCGGTCGTAGAGCACCCAGAGAACGTCCACTGTGGATTCCGACGCGGCCTGGTGCTTGTCGTCGCCGGTCATCAGCGAGATCAGCCTGGGCAGATCCGCGTATGCCGTTGCCGTGGTGGTCATGTTCCCACCGTGCAACCTCGACCAATGTCTAAGTCAAGCGCTAACCTGGACCAATGACGAGGTTGGCGGAGCACTTGAGCATCGGGCAGGTCGCCGAACGCAGCGGCGTCCCGCACACGGCCCTGCGGTTCTACGAGGACAAGGGGCTCATCACGTCCGAGCGCTCGGCAGGCAACCAGCGCCGCTACCCGCGTTCGGTGCTGCGGCGCATCGCCTTCATCCGGGCCGCGCAGCGCGTGGGCCTTTCACTGGAGGACATCAGCGGCGCCCTCGCCACGCTGCCCGCCGACCACGCGCCCACGAAAGCCGACTGGGCACGGCTCTCGCGCGAGTGGCAGCACGAGCTCGACGCGCGCATCGACGCCCTGCAGCGCCTGCGCGACCGCCTCACCGGCTGCGTCGGCTGCGGTTGCCTCTCGCTGCGCAGCTGCAGCCTGTACAACGCCGACGACGAGCTGGCCCGCTTCGGCCCCGGCGCGAGCAAGCTGCGCCCGGTCTCCGAGGGCGGCATCTGAATTTCCGTTGTGGCGGCAACTCGGATGTGGGTCACTTAAGGCGTTATGGACGAGAAACACATGATCCGCGTCTCGAAGCGGCTCTCCCGCCACCTGCGCCACGAACCCGAATCGATCGGCCTCACGCTCGACGCCGCCGGCTGGGTCGGAGTCGACGAGCTGCTGGCGGCGTTGCGCGCCCACGGCGTGCGGGTGAGCCGCGCCGAGCTCGCGGAAGTGGTGGAGCGCAACAACAAACAGCGCTTCGCCTTTGATGACAGCGGGCGACGAATCCGCGCGAACCAGGGCCACAGCGTCAGCGTCGAGCTGGGCCTGGAGCGCCGCAATCCGCCCGAGGTGCTCTACCACGGCACCGCGACGCGCTTCCTGCCCGCGATTTACCGGGAAGGCCTGCGGCCGATGCGCCGCCACGCCGTGCACCTGTCGGCTGCCATGGAGACCGCGCTCGCGGTCGGGGCCCGGCACGGTCGTCCGGTGGTGCTCCGCGTGGCCGCCGGCGCGATGGCCGCTGCGGGGCACGAGTTCGAGCGTAGCGAGAATGGCGTGTGGCTGACCGCCGCTGTCGCGCCGGAGTACCTGACGGAGAACTGACCCGGCGGTGAAGGCGGGCTCGTAACCGGGTGATCCCGCGGGCTCTACGCCAGGCGCGGCGCAGCACGCACTCTCACTCGCGGCCACGCCACCGCGGCGGCCACGACGAACGCGGCGCTGCGGCCGGCCAACTCGACTTCACGCCGATGGCGCGCTGGAGATCACGAAGTCCAACACAGCCGGAAGCCCGCCCGCAGTGCCGCTGAGACAGCCGGTCCCAACCTGCTCAGTCGTGGTGACGCCTCGGCCCGCCCAACAGCCGGCGGCCAACCTCACCACCCGCCGCAGTGCCGCTCAAGCATCCGACTCGAGCCTGCTCAGTCGTAATGGCGCCGCGGCCGCCGCGCAGCCGGCACCACCTGACCGGACCGCAGTGGCTGAGACGTCCGGCTCAAGCCCACTCAGTCATGGTGGCGCCACCGCCTGAAGAACAGCCCGCAGCCCACCTCACCGCCCCCGCGACGCCGCCGGCGCATCCGCACCAAACCAACCCAGTCACAGCGCCGCCGCGGCCCGCCGAACAGCCCGCGGCCAACCTCACCGCCCGCCGCAGTGCCGCTGAAGCATCCGACTCGAGCCTGCTCAGTCGTAATGGCGCCGCGGCCCGGCGCCCAGCCCGCACCCACCTCACCGGACCGCAGTGCCGTGATACGTCCGGCTCAAGCCCACTCAGTCACAGCGGCGCCTCGGCCCGCCGAACAGATGGCGGCCGCCCACCGCGCCCGCGGGACCGCTGGAGCATCCGACTCAAGCCAGCTCACCCGTGGTTGGGACCTCGGCCGGCCGGGCGGGCCGCGACCGATCTCACCGGGCCCCCGCTGAAGCGTCCGGACCAAGCCGACTCCGCCGAGAGCCCGCCGACAAGGCGGCGGCCAACCTCACAGCGCCCGCAGTGCCGCGGAAGCGTCCGGGCCAAACCGACTCAGTCGTGGTGCCGGCGGGGCCGGCCGAGCAGCCGGCGGCCGGCGTCGACCAGCTCGCGGCGCAGGCTTTCGTCGTCGAGCTGTGCGATGTCCGGCGAGCCGCCCGTCATGGCGAGGCCGGTGAGCGTGACCAGCGCCGCCACGCGTGAGGAGATGTCGGGCTCGGGCCCGGCCAGGATGTCGATGAGGGCGTTCTTGAAGCCCTCCATCCCGCGCGTCGAGTTCTCGATCGCGCGGTTGATGCCCGGGTCGCTGGAGAACAGCGCGACGAGCACGCGGTGGCGCACCACCAGATCCACGAAACCCTCGAGCAGGTAGTCGACCTGAGTGCCGCGGCGGCGCTGCTTCGCGGCCTCCGACACGATGTGGTCGAGCTCGCGGATGGCGGGCGCCGCGACGGCTTCGGTGATCTCCGCCTTGGTCTTGAAGTGGTAGTACACGGCCGCCTTGGTCACCCCGAGCGCGTCGGCGATCATCTGCAGCGACGTGCCTTCCACGCCGTGTTCGGCGAACAGCCGCAGCGCGGTGCCGAGCAGCCGCGTCCGAGTGTCCTCTGCCGGGGCGGCGGTAGTCATCGTTCCTCCTCGTCAAGCCCAGGAAGCGTACGTGACAGCTAGTCGATCGGCAAACCGAGATACTTGCCGATCGACAAGCAACCTCCTAGCCGTTCGGCTAGTCACATACTTGCCGATCGGCTTGGCACCTCCTTGCCGATCGGCTAGCTTCGAAATCACTGGTTAGTGTGACGAAGGCCCTATCCGGGCGAAACGGAGAAACACTCGTGGCGACATTTCTGTACCGGCTCGGCTGGTTGTCGTTCCGGCGCCGCGCTCTGGTCTCGGCCGTGTGGGCGGCCGTGCTCGTGGCGCTCGGCATCGGCGCGCTCACGCTGTCCGGCCAGCTCTCGGACTCGGTGACGATCCCCGGGACCGAGTCCCAGCAGGCGATCGACCAGCTCCAGGCGAAGTTCCCGCAGGCCGCGGCCGGTGGCGCGACCGCGCGGGTCGTGATCGCGGCCCCGCAGGGCCACACCGTGACCGACGCCGCCGGCAAGGCCGCGGTCGAGTCGACGGTGGCGAGCCTCAAGACGGCGCCGAAAGTCTCGAGCGTGGCCGACCCGTTCCAGGCGAAGTCGGTCTCAGCGGACGGGCGCGTCGCGCTCGCCCAGGTGAGTTACCAGGTCAAGGGCTTCGAGCTCACGGACAGCGACCGTCAGGCGCTGCTCGACAGTGCGAACGGCGCCAAGCAACGCGGTTTCGAGGTCGAGTTCGGCGGCGACGCGGTGCAGGCGATGCCCGCGACCGGCGCCACCGAGGGCCTCGGTGTGGCCGTGGCGGCCGTCGTGCTGATCATCACGTTCGGCTCGCTGCTGGCCGCCGGCATCCCGTTGCTCACCGCGCTGATCGGCGTCGGCATCGGCATGGCGGGCATCATGCTGGCCTCGGGTTCGCTCGAGCTGAACTCCAACACCCCGGTACTGGCCCTGATGATCGGGCTCGCCGTGGGCATCGACTACGCGTTGTTCATCGTCTCCCGCTACCGGCACGAGCTCAGCATCGGGCGAGAGCCCGAGGAGGCCGCGGGCCGGGCCGCGGGCACAGCCGGGTCCGCCGTGGTGTTCGCCGGGCTCACCGTGATCATCGCCCTGGCCGGACTGACCGTGGTCGGCATCCCGTTCCTCGGCCAGATGGGCGTCGCCGCGGCCGCGACCGTCGCGATCGCCGTGCTCATCGCGCTCACGCTGCTGCCGGCCATCCTCGGTTTCGCCGGTACCCGGGTCATGGGCGGCCGGATCCGCTTGCGCCGCAAGACGGACAAGGCTTCGCACGGCGAGCGCTGGGCCCGGTTCGTCGCCCGGCACCGCTGGCCCGTGCTGCTCACGGCGCTCGCCGGCCTCGTCGTGGTCGCCATCCCGGCGCTGAGCATGCAGCTCGGCCTGCCCAACGACAGCACCGCGGCGCCCGATTCCACGCAACGCAAGGCCTACGACCTCGTGAGCGAGACCTTCGGTGCCGGTGCCAACGGCCCGCTGCTCGTCGTCGCCGACACCGGCGTGAACCACGACCCCGAGTCGCTGAAGCAGGCCGTCGCGGGCATCAGCACGCTGCCCGACGTGGCCGGGGTGACGCCGCCGCGTGTGAACGCCGACGGGGACACGGCGCTGCTGACCGTGATCCCGAAGAGCGGGCCGAGCAGCAAACAGACCGAGGACCTGGTGGCGGCGATCCGCGCGCAGTCCGAGGCGCTGCACGAGACCACGGGCGCGAGCCTCGCCGTGACCGGCCAGACGGCCGCGAACATCGACGTGTCCGAGAAGCTGTCCGACGCGATGATCCCCTACCTGGCGCTGATCGTCGGGCTCGCGTTCATCCTGCTGATGCTGGTGTTCCGCTCGATCGTCGTGCCGCTGAAGGCAACGCTCGGCTTCCTCGGCTCGGTGGTCGCGACATTCGGCGCCGTGGTCGCGGTGTTCCAGTGGGGCTGGCTGACCGACCTGCTCGGCGTCGCGTCGACCGGGCCGGTCATGAGCATGCTGCCGATCCTGCTCATCGGCGTCCTCTTCGGACTCGCGATGGACTACCAGGTGTTCCTGGTGACGCGGATGCGCGAGGAGCACGTGCACGGCGCCGACCCGCAGGAGGCCATGGTCGCCGGCTTCCGCCACGGATCGCGCGTGGTCACGGCCGCGGCCCTGATCATGATCAGCGTGTTCGCGGGCTTCGTGCTGGCGGAGTCGACGCTGATCCAGTCGATCGGCTTCGCGCTCGCGTTCGGCGTGCTGGTGGACGCGTTCGTGATCCGGATGACGATCGTGCCGGCCGTGATGTCGCTGCTCGGGCGCCACGCCTGGTGGCTGCCGCGCGGTCTGCACAAGGTGCTGCCGAACGTCGACGTGGAGGGTGAGGGCCTGACCGAGGCTCTCGAAACGTCCGACTCCCGCGGCAGCCGCGGTGACGAGCGCGAGCCCGCTCGCGTGTGAAGCCGCGCCGTCCGCCTGGCGGGTCGCTCAGCCGACCAGCCAGGCGACGGCGCCGCCGATCGCCAGCAGGGCCGCGACACCCAGGGCCACGGCGATGAACTTCGCCGTTTTCCACGTGGAGTAGACGCCACCGGCCAGGAAGCCGGCCAGCGCCAGCAGCAGGATGGCGACAATCTCTTTGCTCACGAAGCTCAGCGTGCCACACGACCTCCACCCGGCCAGGACTGGGCAGCGAGGCCGCGGCGCCTTCCGGTGCGGGGTCGGCGTCGAGCACGTGACCCACGTCTCCCTCGTTACGCGGCCCCCCGGGCATCGCGTTCGGCGGCTCGACGTGGCAAGCTCTCCGGGTGAGCGGAGCCGCCGATGCCGAGATCGTCCTGACACCGCTTGACGAGCAGGCCCTGGTCCGGCTGCTCGACGTCGCGGTCGAGGGCGCCGACCCGCTCGAGGTGTTGCCGCCGATGGACGGCCCACCGGGCTGGACACCCGAGCGGCGTGAGGCGTTCCTGGTGTTCCACCGCCGGAATTCGCTCGACCCGGAGACGGCGACCACCTCCGCCTGGACCATCCAGGTCGGCGGCACCATCGTCGGCGGCGCGCGGCTGCACCCCGTCCACCGTGGCAAGTCGGTCGAGATCGAGGCCCAGGTCTGGGTCGCCCGCTGGGCCCGGGGCCGCGGGATCGGCAAGTGGGTCACCGAGACCCTGATCGACGCGGCCCGCGAAGGCGGCGGGGGCCGGTATGTCGCTTCGACCACCACGGACAACAAGGCGGCACAACGCCTGATGAAATCCGTCGGTGCGAACGTCGACCTGCACGACGGCGGCGTCGACTCGCACCTCGAGATCTAGTCAGGCGTTGTACCGGCCCCGGGGGAGCTTTTCCTAGAGCACGCCCTTCGTGGACGGGATCCCGCCCGCGCGCGGGTCGGGTTCCGTGGCAGCGCGCAGAGCCCGCGCGACGGCCTTGTACTCCGCCTCCGCGATGTGGTGCGGGTCGCGGCCGTGGATCACGCGCACGTGCAGCGCGATCTGCGCGTGGAACGACAGCGAATCGAACACGTGGCGCGTGAGCACGAACGGGTAGTTGTTGCCGATCGTGAACGTGTTGAACTGCTCCGGCTCGCCCACGTGCACGCAGTACGGCCGACCCGAGACGTCGATCGCCGCGTGGGCCAGGGTTTCGTCCATGGGGATCCACGCGTCGCCGAAGCGGCGGATGCCGCTCTTGTCGCCCAGGGCCTGGCGCAGGGCCTGGCCCAGGACGATGGCGGTGTCTTCGACGGTGTGGTGCGCGTCGATGTGGATGTCGCCGGTGGCCTCGACCTTGAGGTCCAGCGAGCCGTGCACGCCGAACGCCGTGAGCATGTGGTCGTAGAACGGCACGCCGGTGGAGATCTCGACCTGGCCGGAGCCGTCGAGGTCGAGCTGGACCAGGATCGACGACTCCTTGGTCGTGCGTTCCACCTTGCCGATGCGGGTCATCGCGGTACTTCCTTACTCGCCTCGAGGAACGCGTCGTTCTCTTCCGGAGTGCCGATGGTCACGCGCAGGTGGCCTTCGATACCGACGTCGCGGATCAGCACGCCGTGGTCCAGATAGGACTGCCAGCTCGCCTTCGCGTCGGCGAACTGTCCGAAGAGGACGAAGTTCGCGTCGCTCGGCACCGGGGTGAACCCGAGACCCAGCAAGGCTTCCACCACGCGGTCGCGTTCGGCGGAGAGCTTGTGGACGGTGGCGAGCGTGGCGTCGGCGTGGCGCAGTGCGGCGCGAGCGGCGGCCTGCGTGAGCCGGGACAGGTGGTACGGCAGGCGCACGAGCTGAAGCGCGTCCACGATGGCCGGCGCGGCCGCGAGGTACCCCAGCCGTCCGCCGGCGAAGGCGAATGCCTTGCTCATGGTGCGCGAGACGATCAGCTTCGCCGGGTACTCGGCGATCAGCTCGACCGCGCTGGGCTGCGAGGAGAACTCGGCGTACGCCTCGTCCACCACGACGATGCCCGGCGCGGCTTCGAGGACACCGCGCAGTTGCTCCAGCGGGATCGACCCGCCGGTGGGGTTGTTCGGGCTCGTCACGAACACGATGTCCGGCCGCCGCTCGGCCACCAGTTCGGCGGCGCGCGCGGTGTCGAGCGTGAAGTCGGGCCGCCGCGGCACCGGCACCCACTCCGTGCGTGTGCCGGAGGAGATGATCGGGTGCATCGAGTACGACGGCTCGAAGCCGAGCGCGCTGCGGCCCGGCCCGCCGAAGGCCTGCAGGATCTGCTGCAGGATCTCGTTGGACCCGTTGGCGGCCCACACGTTCGCCTCCGACAGCACCACGCGCGTCGACACCGTGAGGTAGTCGGCGAGCTCGGTGCGCAGCGCGACGGCGTCGCGGTCCGGGTAGCGGTGCAGCGAAGCGGCTTCGGCGCGCACGGCCTCGGCCACGTCGGCCACCAGCTCGGGCGGCGGCGGGTACGGGTTCTCGTTGGTGTTGAGCCGCACGGGCACGTCGAGCTGCGGTGCGCCGTAGGGGCTCTTGCCGCGCAGGTCCTCGCGCAACGGCAGGGCGTCGAGGGTCACCTCGGCGCCGGGCACGGCCGGGGTCGCCTCGGTCATCGGCCCTCCCCCGCGAACCGCGCGGTCACGGCCTCACCGTGGGCGGGCAGGTCCTCGGCGTCGGCCAGCGCGACGACGCGGCCGGCGACCTCGCGCAGCGCGTCCTCGCTGTAGTCGACCACGTGGATGCCCTTGAGGAAGCTCTGCACCGACAGGCCGGAGGAGTGCCGTGCGAAGCCGCCGGTGGGCAGCACGTGGTTGGAGCCGGCGCAGTAGTCGCCGAGCGACACCGGTGCGTAGGCCCCGACGAACACCGCGCCCGCGTTGCGCACGCGGCCGGCGACCTCCCGGGCGTGGGCGGTCTGGACCTCGAGGTGCTCGGCGGCGTAGGCGTCGACCACGCGCAGGCCGTCGTCCACAGTGGACACCAAGATGATGCCGGACTGCTTGCCGCCCAGCGCCTGCCCGACGCGTTCGCTGTGCTTGGTGGCCGCGACGCGCTCGGCGAGCTGCTTGTCCACGGCGTCGGCGAGCTCCTCCGACGTGGTGACCAGGACGCTCGCGGCGAGCGGGTCGTGTTCGGCCTGGCTGATCAGGTCGGCCGCCACGTGTACCGGGTCGGCCGTCTCGTCGGCGAGGATCGCGATCTCGGTGGGCCCGGCCTCGGAGTCGATGCCGATCACGCCGCGCACGAGGCGCTTGGCGGCGGTGAGGTAGATGTTGCCCGGCCCGGTGACGATGTCCACCGGGGCGAGCTCGGCGCCGTCGGTGTCCGTGCCGCCGTACGCGAGCAGCGCCACGGCCTGCGCGCCGCCGACGGCCCACACCTCGTCGACGCCCAGCAGCGCGGCGGCCGCCAGGATCGTCGGGTGCGGCAGGCCGCCGAAGGCCGCCTGCGGGGGCGAGCAGACCACCAGCGAGCGCACGCCCGCGAGCTGCGCCGGGACGACGTTCATGACCACGGTGGACGGGTACACGGCCAGCCCGCCCGGCGCGTACAGCCCGACGCGCTCCACCGGCACCCAGCGCTCGGTGACCGTGCCACCGGGGACCACCTGCGTGGTCACATCCTGGCGGCGCTGGTCGGCGTGCACCTTGCGGGCGCGGCTGATCGATTCCTCGAGCGCGGCGCGGACCTGCGGGTCCAGCGCTTCGAGGGCCTGGGTGAGCTCGCCCACGGGCACGCGCACAGTCGCCGGGCGGACCTTGTCGAACTGCTCGGTGTACTCGAGGACGGCCTCCACACCGCGGTCGCGGACCGCCTCCACCACCGGCCGAACGTGATGCAGCGCCGCGTCCACGTCGTATTCGGCGCGCGGCAGAGCGGCGCGCAGTTCGGCGGCGGTCGGGACCTGCCCGCGCAGGTCGGTGCGGTTCAGCATGGTGACCAGGGTACGAGGTGGCTCTCGGCGTCCGGGCAGGGATACTCGGTGGTGACTTGCCGTCCCACGATGAGGGAGAACGCCGTGCCGCGGATCGCGTTGTGCCAGCTGAACTCGGGCGACGATCCGGAGGACAACCTGAAACTGGTTCGCTCCGGCGTCGAGGCCGCGGTGGCGGACGGTGCCCGGATCGTGGTGTTCCCGGAAGCCACGATGGCGCGCTTCGGGCGGCCGCTGGCGCCGGTCGCGCAGCCGTTGGACGGGCCGTGGGCGACGGCGGTGTCGGCGATCGCCGAGGAGCACGGGGTGCTGGTGGTGGCGGGGATGTTCACGCCGGCCGAGGACGGACGGGTGCGGAACACGCTGCTGATCACGGGGCTGGGGGTGCGGTCGTCGTACGACAAGATCCACCTGTACGACGCGTTCGGGTTCGCGGAGTCGGACACTGTGGCGCCCGGTGACACCCCGGTGACGTTCGAGGTCGAGGGCACAGTGTTCGGGGTGGCCACCTGTTACGACATGCGGTTCCCGGAGCTCTTCCGGCGGCTGGCGGATGACGGGGCGGACATCGTGCTGGTCCCGACGTCCTGGGGTGCCGGTGACGGGAAGTTGGACCAGTGGCGGGTGCTGGTGCGGGCGCGGGCGTTGGATTCCGGGTGCTGGGTCGTGGGGTGTGGGCAGGCGGATCCTGCTGCTTCCGGGATCGAGGTGAATCCGAAGGCGCCGACGGGGATCGGGCATTCGGTGGTGGCGGATGGGTTCGGGCGGGTGCTGGCGGAGCTGGGGGACGCGCCGGAGGTGGTTGTGGTGGAGTTGGATCCGGCGGTGGCGGGGAAGGCTCGAGGGGCTACTGGGGCGTTGGCTAATCGGAGGCTTTAGAGGTCCTTCGCAGGGCGTGTTGCGGTGAGGATGGTCAAGGGAGCTGTTGTGAGGATCGGGTCTCGGTCCTCGCAGGGCGTGTTGCGTCAGGCGTGCTCTTGTACGCGCAGCGTGCACCCCGAAGCTGGATTGTGTTGACGGCCGGTGAGCCGGGAGGGGCTGGGTGCAGGTTCGGTCGCGTGGGTGGGCGGCGGTGGGGAGGGTCGCGCGTGGCCTGGGTGCGTGATGAGTCTGGCAGGCGGGTGGCGGTGGGTGGGGTGGTCAAGGCGCCCCAATGTGGCGTTCGGTGCGTTGAGCGCAACCAATGCCGCAGCCGGGAGGGTTAGCGGAGCAGGCCTTCGCGGATGGCGACTCTCACGAAGCCCGCGCGGCGGCGTTCGCCCGTTTTGTCGCGGATGCGGTCCAGGTAGGAGCGCACGGTGCGGACGCTGATGTTCAGGATCTCGGCCACGTCGACGTCGCGTTCGCCGGCGGCGACGAGGCGCAGGACTTGCCTTTCGCGTTCCGACAGGACGATCTTGGGGCCCGCGTGGCGGTCTTCGCTGTCCTGGATGATCATGCCGGCCAGGGTGGGCGAGACGTAGGCGTTGTCCTGGGCGATGGTGCGGATGGCGCGCAGGAGCTCGTCGCCGTCGACGTCCTTGGACAGGAAGCCCTTGGCGCCCGCCTGCATGGCGCCGAGGACCTCGGGCTGTTCGGCGTGGGCGGAGACGACGAGGACCTTGTGGCCCATGTGGCCGACCTCGAGCACGGCGGCCGCGTCCTGGACGCCGCGCAGTTTCAGATCCAGGACGACGACGCTGCCCGGCGGTTGCTCCTGCACGGCGAAGCGGGCGACCGAGTCGGCGACGGCGCCGAGCTCGATGTCCGGGGCTTCGTTCAAGACCCGGGCGACGGCGTCGCGGTAGAGCGGGTGGTCTTCGATCACGCCGACGCGGATCCGGTCTGCCCCGGCCTCGGCGCCTCCCCCAGCGTCCGTCATCTCACGATGTCCTTCCCGCGCCGCCCACCAGGCCCCGCCGGATGGCTTCCTTCACCAGGCCCGGCCGGCGGCGTTCGCCCGTCTTGTCGCGGATACGGTCGAGGTAGCCGCGCACGGTGCGGACACCGATGTCGAGAATGGCGGCGATGTCGATGTCCCGCTCGCCCGCCGCGACCAAGCGCAGCACCTGCTCCTCGCGGGGCGAGAGCTCCATTTCCGGCCGCGTCACCGGGCGCTCGGTGTTGTCCTTGATGATCATCCCGGCGACCACAGCCGACACGTACGAGCCGCCCTCGGCCACCGCGCGGATGGCGGTCAGCAGCTCGTCGACGTCCACGTCCTTGGACAGAAACCCCTTGGCCCCGGCGGAGATCGCGGCGAGCACCTGCTCCGACTCGGCCTGCGCCGAGACCACGAGCACGTGGTGCCCGAGCTCGCACACCTCCAGCACGGCGGCCGCGCCCGCGACACCCGGCAGCCCGAGGTCGAGCAGCACGACCGAGCCCGGCGGCTGGCGTTCCACGTGGAAGCGCGCGACGGAGTCGACGACCGCCCCCAGCTCGACGTCCGGCGACTCGGCGAGCACGCGCTCCACCGACCGCCGGTACAGCGGGTGGTCTTCGATCACCGCCACCCGGATCCGGGCGGACTGCGTCTCTTCGGCGCGTGGCCGTTCTTCTGTCATGTGCACCGACTCGCTCATCCCGTTCCACCCGACGGCACCGGCTGCCCGGCCGTGGCCGGATCCAGCGCGGATCCAGCGCGGGTCCCGTCGGCACCAGTGCCAGGAGACCGCTCGCGAGCGCTTGCCTGGCCACGGAACCGTAACCGAGCGAGGCGAGCGCCGGGGCGGTCGCGACCGGATATTTTCTCCCCAGGTCCGTGACCAGGTAGGTCGTGCCGGAACCGGTGTCGGAAACGACGACGCCACCCGAGGGCGGCACGTACACCTCGTCGGCCACGCGGGCGTCGCGCCGTGTCGTGACGGGCAGCGCGCGCCCGCCCGGCGGCACCGGCACGTCGGCGGAGACGAAGATCCGTCCGCCCTGCGCGCACAACGTCACCGACGAGCCGGTGATCGGCGCCTTGCCGGGGATCCGGTCCGGGTAGGCGGCCGGGTCCGCGCCGCCGGCGCGGGAAGCCGCGGCCTTCGGCACCGCGGCGACGTCGGCCGCGCGTACGCGCACCGGCGCCGGGTTGCCCTCGTACGCGGGCTCGTTGTCGGGCGTGGTGACGAGCAGGCTCGCCTCCGTCTGGCCGACGGGCTCGAGGCCGGCGGAGTGCACGAGGTAGTACGAGGCGGCGTCGCCGGCGCCGGCCATCGCGTCGACCACGGCGAGGACCTCGCCCACGCGGGTGTTCACGCCGCCGACGCGCGGACCGGGGCCGCCGGCGCCGGGCACGGCGATCTCGCCGAGGTCGCGTCCGGCGGGCACGGTGTCGATCCACCGCGACGACACGGCGATGGTCGGGTAGCTGTCGAACTGCAGCGCGGCCGCGGCTTCGTCGCTGAGCTGGTAGCGGCGCCCGTCGGCGACGAGGTAGCGCTGGCCCGCGGGCAGCCGGACGATCACGCCCGAGCCACGCGGCAGCTCAGTCCCCGCGGCCGGAGCGCCGAGCACCACCGCCACGAGGGGTTCGGCCGACGCGGGCGCGTCCTGCGTCGTGCGGCTGCAGCTGGTCCACGGCGCCGAGACGAGCGCGGTCGTGGCCGGCAGCGAGTCCGGGGCGCCCGAGATGCCGATCTCCGTGCCGCGCGGGGCGGCGCCGAGGTCGGTGGAGGACACGGACGCCGTCGCGTCGCCGTTGCCGCCCGCGAGGAGGCGGGCCGAGGCGTAGTTGAGCACCGGGTGCACCGCCCCGTCGGCGCCGAGCACGAACCGCGCGCCCGTACCCTCCTCGACGATCACGTGCCCGCCGGCCAGCCGGTCTTTGCCGCCCGAGGGGTTGAGCAGGCCGATCACGCCGAACACGGCCGTCACCAGCAGCGCGGCGGCCAGGCCCAGCACCGTGCCGGCCACGAGCCGGCGACTGGGCGAGACGGGGTGGTTGGCGTCGGCGGCCACGAGCGCGGAGACGAGCCTGCGCCGGAGGAACTGGTAGGCCTGGATCTGGTCCCGCTGCGTCCACACGCTGCTTCGGCCCCCTGCCCTTCGCGCCTCTTCCGGGCGCGAGCGTAGGAGCGCGCGGCTGCGGAGGACGAGGGTAATTTTTACGCCCACGCGACGGTGTGTGGGGCACTAGCGTCGCCGGTACCGCCCAGGGAAGGGGACGACTGTGTCCGTGTCAGCACCGCCGGCGCCGGTGGCCGTGACCGTTCCGGCTTCGCGGGCCGGCACCGCCGCGTTGCCGTGGCTGCTGCCGGTGCGGCCGCTGCAGGCCGCGCTGTGGGAGCTCGCGGCGATCGCGGTGCTGCTGGTGTTCGCCATGGATGGGGTCGCGCAGCCCGTGCGGATCACCGTGGCTGCGGTCGCGGGGGTGCTGGTGCTGACCACGTCGGTGCGCGTCGGCGGCCGCCACTTCGCCGCGTGGGCCGGCGCGTGGCTCGGCTACCGGCTGCGGCGCCACGACAGCCGCCGCGACAGCCCCGACCCGCTGCACCGCGTCGCCGGACCCGTGCGGGTGCGCCAGCACGTGGACCGCGCCGGCAACCGCTTCGGCGTCGCCGAGGTCGACGGCGACTGGAGCGCCATCGTCCGCCTGACGCCCGGCACGAGCGAGCCGCCGGCCGAGGCGCTGCTCGCCATCCTGCGCAAGTCCTTCCACGGCACCGACATCCCGCTCGCCGCCGTGCAGCTGCTCACCTGGGCCGTGCCCCGCGGCGCGCAGGTCTACCGCGCGCGCTGGCTCGCCGTCCGCTACCGCCCCGAAGACGCCCCCATCGCCGCCCTCGCCCGCGGCGGCGGCGAGCTCGGCGCGCTGCGCAGCACGGCCAGCGCGGCGCTGAGCCTGATGGTCGCGCTGGCCGAGGCGGGCCATCCGTCCACTGTGCTCGAAGCCGGTGAGCTGACCGCGGAACTGCGCGTCGCCCTCGGCGTCCCCGCTTCACCGGTACCCCTGGAAACCGACGGCGACGGCTGGCGCGCCTGGTCCTGGGCCGGCGCCACCCAGTCCTGCTACCGCCCCCGCTCGACACGCGACCTGCCCCGCATCCTCGGCCTCTCCGTGCCGGAAGCCGCGTTCACCGCCACGTCCGCCACCCTGCGCCGCACCCCGGGCGGCCGCGAACGCATCGACGTGACCCTGCGCGTGGGGGCCCGGTCGGGTGCGGAAACGCCAGCGGTGCAAGGGATTTCGGCCGTTCCGCTGCACGGAGGTCACGAAGCGGCGGTCCGGCGGACACTGCCGCTCGCGCTGACCTGATCGCGAGTCATCCCGACGTCGGCGCCGCCGCGGCGGCCAGCAGCGCACGCTGCCAAGCGGCGCAACACCCATCGTGGCGCCCAGCCGATGCACAGTGACCCTGCGCGCGGGGCCCGGTCGGGCGCGGAAACGCCAGTGCTGCAAGGGATTTCGGCCGTTCCGCTGCACGGAGGTCACGAAGCGGCGGTCCGGCGGACACTGCCGCTCGCGCTGACCTGATCGCGAGTCATCCCGACGCCGGTCACCGTCGCGGCGGCCAGCAGCGCCACCGCGACCCAGCACGCGGTAGGCGCGCCCGCGGAGAAGAACACGCTGCCGAGAGAAGCGACACCCAGCGTGGCGCCCAGCTGCTGAACCGCGTTGAGCAGGCCGGCGGCCGAACCCGTTTCCTCGGGTTGCACACCGTGCAGGGCCACAGTTAAGAACGGCACGGTGAACAGCCCGATCCCCAAGCCGCCGACGGCGAGGGGCACGAGCGGTGACCAACCGGCCGCGAACGTCGCCGCCAGGCCCGCCACGCCGGCCGCCAGGAGGGCGAGACCGGCGAACAACAACCGGCCTCCGAAACGGGGCACGAGGTAGGTGCCGGCCACCCACGACGACACCGCGAGGCCGGCCGACCAGGGCAGCAGCGTCAGACCGGCTGTGCGAGGGCCGGCGTGTTGGGCGACCTGGAGGTGGAGCACGACGACCTGCATGAGGCCCC
The DNA here is from genome assembly GCF_040682095.1 of Amycolatopsis sp. NPDC051372. NCBI lineage: Bacteria > Bacillati > Actinomycetota > Actinomycetes > Pseudonocardiales > Pseudonocardiaceae > Amycolatopsis > Amycolatopsis sp. NPDC051372. The sequence continues at coordinate 134,745 of NZ_JBFBAF010000015.1, forward strand.
GGCCGGTTAGGGTCGAGCGCATGACGCTGGACCTCGCGGTGGCGAACGCGGCCGCCTTCTGGACGATCGTCGCCGAAAGCCGCGGCCACGCCGTGACCACGCGGCCCGGGTTCGTCTGCGTGCACGGCAGCGATCGCAGCGGCACGCGGATCGTGCTGCGGACCGCGTCCCCGAGCCCCGACGACGTCGCCGAGCTCACCGAGCTGGCCAAGAACGCGCCGACAGTCCTGGTCGAAGACGCGTACGGCATTGTCGACATGTCGCCGCTGGGCCTCACCTCGCGGCAGCTGCCCGTGATGACCCGCACCGGCCCCGGCTTCGGCGAGCTCGGCGCCTTGCGGGTCGACACCCCGGACCTGCTCGCGACGGTGGAAAACGTGGTCGTCCACGGCTTCCCGCTCGAACGCCACCAGCCCTACGTCCGCGGCGAGGTCTTCCCGCCCGCCCTGCTGGCGCGCGACGGCGTCACCACCTGGCTCGTGACCCGCGACGACGAACCCGCCGGCGCCTGCCTCGTCATCGACGACGGCGCGGCCGTCGGCCTCTACTGGGTCACGACCCTGCCGGCTCATCGTTCCCGCGGCGTCGGCCGCGCCCTCATGCACACTGTACTGTCCGAAGTAGACGGACGAACCGTCACCCTCACCGCCGCCAAACCCGGCAAACCGCTCTACGACTCCCTCGGCTTCACGACGGTCGGCTCGGCCACCTGGTGGGCCTAGGTAGGTTGGCGCCATGACCGTGGGCAGTGCCTTCTGGATCGCCGCCGCCCGCGCTCGGGAGTCCGAGCGCGCGGACCGGCTCTTCGACGACCCCTTCGCCCGGGAACTGGCCGGAGAGCGCGGCTTCGCGACGATGGCCGCCTCCGAACGCGCCACCGGCGGCGAAAACCCGTACCTCCCCGTCCGCGTCCGCTGGTTCGACGACCTGGCCACAGCAGCACGGGACGTCAGGCAGGTCGTGCTGCTGGGCGCGGGCCTCGACACCCGCCCGTACCGGCTGAACCTGCCGGCCACGCTCGACTGGTACGAAGTGGACCGTGCGGAAGTCTTCGCCACCAAGGAACTCGTCCTCGCGCCGGCGACCGCGAGGTGCCGGCGCCACACCGTCGCGGCCGACCTCACCACCGACTGGGCTACGCCTCTGCTCGACGCGGGCTACCGACCCGGCGCGGGAGCCCTGTGGCTCGCCGAGGGGCTGTTCTTCTACTTCGCCGAAGACCAGATCATCACGCTGCTGAAGACCGCGGCACAGTTGTGCGCGCCGGGCAGCCGCTTCGCCGCCGACGTCTCCGGCACCACCGGCCTCGACTCCCTCGCGATGCAGCCCTACCGAAAATGGTGCGCTGCCAACGGTTTTCCACCACCGTTCGGCTCCGACGACCCTGCCGCACTGTTCCAAGCCGGCGGCTGGACCGCAGGGCAGATCACCGCGCCCGGCGCAGCGGACGCCAACCACGGACGCCTCCACCCCCAGCCCGGAGGCGTCGTTCCCGGCCGCACCCACTTCGTGACCGCGACAACCTAGCCGCGCACGGCTTCGTACACCCCCGCGATCATCCCGACGAACGGCACCAGCGCCAGCAGGACCAGGAACTCGGACACGTCCAGCAACCGCGACCAATACGGCGACCGCACACCCTTCGCCACCCGCGTCGCGTACACCAGGCAGACCACAGCGGCGATCAGCAAAGCCGCGCCAGCAGCGAGAAGCAGCATGCGGTTGTCGGTCGCGATCAGCCACGCGCCGGCCGTGAGCACTGTGACCACGCCGAACCCGGCCAGCACCAGGCGTTGCCACCGGCCCGCGTACGAACGCGAACGCTGCACCCAGGCCACGCCCACCAAAGCCGCCAGCCCCGCCTCCCACGGCCCGCCCGAAACGGCGAGCTTCACCGCCGAAGCCAGCACGACGAGACCCAGAGCCACGAGCAACGCCGTCAGAAACATCTGCGCATACGTGGTCCGGCCGATGACCTCCGCGCCGAGGGACGGCTGTTCGTTGGCCCGGAACGATTCCATGTCGTCCGGCACTCGCGGCAGCGGCAACCGGCCCAGGCGCAGCGCGAGCATCGGCGCCACGGCCGCCAGCGCCGTCGCCAAGACCGCCGCGACAGCCGCCGCGGCAACCGGCTTCACCCCGGACAGCAACACCACACCGGTCGTCAACGCACCGAGACCGGCCGAACCCGTGATGGCCACGAAAATCGGCAGCCGGTCGGCCACCGACACCGCGGCCGGCACGCCGTACACCGTCACCGCGGCCAAACCGGCGGCCAACGGACCGGCCGACAAGGAGAAAACGCCGTGCGGCGGCAGGATCGACATCCCCGCCAGCAGCGCGACGAACACCCCCGCCACCGCACCGGCCGCACCCGCGCCCGAGTCACCGTAGGCGCGGCTCAACGCGCCGCCGCCGAGCAGCAGGATCAGCGACAACAGCCCGGTCGCGATCGGCGCCAGCACGCTGCCCGCCGTCGACGCCTGTACCAGCAGCCCACCGGCCGCCAGCAGCACCACGGCCGCCGCGATGCCCGCGCGCCGCGCGATGCGAGGGCCCCACACGGTGGACGCGGCGTCGCCGACGCTGGCGATCGAGTCCACGACGTCGTCGAACAGCAGGGGTCCGCGCGGACGTTCTCGCGGAGTCAGGTGCAGCACCTCGCCGTCGCGCACCTGCGCGGCGGCCACCGTGAGCCCGAGCGCGAGCGGCGCGCCGCCGAGCCGCGAGAGCACCCACCCCGGGTGCTCGGCCGCGGCCTGGCCCGTCGCGCCGGCGAGCCGCACGAGCTGCGGCACGAGCTCCGCGAACGTGCTCTGCTGCGGCAATGCGACGTCCACGCGGGCGCGCGGCGTCACGATCGTCACGCGCCGGGTGGACCCGGCCAGGGCCGGGGCGCTCACTGCACGGACCTGGACGCCTCGATCACCGGGGCGAACTTCGCACTGCTCGCCTCGGCCAGCTTCTGCAGGCCCGCGTTCACCGCCTCGAGCACGATCTCCGACAGGTTGCGCGCGTCGTACTCGCGGATCGCGCGCGGGTCGATGTCGATGGAGGTGAAACGGCCGTCGCCGCGCAGCGACACCGTGACCTCGTTCTGCCGCGAGGCCGCCTTGACCTCCATGGCCTCGACCGAGCGCTGGATGCGCTGCACCTCTTCGGTCTGGCGGCGGACCTGCGCCAGCAGCTCGTCCATGTCCGGCACGGCGTACGGGTCGGTCACAGCTGTTCTCCTTCTTTTGCAGGGTGGTTGCGGCGGACGTGCACGCTGGCGACGAACTTCCGGAAGTCGGGCGTGAGGCGCTGCGCGGCCTCGGGTTCGGCCGTGAAGACGAGCTCCAGCACCACGCGCCCGACCGGCCCGTCGGCGCCCGGCACAGTGAGGAACACCTGTGTCTGCACCAGATCCGTGCCCTCGCCGGTGCGCATGCGCAGCACCTGCGTGAGCCCGGGTGCGGTGGCGTCGCCGACGTCGTGGCGGCTCACCACGTCGAGCAGCGCCATGGTGCGGCCCAGGCTTCGGGGTGAACCCGGGCTCGGGGTGCACAGCGACGAACGCGACACCGGGCGCGCCCGCCCCCGCCGGGTCGAGCGGCGTCCACCCCTCCGGGACGTCGAAACCCAGCGGGAGCGAGACGGTTTCAGGCACAGTCACTGTGTTTTCACCACGACCCCACGTAGTTCACGGCGTCGTCCCACGTGTGGCCGACGTAGTCCGCCGCCTCGTTCGCGGCGCTGCCGACGGCGTCGACCGCCGCGCCGCCGTACTCGCCGATGGTGTGGCCCAGCTTCGGCAGGTCGATGTCGATCTTGGCCCCCACGCCCGCGCCGAGGCCGAGCGCGACGCCCGCCTTGAAGTTCACCTTGATGTGCCCCGCGTCGTACACGGCCTGGCCATCGAGCTGCGCGCCGAGGCCGTACTGCAGCGTGCCGTTGGCACCGACCCCGACACCCGCGACGTCGGCCGAGACCTCGCCTTCGACCTTGCCGCCGACGAACGCGTTGCCGTGTAGCCCCAAGCCATGGGCACCCAGCTGCGCCGAACCACTCACCTCACCGCCGGCGAAGACCGAGGCCTTCCCCTGGGCCTCCGCGACGCCGTACTCGAGCTTGCCGTCCACGTCCTTGTCGAACGCGGCGAGCTGGGCGTGGCCCGAGGCCTTGGCGTCCCAGCCTTCGGAGGTGATTTTCCCGTCGTACTCCGGGGAAAGGCCGTCCTGGTCGTGCTGGGTCTTGAGGTAGGTGATCTCGGTGTTCTTGAAGGCCTTGTCTTTCAAGGTTTCTGGCTCCGGCTGACCGAACGGCGTGTCAGCCTTCTTCGGCGCGCGGGTGCCCTGCAGGCCGTCCCAGGTGAGCTTCTTCCAGCCGGAGTTGCCGAACCACGAGGGCACGGTGCGCGGCCGGCTGCGCCCGTCGAGCGGTTCGCCGTTGAGCCAGCTCAGCGCGCCCGTGCTCCACTTGCCCAGCTCGTGTTCCAGCCGGCCGACGCCTTCGGGCTGTGCCAGCGCTTCGGAAAGCTCGTCGGCCACCTGTTTCGCCATCGCGACGGCCTGTTCGCCGAGCTGGCGTGCGGCGGAGATGAACGCGCCGACCGCGTTGGGGTTGGCGGCCTTGGCCTGGCTGGTGAGCTGCGCGCCGTACTGGTCGAACTGCGCGAGCACGGAGTCGAGCGCCTGGCGGGCCCACTGCAGCAACTGCGCCGCCGACGCGAGGCGCTTGGCCTGGTCGGCCAGCAACGTGGCGTCTTCGGTGAGCTCGTCGGCCGACTTCTGCGCGGCCGTGGCGTAGGCGGTGTAGGCGGCGCCGTCCCAGTCGGTGTGCAGGTCTTTGGCCGCCTGGGAGATCTCGGTCGCCGTGCCGGACACCGTCGACGCCTGCGTACCGCACTGCTGCGACGCGGTGTTCAGCGCCGCCGGATCGCCCGTGACCCGGCGCTGATACTCGAGGAGCACCTGCCGGTAGGACGACAGGACCGAGCTGACGACCCCGGAGGCGTCGACGGCCATGGCCTAGGCGCCCTTCGCGTCGATGTCGACGTGCTGCTGGAAGTGCCGGCCGTTGTAAGTGAGGTCGAGGTTGATGTCGAGGTCCTGGCCGGCGGGCGCCTCGACGGTCGACTGGCCCGTGGACAGGTCGGTGTGGATCACGACCTCTCCTGCGCCGGCGGAGGCGATCGGGGTGACGGAGCCGCCCGCCGGAGCGGTGGGCGCGGTGGGCTGGATCGGCGTCGTGCTCGGCGCCGAAGTACTCGGGTCGACGGCGATCCAGCTGTTCGATGGGTCGAGCGGGGTGCCGTTGGCCGTGACCGGCGTAGTCGGGGTGGTTCCCGTGGTCCCGGCCAGCGCGGGGGGCGTGTAGTTGGTGAACGGCGGCTGCCCGGCCGGCGCCGTCGCCCCACCGCCCACACCGCCGCCGGTGCCACCGGCGATCGCCTGCTGCCCGGCCGCGCTCGCCACCGACGACGGTGCCTGCGGAGCGGTGACCGGCGTGCTCGACACGGCCGTGTTGCCCGTGGCCCCGGCCGCGGCGGCCGAACCGGCGTCACCGCCGTGGAACAGCTTCTCGATCTCGCCGATGATCTGCGCGACCTGCGTGATCTGGTTCGCGAGGTCACCCGCGCCGAGCGCCTTGAGCAGCACGCCGATGGCCGTGATGAACGCCTTCAGCGAAGCGCTCGTGGCCGTGGACAGCGCGACGGCGGCGCCGTAGGTCCACCAATTCGACATGAGCGACGCGACGGTGGGGTTCACCGCCGAGACCACCGACCGGTAAGCCTCCTGCGCGGTCTTCACGAGCGTGCCCGACACGCCGAGCAGCTGTGCGCCCTTCTCGATCACGCCGATGATCTTCGTGAGCTGGTCGAGCGAATCGGTGATCTTCTGCAGCGCCGACTCCGACGCGGCGCCGGACCAGACCTTGCCCAGCTGGTCGGCCGCCTTGCTCAGCTCGGTGTAGAGCGACGCGAACTCGCTCGCCTTGTGCAGCAGGTCGAGCACGTGCTTCGCGATCTGCTCCGGCTGGCCGGTGACGATCTGCGGCAGCGTGGTGATGGGGCCACCCGAGGACGCCGTAGCGTCCATCGCGCTCGAGTTCGGGAATGTCAGCATCGGACCTCACTTGCTCGGGAGTCGGGAGTCAGACGGATGCGGGCCGGTAGACGCTGAGCTTGGCCAGGCCGCCGAGGCCGGGGTCGACGAGTCCGTGGTTGTAGAGGGCGCCGCCGTCGCCGGCCACGCCGATCACCGGGCCGGAGTCGGCGAACAGCAGGGGTTCGACCACCACGACGTCGCCCGCGTGCACGCCGCCGGGCACGTCGCCGAAGGTGCGTGCGGTGCCGGCGTAGACCTCGATCAGGCCGACGCGGGCCTGGTTGTCGGCGTCTCCGGCGAGCCAGTCGTTGAAGTCGGCGACGCCGCGGAAGCGGGCGTCGGTGATCGGGTGCTCGCCCAGCCTGCCGAGGTCGGCGTCGCCGAGATAGCGCAGCACGTTGCCGACGGAGCTCGGCTCGCCCTGCGCCCCGGCGCTGTCGTTGATCGCGATGGTGGCCAGCTCGCCGGCGTGCGGGGTGCCCCAGATCGACGACGAGGGCGCTGCCGCGGTGGAGGTGCCGCCGCCGTAACCGCTCGCCGCGGCCTCATCGGCCGCCTGGTAGGCATCGGCGCTGGTCTTGACCAGGCCATTGATCTGCTGCAGCAGCTGCAACAGCGTGCGCACGGCCGTGACCTGGGTCGACTGCAGCGCCGAGTTGGCCGCCGCGACGGCGCTGCCGAAGGCCGCGAACGACGTCGGCTGGACCACGAGTTTCTCCAGGTCGGCGACCGCGTTGATCCCGTGGGCGACGATGCCGCCGACGTTGCCCACGATCGAGCGCATGGCCTCGGGTTCCGCCCGGTACTCGCCCGCGGTGACCATGGCTCTCCTTCCTGGGTGCGGCGTGCTGCCTCCCCCGTGGGGGTGGCCTCGGCAGAGCGTAAAAGCGCTCCCGGGAGTGAGCGGACGGCAAAAGTACCCACCAGGACGGCCGTGGTGGTGGCGAAAATACGGGGTATGAGCCCGTCGGTCGACCGCCTGGACCTGCTCGGCGAGCAGCCCGGGGAGATCATGCTGCAGTCTCCGCCGATGCTTCCCAAGAGCGGCTCGGGCGGGCTGGTCCAGCTCATGATGTTCCTGCCGATGATGCTCGGCATGGGCGCGATGTCGTTCGTCTACATCGGACGCGACGGCGGGGTGATGACCTGGATCTTCGGCGCTCTGTTCGTGACCGCGATGGGCGGCATGGTCGTGATGTCGCTCGGGCGCGGCGGGATGGCCAAGAAGGCGCAGATCAACGAGGAGCGCCGCGACTACCAGCGGTACCTCGCCGGCCTGCGCACGAAGGTGCGCGCGGTCGCCGACGAGCAGCGCGCGGCGCTCATCGCGCAGCAGCCCGACCCGGCCGACCTGTGGGCGTACGTGGAGACGGGCCAGTACTGGGATCGCCGCCGCGGCGACCGGCACTTCGCGCTGGTGCGCGCGGCCACCGGCCCGCAACCGCTCGCGACGCCGTTGCGCGCGCCGCAGACGGTGCCGCTGGAGGACCTCGACCCGGTCTCGTCGACGAACCTCAAGTACTTCATCCGCACGTACTCCACTGTGGAGGGCCTGCCCGTTTCGGTGTCGCTGCGCTCGTACGCGGCGACGACGCTCTCAGGCCGGCGCCCGGACGTGCTCGGGATGACGCGTTCGCTGCTGGCGCAGCTGGTGACGTTCCACTCCCCCACCGACCTGCGCGTCGCGTTCTGCGTGGCCCCGGACCGGCGGCACGACTGGGACTGGGCGAAGTGGCTGCCGCACGCAACCGCGCCCGCCCTGACCGACGCGATTGGCCGGCGCCGGCTCGTCGCGTCCGGCCCGGTCGAGCTGGCCGAGCTGCTGGGCCCGGACCTGGGCGAGCGTCCCGCGTTCACGCGCCGGCCGGGCACTCCGCAGGACCTCCCACACGTGGTGGTCGTGGTCGACGGCGGCGGCACGCAGGGCGAGCCACGGCTGCTCGCCGAGGAGGGCCGGCTCGGGATCACCGTGCTGGAGGTCGGCGGCGAACAGCCGCGCGCCGCGTCGAACGAGCAGCTGCTGAGCCTGCACGTGGCCCCCGACCAGCTGGGAATGGTCGTGCTCGACGGCGGCACCGAGGCACGGCTGGGTTTCCTCGGCACGCCCGACGAGCTCGACCGCGGCGCGGCGGAGGCGCTCGCGCGCACGCTCACGCCGCTGTACCAGGGCACGGCGGTGGTCAGCGAGAAGCCGATGTCGGCGACGTTAGCTGAACCTGGCGCTCATCGATTTCAAGGGCGGCGCGACGTTCGCGGGGATGACCGGCCTGCCGCACGTGTGCGCGGTGATCACGAACCTGTCCGACGACCTCACCCTCGTCGACCGCATGGCCGACGCGTTGAACGGCGAACTGTTGCGCCGCCAGGAACTCCTGCACGCGGCCGGCAACTACGCCTCGGTGCGCGACTACGAGAAGGCGCGCGCCGACGGGGTGCCGCTGCAGCCGCTGCCGTCGCTGCTGGTGATCATCGACGAGTTCTCCGAGCTGCTCTCGTCGCGGCCCGAGTTCATCGACCTGTTCGTGGCGATCGGGCGGCTGGGGCGTTCGCTGGGGATCCACCTGCTGCTGGCTTCGCAGCGGCTGGAGGAGGGCCGGCTGCGCGGGCTCGATTCCCACCTGTCGTACCGGATCGGGCTGCGGACGTTTTCCGCTTCGGAGAGCCGGGCGGTGCTCGGGGTCGCCGATGCGTATCACCTGCCGCCGGTGCCCGGGTCGGCGTATCTGAAGTCCGACAACGACACTTTGACGCGGTTCAAGGCCGCTTACGTGTCCGGTGAACTTCCGCCGCGCAGCACGATCGTGCGTGAGGACGGGCAGCAGGTGGGGGTGCTGCCGTTCACGTTCGAGGCGGTGGAGGTGCCGTTGGCGGCGCAGCCGACGGCTGAGGTTGCTGTGCCTGCCGCGGGCTCGGGCTCGGGTCCTGGCGAAACGATCATCGGAGCGATGCTGTCCCGGCTGGAAGGCCGCGGTCCGGAAGCGCACCAGATCTGGCTGCCGCCGCTGTCGGAACCGCCCACTTTGGACCAGCTGCTCCCGCCTCTGGGCGACGATCCTGCCCGCGGCCTGTGTCCGCTGGGCTGGGGCGGAAACGGCAAGCTGACCATCCCCGTCGCCCTGGTGGACAAACCCTTCGAGCAACGCCGCGACATGCTCTGGGCCGACTTCTCGGGCGCGGCCGGCAACGCCCTGGTCGTGGGCGCACCGCAAAGCGGCAAGTCGACTTTGCTGAAGGACATCGCGGCGATGCTCGCGTTGACCCACACCCCTTCAGAAGTGCAGCTTTTTGTGCTGGACATGGGCGGCGGCGCTCTCGCCCCGATCGCCGGGCTGCCGCACGTCTCGGGTTATGCCACGCGGCGTGATGCCCAGCGTTGTCGGCGCGTGGTGGCTGAGCTGACGACGTTGCTGGAGCAGCGCGAAGAGTTCTTCGCGTCTCAGGGTCTGGAGTCGATGGCCGCGTTCCGTGCTCGACGCGCGGAGCTGACGGAAAGCACCGACGGCCGCGAATTCGGCGACGTGTTCCTCTTCGTGGACAACTGGACCACGATCCGGCAGGAGTACGAGCAGCTGGAGGAGCAGATCACCGGGCTTGCCGCGCGGGGTCTCGGTTTCGGTATCCACGTGATCGTGACGGTGAACCAGTGGATCGGCGTGCGTGCCCAGCTGCGTGACGCCATCGGTACACGCTTCGAGCTGCGGCTGGGTGATCCGGCTGATTCGTCGATCGACCGCAAGGTGGCGCTGAACGTGCCCGCTGACCGGCCTGGTCGGGGGTTGACTTCCGAGAAGCTGCACTTCCTTGCCGCCCTGCCCCGCGTCGACGGCGACCAGCGGCCGGAGACGATCGGTGCTGGCGGTCTGGATCTCGTTCGTCGCATTACTGCTGCCTGGCCCGGTTCTCGTGCTCCGCAGGTGCGTTTGCTGCCTCCGGAAGTTCCGCTGGAATCGCTGCCCGCCGCGCCTTCCGGACGGGTTGTCCTGGGCATCGCCGAGTCGACCCTGCGGCCGGTCCACCTGCACTTCTCTTCCGATCCCCACTTCCTGGCTTTCGGCGACGTGGAGTCGGGCAAGAGTTCTCTTTTGCGGGCCATCGCTCTCGGCATTTCCACGGCTTTCACTCCCGACCAGGCCCTCATGCTGGTCGGCGACTACCGGCGGGGTCTCCTGGGCGCCGTGGACCAGCCTCATCTGCTGGGCTACGCCGGCGCGGAGAACAGCTTGACGGACCTGGTGGGCCAGTGTGCGACGGCGATGCGCAACCGGTTGCCGGGCCCGGATGTGACACCGGAGCAGCTGCGTTCGCGGTCGTGGTGGCGGGGGCCGGATCTGTATGTGTTGATCGATGACTACGAACTCGTGGCTACTTCGGGGAAGAATCCGTTGTTGCCGTTGCTGGAGTTCCTGCCGCAGGCTCGGGACATCGGGCTGCATTTGATCATCGCCCGCGCTTCCGGTGGGGCGGGGCGGGGTCTTTACGAACCCGTGCTGCAACGCGTGCGCGAACTGGGCTCGCCGGGGTTGGTCATGTCGGGCACAAAGGAGGAGGGGCCGTTACTGGGGGATGTGAAGCCTTCGCCCCAGCCCCCGGGCCGGGGGACGCTGGTGTCGCGTCGGCATGGGACGGGGCTGGTGCAGGTGGCGTGGGCGAAACCCGTGGAGCCGTAGGGCTGGAGCCAGCCCTGCCCAGGACTCGGAGCATGGCCAGCTCGCGTCACATTGCCGGACCGTCCAGCGCGTCGCGGAGATCGAACAGCTCGCGCTGGACCTCGTCGGCGGGCTCGAACGGCACTCCCGCTCGGTCCAGCATCACGAGGCAGACACCGAGAAACCCACGGGTGAGCTCACGGTACATGCGGTTCGCGACCACCGAACTCGCCAACAGCCGCTGGACGAACAACGCCAGCGCCGGCGGGTCGATACTCCAGAAGTCGTTCGCACACATCCCGAAGCCTGCCGCCGCGAGGTCGAGGTTCTCGTTCGCCGCGAGCATCTCGGCCATGCTCATGAAGAATTTGCCGATCTGCAGCGCGGGGCTCCAGACCTCCTCGTCACCGACGAAAAAGATGTAGCTCATCGTGGGACTCCATGTAAATGGTCACAACTGGGCGCGCGCCGAGACGTCAGTCCGCCGACGGCTTCTGCTTCAGAAATTCGGAGTACAGGAGGTGCAGCAGCGCGGCGTACGCGTGCTGATGATCCGCAACCGCCCGCTCATCGGCCGTCATCTCGGCACTCTCCGCCATCTCGGCACTCGCAGCTTCGATGCGGCCCATGATCTCGTCCAGCATGGACAGAAGGTCCACCGGAGCCGGCTTGAAAATACCCCGGTCCACGAACCGGATGACTGTCGTCACGTACTCTGCGGCATCCGCCAGGTCGTGGTACGTGGAGATCAACAGGACATTTCTTCCGATAGGGAAAGGAACCTGCCGCCACAAGGTGTAGGCGTCTCTGAAACTCAGCATCGGACTTCTCTCGGGAGTGCCCGCCTCGCCGCCGTCAGGACGGCGGCGACGGGTGTCGGATTTCGACTTCGCCATAGGGTGAGCCGCTGGAGTAGGTCACGTCCCAGTTCTCGTCGACTTCGAGTCGCAGTCGGCGGGCCAGGGTCCAGCCGCGGGCGTAGAAGCGCCGTTCGGCCTCGTCCGGAGGGAAGGCTGCCGAGCCTGGATCGTCCCAGTCGAAGATGGCGTCCCAGTCGTCTTGCCAGGCGGAGAGGTCGCGGGCGAGGTCCGCGGTCAGCTCCAGTTCCGACGAAGCGGGGTCGACGTTGTCGACGCCGCCCAGGTTCGGGTCGTAGACCCAGAGCGGGCAAGCCCGGGCTTCAGCGGAGACCTTGATCGACCGCCAGACCACCGGCTCGATGACCGGTTCGATGACCGCCTCCATGTTCGGTCTGCGCGGCCAACGCAGCCAGTCCGGCCAACGGAACTCACTCATCACTACCCCCGAACAAACGCCTTCGCCAGAACCGACGATACGGAGCCATACAACCGCGAATCCGTGCGCGCCCCTCACCGCGGGTCACCTCTGAGGCAAGATCGCCCACGCCTACGACCACGATCTGCCGGTGGCACAACACTGTCAGCACCCTACTTCCGTCGGTCCGAGACCCGACTGAAGTAGGTAATAAAGTTTCCACATGCCACCTACGTTGGTGAAATCATTTCATCGACCCAGAGGGGCTTACATGCGTTTCGCGAAGGCAGTGGCCGTGGTGGCCGGGGCGGCCGCGGTGTTCGGCGTCGTGTCCGTGGGGGCGGCGAGCGCGGCCGGGCCACGGATCATCGGCGGGGAGACGGTGGGCTCGGCGCCGTGGGGTGCGCAGGTTTTCTGGGACGACGCCACGGACTTCGGTGGTTTCGAGTGCTCCGGCACGATCATCGCGGCGCAATGGGTGCTCACCGCGCAGCACTGCCTGAACGCCCCCGGCATGCATGTGAAGGTCGGCAACGTCGCGCTCGGCCAGGGCACCGAGGCGGCCGTGGACCAGCAGAAGGCCTCGCCCGACGGGGACATCGCGCTGCTGCACCTGTCGTCCGCGGTGGACGCGACGTTCGTGAAACTCGGCAACGCCGACCCGGAAACCGGTGCCACCAACCAGATCTACGGCTGGGGCCGCACCGAGGGCAACAACCCGCCGTCGGACACGCTGAAGACCGCGGACGTCAAGGTCACGGGCCAGGGCACCGACGCGTTCAACGGCACGGCCATCACCAGCGAGGGCGTCACGGGCGCCTCCTGGCACGGCGACTCCGGCGGCCCCCAGCTCGCCGACGGCGTGCAGGTCGGTGTGTGCTCCACCGGCGAGAACTCCGGCAGCGACAAGAACGGCACCCAGAACTACGCCAGCGTCGCCGCGAGCCGCGACTGGATCAAGCAGACCGCGGGCGTCTGACTCCGTTGCAATAACGAGCCGCCCGCCGCGTCGGGCGGCTCGTTATTGCGATGCGCCGGCCGGGCCGGTTCGGCACACTCGATCCCGTGCTCACCGCCGAGATCGCCGTGGACGTCCTGTCCCGTCTGCAGACCGCCGGCTGTCACGTCTGGGTCGCCGGTGGCTGGGGTGTCGATGCCTTGCTGGGCCGCGAAACCCGCGTGCATTCGGATCTCGACCTGCTGCACCGGGTCGAGCAGGAGCCCACGGTTCTCGCGGTGCTGAACGACTTCACCGAGTCCGAGGACTTCCGCCCGGTGCGCTTCGTCCTCACCCGCCCCGACGGCGCTTCTCTCGACCTGCACCCGCTGCACTTCACCGACGACGGCTCGGCCACCCAAGAGGCCGACTCCACCGGCGGCCTCTTCCGCTACCCGGCCGGCTGCTTCGTCACGGGGACGATCGGCAGCGCCACCGTGCCGTGCCTGTCGGCAGCGCAGCAACTGAAGTTCCACGAGGGCTACGAACCGCGGCCCCACGACCTCGCCGACGTCGCGGCCCTGCAGGCGGCCTTCGGCCCCGCGAAGTAGCCGTCAGCCCAGCATTCCCAGCAGCGCCTGCTTGTCCGGCTTTCCCGAGGCCGCCACAGGGACCGCGTCGATCACGGTCACCGTCGACGGTACGGCGGCTTCGCCCAGAGAAGACGCGACCAGGCCGCGCAGAGCGGCCACGTCAGGGACACGACCCGGTGCCGGGACCACAAACGCATGCGCCGCCTCGCCGGTGGAAGGGTCGGGAGCCGCCACGACGTAGGCCTGGTCCACGTCGGCGTGCGAGGCGAGGGCGCGTTCGATCGGGCCGGTGTAGTGGATGACCGCGTTGACGATCACGACGTCGCGGGTGCGGCCCGTCAGGTGGAGGAAGCCGGCAGCGTCGACGTGGCCGATGTCCTGGGTGCGGACCCAGCCGTCGCGCAGGACGTCGGCGGTCTGGGAAGGATTGCCCCAGTAGCCCGAGAACTGGCCGGGCGACCGGACGAAGATCTCGCCCGAAGCGCCGGCCTCGACGTCAGTCCCCGAGGAGTCGCGCACGGAGATCTCGACGCCCGCGCAAGGGCGGCCCGCGGAGCCCAGGGCGTCCGGGAACGCGGCGACGTCGGCCGGTGTCAGCACGGTCAGCTTGCCTACCTCGGTCTGGCCGTACGCCTGCTGCATTCCCGACCCCACGCGGGAAAACGCCTCCGCCATCAGGCCCGGCGCGACGGGCGAGCCGGCCACCACCAGCATCCGCACGGAACTGACATCCACCGACGAAGTCCGCAGCACGTCGAGGATCTTGTACAGCCGCGGCACCGTCGTCAGAGCCGCCGTGATGTCCAGCCGGGGCAGGATCCACGGGAAGTCGGGCAGCTCGGAAGGGATCACCACCGTCCCGCCGGCCAGGAGGCACGAGCGCAGGTGCGTGATCATCACCGCGCTCGTCAAGGTGCCGAACAGCAGGAAACGCCGGTACCTCGCGGCCAGATCCGCGGGCGTCTCCTCAGGACGTTGCTCGATCCCTTGCGCCGTCAACGCTTCGAAGCTGTACGCCACGCCTTTCGGCAACCCCGTGCTGCCGCTGGTGAACACCACCCAGCCGATGTCGGACGGCCGCCCACTCGGCACGGGCTCCTCGAACACCGACAACAACTGCGGCCCCACCCGCAGGATCTTCGCCCCCGCCGCCGTCGCGCGCAGTTCCGGCGTCTCGGAGGCCTCGTCGACGACGACCGCCGCCAGGTCGCCCACCACCGTCCGCAGGTGCGCGACCGGCAGGCCCGCCCGGATGCCGACGGTGCGGCACCCCAGCGTCTGCGCGGCGATCTGCGCGGCCCACCCCTCGGGCGTCACGGCGGTGGCGACCCCGACGCCGTCACCGCGCGAGACGCCCGCGCCCCGCAGGGCTGCGACGAAGCGGCCGATCAGGTCGCGCGCCTCACCCCGCGTGACCTTCCGCGGCCCGTGCTCGAACGCCACCGCGTCCGGCTGCGAACCGAGCGCGTCCAGCACCGCCTGCGGAAAGACCATCGCACCGTCCTTTGTCCGATCCGGAAAACGCAGGACCATCCCTACCCGAAAGATCTCAGAATTCCGTCAGAGCGTGCACTCTCGGTGAGCGCAGCGAAAGCGCCACTCCCGCCGCCACCACCACGATCAGCCCCGCCGCCGCGGACAGCGTCCAGAAGTCCGGCCCTACGATCGACTGGCCGCGCAACGCCTGCCACGTCACCAAAGCGAGCACGCCCGCGTAGCCGACGACCGCGGTCCACACCAGCCGCCGGCGCACGAGGTCGGACGACAGCACCGGGTACCGCCGCGCGAGCGCCGCCAGGCCCAGCGCGATCAGCGGCAGCGCCTGGATCGCGTGGATGCCGACGAAGTGCGGGATCCGCAGGTCCCCGCCGACGGTGCTCCAGCCGAGCACGGGCAGCCCCGGCCCGCCGTCCGCCAGACCGACCGTGTGCCCGCCGATCGTCGGCGGCCGCTCCCCCGCCGCCTTCATCGCCTGCTGCGCCGGTGTCGGCGAGAACATCAGCAACGCCAAGCCCATCCCCACGGCCGCCAGCGTCGTCCCCCACCGCAGCGCCGACGCCAGAGCGCGGTCCGGCAGCTTCTGGAACAGCAGCAGCACGACCACCGCGGCCGTCGCGCCCCACGCTGTGAAGGCACCGGTGGCGACGAAGTTGTTGATCGTTACGTCGGACGGTGTCGCGTGGTTGAAGTGCAGCGTCCGGTCGCGGACCACGACCTGCCACACCAGCAAGGCCATGTCCGTGCCGATGCCGACGGCGAACACCGTGCCGATCCACCACCCGGCCCGCCGGCCGCGCCGCAGCAGCGTGAGCAGCCACGCGAGCGTCAGCGCGTACATCCCCACCGACACCGCGAACTTGAACGGTTTCGCCCACAGTGGCGCGTTGACGAGCGTGCGATCATCGAACAGCAGTCCCAGTGCCGACACCACAAACAGCAGCGCCATCGCCCCCGCGAGCACCACGAGCGGCCGGTGCGGCCGCACCTTGACCATTCCCCCGAAATTCATGGTCACCAGGGTTGCGCGGGCGCCGGCGGAGGGCACTGGAGACCGCCCCCTTCCCTGAGGTGGGGAGCGCCCCACCCCGTGTAGGTAATAGTGCCGTCAACGCGACCGGCAGTTGTGCCGTTTGACCGCACCTCCGGGTTTTCTAGCGTGACATTCACAACGCGCGGGCAGGGGCAAGCCTCTCGCGCACCGGGATCTTCCGCGAGAGGGAAGGAGGTGGCCCGTCATGTCCAGTCCGGGATTCCAGGCAGATTCCGCTGCGATGACGCGCGCCGTCCAGGGCTTCGAGGAAACCGCGTCGAACGCGAAGACGACCATGGCCAGCTTGGAGTCGGAGCTCACCGAGACTCTGTGCAACTACAAGGGCGACCAGGCCGTGGCGTTCTGGGACCTGCAGCGCCGGCTCCAGGAGAAGATGCAGGCCGCGGTGAAGGAGCTCGACACCATGTCGCAGCTCGTGCACACGAGCCACACGAACTACAACACCGGCGACTCGGACGTGCACCAGAGCTTCCAGAGCGTCGGCCACAACCTCGAGGGCGCTTCGGTGATCCCTCGCCTCAACCTTTGAGTCACGGAGAGGACCGGCAAAATGGCTGACGTCGTCGAAATCAACTTCGCCGCGCTGCAGTACAGCTCGGCGTCGCTGGCCGCCAAGGCCAAGGCACTGACCTCGCAGCTCGAGCAGCTGCACCAGAACCTCCAGCCGATCACGGCGACGTGGTACGCCTCCGGCAGCTCCGCCGGTGAGGCCGCCCGCCAGGCCGAAACGCGGCTGCGGCAGGCCACCGCCGACATCGTCGCGATCATCGCGCAGTTCGGCGGCAAGGTGGGCGACGCCCACGACCTGCAGTCGCAGCTGGAGAACCGCAACCAGGGTCTGTTCGCCTGATCCGCTCCCGACGTCGGTCGGCCGGTGCG
The DNA here is from genome assembly GCF_040682095.1 of Amycolatopsis sp. NPDC051372. Taxonomy (NCBI): domain Bacteria; kingdom Bacillati; phylum Actinomycetota; class Actinomycetes; order Pseudonocardiales; family Pseudonocardiaceae; genus Amycolatopsis; species Amycolatopsis sp. NPDC051372. Next base: position 151,715 of record NZ_JBFBAF010000015.1, read on the forward strand.
GGAAACCCCCCGCTCGCACCGGCCGACCGGCTTTCCAGCGTCCGTAATGCACGAGAGGGTCGGGACCGATGCACGACCAGTCGTACTACGTTCACCTCGAATCGCTGAAGGACTTCGTGCGGGAACTGGAAACCCAGATCCACGCGATGTCCAAGCCCAACGACTTCCTCAGCACGCTCGGCGAGCACCCGCTGCTGTTCGGGGAGTTCGGGGAAGCCGGCTCGCTCGTCGACGCCCACCGCGCCGCCGTCGCCGAGATGCGGGGGGCTGCTCGAACAGGTCCGCAGCGCGATCACGTTCGCGCAGGACGTGACCACCACCGTCGCCGACGGTTACGCCCACGCCGACCAGTCGGTGGCCGGCGACCTGCACCAGTCCGGCAGCGAGGCCGGGCTGCTCGATCCGCTGCTTTCGCTGCTGGGCCTCGGGTCCGGTACTTCGACCAACACCGGCTCGAACAACTCCGGGGGGACGGACGCATGAGCGGGGCGCACACCAACTTCGCCGCGTACACGCACCAGCAGCTGTACGCGATGCTGCAGGCCGGTGACCCCAGCAGCGCGCAGACCGCGGCCGACCAGTGGAACTCCACCGCGATCGGGCTGCACGAGCAGGCCGAGAACCTGTCGAAGGAGCTGTCGGACTTCTCGGGCGAGTGGACCGGCGGCGCGGCTGACCAGTACTCGCACATGATCACCGACCTCGTCGGCGGCATCCGCAAGGTCGCGCAGACCGCGCAGGGCATGCAGCACATGCTCGAGGACGCGGCCGACGCGCTCGTGAAGGCCAAGGCCGAGATGCCGCCGCCGGTTTCGGTGCCCGACGTCTCGCCCGGCGAGGTCGCGCTGGCCGTCAACCCGCCGTTGCTGCCGCCGGATTCGTCGCCGGCCACCCTCGCCGCCGCGGCCCAGCAGCGGCAGCAGGCGATCGCCAACGTCGAGGCGCAGCAGCAGGCCGCGAACGCCGCGGGTTCCGCGCACGCCAAGGCGATCGTGGTCATGACCAACCTGGCCACGAACTACACCACCGCCGAGGACTCGATCCCCGTCTCGCCCAACGCGGTCGACACGCCGGCCGCTCCCCCGGCCGGCGGCGGCGTGTCCGGTGGCGGTGCGACCGGCAACGGCCTGGCCGACCCGGGTGTCGTCGTCGGCACCCCGGACGACTCGCACCCGCTGCCGGCCGACGGCTCGGTGGCGGGCGCGCCGGGGGTTCCGGGCTCGGATCCGGCGACTTCGGGCAGTCCGCTGTTCGGCGACATGTTCACCGCCGGTCTCGCGGCGGCTTCGGCGGCGGCGTTCGGGCGGTTCGGCTCGATCATGCCGAAGGTGCCGTCGTGGGCGTCCGGAAAGGACTCCGACGACAAGAAGGACGAGCCGGCGGGCACGAAGCAGGGTGGCGGTGCGGCACCGAAGGCGGTGCCGGCGGCGGCTTCCCGATCGGCGGCGGTGAGGCGCCTGCGCTCGACGGCGGCGGAATCCCCGGCGGCGGCGGGCTTTCCGGTGGCAGCGACGCCCCGGCGGCGCACTCCGGCCTCGCGGGCGACGGCGGCACGTCGAATGTCCTCAGTGGACTCGCGGGCGGCGCGGCCGGTGCGGCGGGCGCGGCGGCGAAGAGCGCGATGCCGATGATGCCCATGATGCCGATGGGTATGGGAGCCGGTGGTGACCTGGGTTCCGGACGGCGGATCCCGGCGTGGCTCGTGGAGACGGAGAACGTGTGGGGCCAGCAGGCGCCCGTGGCTCCGTCGGTGATCGGCGAAGAGCCGGAAACCTACTGATCGGGAGGACGGCTCGGTGACTGCTGCAGTGGACTCCGGGGGTTACCGGGTCGCTCCCGCCAAGCTCGACGCGGCCGCGGCGGGCCTGGGCGGGCGCGCAGGAGCGCTCGAGACGGCGCAGAAGGCCGTGGCGGGGTTTCCGTGCCCGCCACGGCGTTCGGCCAGGTGTCCGCTTCGGCGGACTGCGCCGCCACGCTGAAGAAGACGCTGTCCGAGTTCGGCGAGAAGATCGACGGACAGGTGCAGCGCGCGAAGGCGCTGCAGAACGGGCTCACCGCGTCCGCCGCGGGATACCGGCGCGCGGACGAGCAGGTGGCGGCTTCGTACCGGTCGCTGCTGCCGGAGGATCCCCTGCCGGCGGTGAGCGGTCCCGTCGGGGCGGCGGCGAGCGGGACGTGGGCGAATGCGATCGCTTCGAACCGCACCAAGGTGTCGGACGCGCTGACTTCGGAGCAGACGCACCTGCAGCAGCTTCGGTCTTCGGCCGGCAGCGCTGACGACATCGCGCGCTCCCAGCGGAGGATCGCGCTGTACCAAGACATTCTGGCGAACAACCGCCAGATCCTGCGGTTCGACCCCGCGGCTGACGGCCGGATCGCCGAGCTCGTGGGCTCGATCCAGCCGGGGACGCGCAACGTCGGGCTGTTCGTGCCGGGCGTGAACACGCGGCTGGACACCTTCCAGGGCTACGCCGACCTCAGCCGCAGCCTGGTGGCCGCCGACCCGACGGGCCGCACCGCGATGGTCGTGTGGGCCGACGGCGACTTCCCGCAGAACCCCCTGGTCGAGGGCCGGACGCGAGCTACGCGCAGGCGATGGCTCCGGGCCTCAAGACGTTCGGCGACGAGCTGCGCGGCCAGGTCGACACTCAGACCGGCGGCGCGGCGACCATTACCGCCATCGGCCACAGCTACGGCGGCGCGACCGTGGGATTGGCCGATTCCCAAGGCCTGGCCGTCGACCGGGTGCTGCACGTCGAGTCGGCGGGCATGGGCCACTGCGTCTGGAGCCCGGCCGACCTGCCCGCGAGCCAGGCGGGCGTGCAGCGCTTCTCGATGACGGCGCCGCTCGACCCCATCGTGTTCGCCCAGGGCAATGCCTGGGGCGCCGAGTGGACCGGCATCGGCCACGGTGCCGACCCCGACACGTTCCCGGGCGTCACCGACCTCACGACGGGCAACGACGCGGCCGGCAACGAACTCTGGGGCCTGTCCTCCCACAGCGACGTGCTCAAGCCCGGCTCCGACCCGTGGACCAACATCTACGGCGTCCTCACCGGCGGCGCGCTCACGACGGTACCGGGGGTGCAGCGATGACCCTCTCGCTGCTGGCCCACGAGCTCACGGCCGTCATCGACGACGTCGCCGCCACCTTCGGCCCCGACGTGGCCCCCACGGTCGCCGGCGAGCTCGACTGCGACCCCGCCCACCCGGGCACCCTGGTGTGCTGGCAGTACGGCGTCCGCCTCGACCACTGCGGCGACGCGGAACACCGGCTGGCGGAATCGGTGCTGCCCGCGTTGGAAGCCGCCGGCTGGTCCGCGCACGACCGCAGCACCCCGCGCGAACTCATCGCCCGCTTCAACCGCGACGGTGCGGACTTCACGGTCCACGTCGCCCGCGCAGGTGGCGGGGTGGCGATCATCGGCTCGACGCGGTGTGTGGTGCCGGCCTGACTCACCGCCCGGCACGCCGCCGAACTGTCGCAAGCAGCGCAGGTCGGCTTCTGCCTCAACGTCGAGGGCATCGAGGGCATCGACGCAGCGGAACCCGGTGGCGCGGCGGCAAACACGCACCACCGCGGGGCCGTGCCGAGGTGTCAGCGCAGCCAGCGCAGGGCCGCTTCGGCGGTGTCTTCGGGTGTGCGGTTGAAGGCGATGGCCGCGGCGGGCGCGAGGCGGTGGACGAGGTTGACGATTTGCTCGAAGAGTTCCAGCAGGGGCTCGTAGCCGCGGATGCCGCCGCCGATGACGACGCAGGCGTAGTCGGCGCGGGTCAGAGCGGATTCGATGGCGGACAATGGATTGTCGTCGGGGGCGACGAGGCAGAGGTCGGACTCCAGGCCGTGGGTGGCGAAAGTGGCCTGGCCGCGCGCGATGACGGCCTGGACCGGGGCGGGGTCCCAGCCGTCGAACCGCGTGGGGTCCAAGCCGATCACCAGGACGCGGCCTTGAGGCACGGGAATCACGAGCCGAACCGGGAGGCGCGCCACGAGCGGCGGCGGCCGCGGCGCACGGTGGCGACGGCGAGGCCCGCGGCGGCGGCCAGGACGACCCCGCCGAGGGCGATGGCGGCGGCGGGGATGTCCACACCGGCGTCAGCGGGGGCCGGCGCCGGGACAACAGCAGGCAAAGCGACCGGAGCGATCGAGCCATCCGGCCCCGCGGCTGAAGCGGGCAGCGTCGACGAGACGGCGGCATAGGCGTCCACCACGCCCCAGCCCAGGCGGGGGTCGTCCACCTGACGGCGGACGCGAGGCCGTCAGCGTCAAGCGCGTCACGACCTGGTCGCCCGTGAAGTCCGGGTGGGCGGCGCGCACCAGGGCGGCCACGCCGGCGACGTACGCGGCGGCCAGGCCCGGGTCCGTCACCGGCCAGCGGTGCGCGACGGCGCCGCCCGCGCCGGCCGAGGTGCTGACCAGGTCGGCTCCAGGCGCAGCGACACCGAGGTAGTCGCCGGCTTCGGTCTGGACCGGAGCGCCCGCCTGGTTGGTGGAGCCGACGGCGAGTACGTCCGACGAAGCGGTGGGATAGGTGTGCGCGCCCTGCTGGGTGGCGGCCGCGGCGGAGACCACGACGGCGCCACGGGAATGGGCGCGCGCGACCGCCGCAGCCAAAGCCGGGCTGTCGAAAGGCGCCGGCACCGCGATCAGCAAAACCCCCGCGCCCCGGTCGAGGGCCGTGTTCATGGCACCCGCCAGAGCGCCCGGGTCGCCGCCGTCGTGGGACGAAGCGTCGACGTACTGCAGCGGCAGAAGCTTCGCGCCCGGTGCGACGCCGACGAAAGTCGTTTCCCCCGAAGGCTGCGCGGCGACGATCCCCGCGGCGATGGTGCCACGGCCGTCGCAGTCGGACGGGGCCGTGCCGGGGCCGGTGAGGACCTGGCCGGGCGCGAACTGGCCGTTCTGCGCGTCGACGCCGGTGCCGATCACGGCCACGACCTGGCCGTCTCCGCGAGTGAGCGGCCACAGGCGCTGCGGGTCGACGAGCCGCTGGCCCCACGACACGGCGCCGGTGTAGGTGCCGGACGGGTTCGCGCACGCCCCCACCGCGCTCGCGGACCCGGCGAAACCCGCGGAAGACAGGGAAGACACGGCCACGAGACCGGCCACGGTGAAGACGGCTGGCCACCTCACCGCGGCACCCTCCCGGAGAATCTCGCTGTCCGACAACGGGATTCTAGTCGAGCGGGCGCCGCGGCAACAGGTTCAGCGCAGGTCCATCCCGAGGTCCAACGCGGGCGAGGAGTGTGTGAGCGAGCCGACCGCGAAGTAGTCCACACCGGACTCGGCATAGGCCTTAGCACGGTCGAGGGTGAGGCCACCAGAGGATTCCAGCCGCGTTTTCGGCGAAACGGCGTTGCGCCGCTCCGCGGCCTTCGCGCAGTCCTGCGGCGTGAAGTTGTCCAGCAGCACCTCGTCGGCTCCCGCAGCGAGCGCCTCCTCCAGCTGCGCCAGGTTGTCGACCTCCACCTCGCACGCCAGCTCCGGCGCGTGCTCGCGCGCCGCCGCCAGCGCGGCCGTGACCGAACCCGCGGCGACGACGTGGTTGTCCTTGATCAGCACGGCGTCGCCCAGACCCAGGCGGTGGTTCACGCCGCCACCGCAACGCACGCCGTACTTCTCCAGCAGCCGCAGGCCCGGCGTCGTCTTGCGGGTGTCGCGGATCGCCGTGCCCGAACCCTCTACTTCGGACACCCACCGGGCGGTCGCCGTCGCGATGCCCGAGAGGCGGCAGACGAGGTTCAGCGCCGTCCGCTCGGCCGTCAGGAGGCCGCGCACGGTGCCCCGCACCGCGAGCGCGGGCTCGCCCGCCGCCACCCACGACCCGTCGGGCCGGCTGGACACCACCTCGTAGTCCGAACCCAGCACCGCGTCGAACACCGCCAGCGCCACGGGCAGCCCGGCCACGACACCCGGCGAACGCGGGGTCAGCTCCGCGACCGCACGCGCGTCGGCCGGAACTGTCGACGCCGTGGTGGCGTCCGGGCCGTACCGCAGGTCCTCTTCGAGCGCCGTGGTCACCACGCGGCGGACGTCGGCGACCTCGAGCCCCGCGTCCACGAGGGCGCGTGAGACGGCGTCGGAAAACGGGAACAACTCGGTCATGCCGCACCTTCCAGGGCGATCGGGTCGGCCAGCACGGGCTGGCCGGAGGGGCTGAGCCGGATGAGCTGACTGCGCCGCCAGCCCTCGGCCCGCTCGGGAAAATCGGACCGCACGTGGCAGCCGCGCGATTCGGTGCGCCGCGCCGCCGCGGCGAGCAACGCCTGCGCCGCCACGGTGAGCGCCGCGTCCTCCACGGCGGCATGCGTCCACAACGGACTGTCCTGCGTGGACAGATCCAGCACGGAACCGGCTGCCGCCAGGCCGTCGGCATCGCGGCCGATCGCGGCGTAGCGGCTCATCACGCGCTGCAAAGCGTCGCGCTCGGCCGCCGGCGCCGACGTCCGCGAAGGCAAGCGCCCGCGCGACGGGTCCGGCAACAGCCCGGCCGCGAGGTCGGCGGCCACGGCCTGCGCCGCGCGGTGCCCCACCACGAGGCCTTCGAGCAGGCTGTTGGACGCCAGCCGGTTGGCCCCGTGCAGCCCGGTGCGGGCCACCTCGCCCGCCGCGTACAGCCCGGTGACACTCGACCGCCCGTCCGCAGTGGTCACCACGCCGCCGCACGCGAAGTGCGCGGCGGGCGTCACCGGAATCGCGTCCACCGCCGGGTCGAGCCCCAGCACCGCGCACGCCGCGTGCACAGTCGGGAACCGCTTCGCGAAGCCGGAAATGCCGGTGGCGTCGAGGAAAACGTGGTCGTCGACCCCGCCCGGCGCCAGCCCCATCCGCCGCGTGATCGCGGCCGACACGACGTCGCGCGGCGCCAGGTCGCCCAGCGGGTGCACGCCGGCCATCACCGACCGGCCGGCCCCGTCGACGAGCGTGGCTCCCTCACCGCGAACGGCCTCGGTGACGAGCGGGCACCGCCCACGCGCCCCCGGCGTGTAGAGCACCGTGGGGTGGAACTGCACGAACTCGACGTCGGCCACCGTCGCGCCGGCCCGCAGGGCAAGGGCGAGCCCGTCGCCGGTCGCGATCTCCGGGTTGGACGTCGCCTGGTAGAGCTGGCCGAACCCGCCGCTCGCCAGCAGCACGGCCGAGGCCCGCACCACGCCGGGCACGCCATCGCGGTCCAGCACGGTCACACCCGCCACCTCACCGACGGGCGTGAGCAACGCGTCGACCGCGATGTGGTGCTGCAGCACCGGCACGCGCTGGTCGCCGGCTTGCGCCACCAACGTGCGCTCCACTTCGGCTCCGGTGGCGTCGCCGCCCGCGTGGATCACGCGGAACGCGCTGTGGCCACCCTCGCGAGCGCGCGCCAGGCCTTCGGCGCCGGCGTCGAACTGCGCGCCGCTGGCCCGCAGCCACTCCACCGCCGCGGGACCGCCGTCGAGGATCGACCGCGCCGCGTCCTCGTCGCACAGGCCGGCGCCCGCGGTGAAAGTGTCTTCGGCGTGCTTCGCGACCGAGTCGTCGCGGTCGTGCTCGCCTTCGAGCACCACCGCGACACCGCCCTGGGCCCAGCGCGTGTTGCCGTCGGACACCGCCGCTTTGGTCACCACGAGCACGTGCAGCCCGAGCTCCTGCGCCCGCAGCGCGGCCGTCAGCCCGGCCACCCCGCTGCCCACGACGACGAGGTCCGCACGGGCTTCCCACACCGGGGTTTTCGCCTGTGAAGCGTTAACCGGGGTGGTCATTCGCCGCCGCCGGGCTGCCCGATCTCGATCATCCGCTGCACCGAAGCCCGCGCCCGGGCGGCGGTCTCGAGGTCCACGTGGACCTCGTCCGCGCCTTCACGCAGGCTCCGCAGCAGCGCGGCGGGCGTGATCATCTTCATGTACCGGCAGGACGCCCGGTCGTTCACCGCGCGGAAGTCGATCTCCGGCGCGGCCTTGCGCAGCTGGTGGATCATGCCGATCTCGGTCGCCACCAGCACCGAGCGAGCCTTCGTGTCCCGAGCCGCGTGCACCATGTCGCCGGTGGACAGGATCTTCACGCGCTCCGGCGCCACCGCGCCCTCGCCCGCGAGGTAGAGCGCCGATGTCGCGCAGCCGCACTCCGGGTGGATGAACAGGTCGGCGTCGGGGTTCTCTTCGGCCCGCGCGGCCAGCTCGGCCCCGTTGATGCCGGCGTGGACGTGGCACTCGCCGGCCCAGATGTGCATGTTCTGCCGGCCCGTCACGCGCTTCACGTGCGCGCCGAGGAACTGGTCGGGCAGGAAGAGAACTTCCTGGTCAGCGGGGATCGAAGCCACCACGTCGACCGCGTTCGACGACGTGCAGCAGATGTCGGTCTCCGCCTTCACCTCGGCAGTGGTGTTCACGTACGACACCACGACCGCGCCCGGGTGCTCGGCCTTCCAGTCCCGCAGCTCGGCGCCGGAGATGGAGTCGGCGAGCGAGCAGCCGGCCCGTGCGTCGGGGATCAGCACCGTCTTCTGCGGCGCCAGGATCTTCGCGGTCTCGGCCATGAAGTGCACGCCGCAGAAGACGATCGTGGACGCGTCGCTGCTCGCCGCGATGCGGCTCAGCGCCAGCGAGTCGCCGGTGAAGTCGGCGATGTCCTGGATCTCGGGGACCTGGTAGTTGTGCGCCAGCAGCACCGCGTCGCGCTGACGAGCGAGCTCGCGCACCTCCTCCGCCCAGTCCGCGTTCGCCTCGACCCCGCCGTACGGAGTCAGGTTCTGCTCAACCGTGGTGGTCATGTGTGTGGCCCTCCTGGACCGTCGACGGGTTTTCGCCTTATAATCGAAAACCGTGCGAAGTCATCTTAACACCCAGACCCCCTTGGCCCACGAGGTTCTGGGAGCGGTCCTGCAAGTGCGCTCGGACACACTGCGCGTGCTCCTGTGGCGGCGCGCGCTCGACCCGCACCTGGGCCGCTGGTCGCTCCCGGGCGGCCGGCTGCGCCCCGACGAGGACGTCGAAACGTCCATCCGCCGCCAGCTCGCCGAGAAGGTCGACGTACGCCAGCTCAAGCACGTGGAGCAACTCTCGGTCTTCAGCGCGCCCGACCGCGTGCCGGGGCCGCGAGTGGTCGCCACGGCGTTCCTCGGGCTCGTGCCGTCGGACGTCGACCCGGAGATCCCCGAGGACACGCAGTGGCACGACGTGACCGCGCTGCCGCGCACCGCGTTCGACCACGAGGCGATCGTGCTGCGCGCCCGCGACCGGCTGCGCTCGAAGCTCAGCTACACCAACCTCGGCTTCGCCCTGGCGCCAGAGCAGTTCACGATCTCGGCCCTGCGCGGGCTCTACTCCGCCGCGCTGGGCTACCGGGTGTCGGCGACGAACCTGCAACGCGTGCTCTCACGCCGAGGACTCCTCGTGCCCACCGGGGACACCGCGTCACCCGGCCGGGCCGGCGGGCGCCCGGCGGCCCTGTTCTCCTTCGCGGGCAAAGGGATGCAGATCACAGACCCGTTCGCAGTCCTCAAGCCGCCGCCGAAAAGGTGACGGCCTGCGAGCGCGCCCCGGTACCCGTACGGTGGACGCGTGACCGAGCGGGAGCAGGAGCAGAACCCCAGTGGGACGGCGACACTGCCGTTGTTCCCGCTGCAGACCGTGCTGCTGCCCGGTACGCACTTGCCGTTGCACATCTTCGAGCCGCGCTACCGCCAGCTGACCGCCGACCTCGTGGGCGGCGCCGTGCCAGGGCGCGAGTTCGGCGTGGTCGCGCTGCGCGCCCCGCTCGTGCGTGAGGTACGTGGTCTGGACCATGTGTACGACGTGGGCTGCAGCACAGTGCTGCGCGAAGCGAAGCGGCTGCCCGACGGGCGCTACGACGTAGTCACCAAGGCCGCCCGCCGCTTCCGCCTGCGCGAGCTCGACTGCACGTCGGCGCCCTACCTGATGGGCGTGGTCGACTGGCTGCCCGACGACGCCGTGCCCGCCAGCGCGGTCGAACCGGGGCAACGCCTCGGCGAAGTCGCGCGCGCGGCTCACCGTCGCTACTGCGAGGCCGCCTGGCACGACGACGACTGGAGCACGCCGGACGACGACGCCGACGTCAACGAGCTCGCCTACCAGCTCGCCGCCGACTGCCTGCTGCCACTGGAAGACCGCCAGCTGCTGCTGGAAGAGACGCACCCGTTGCGGCGCCTGCGCATCGTCTGCCGGTTGCTCACGCGCGAGGCGTGGTTCCTGGACACGCTCAGCGCCGTGCCGCTGCCGCCGACCGAGTTCGCCGACTTCTCGAAGCCGGCGAATCTCAACTAGGGCCTCAGCCGAGGCGACGGCCCAGGTCCTCGCGACCGTTCCACGCCGCGAGCAGCGCGTAGACGAGCGAGGTCACCAGCGGGGCCGCCAGCCAGATCCATCCCGATTCCAGCTGCGGCGCCGCCGAGATCACTGCGCCCAGCGCGGGCGCGGTGTCGATGGCGTACTTCGAGTTCACGAACGCCACGCCGATCTGCGTGCCGAGCCAGCCGGCCAGCGCGGCACCCCCGGCGGCGGCCAGGAACACGACCGGGCCCCGGCGTTCGCGCATCAGCCACACGATCACGCCGATCAGCAGCCCCATGGCCAGCGCCAGGAAGCCGTAGATGGCGAGGTCATCGAAGCGGTGCCAGCTCTCCAGCTCCAGCGGCACGCGCTGCCCGTCTGCGGTGACCACGCGCTCGCGCTGCGGCGGCGCCATCAGCGACCACAGCCAGCCGAGCGGGATGCCGAGCAGGCCCGCCGTCGACAGCACGCTCACGGCCGGCAGCAGATCGGCCTTCACCACGACCTTCGGCCGCGCACGGTGCGGTGGGAAGAGGTTCGGCACCGACCAGGCGTCGGCCACGGCGGACGACCGGTGTGCTGCCTTGCCCGCGGAATCGACCACCCCGGACTCCCTCCCTGCGTTTGTGCGGACCGAGCGTAACCGGTCAGCACCCGCGGTCAACCACTGGCGGTCTCGCCGTGCCTGCTGCACCGCGCCGTCCAGCCGACGGGCGTCACCTGCACCACCATCCGGCGGGCGCAGAACACGCAGAACCGCGGCGGTTCGAGCGCCGTGCGCGGGTTGTGGCAGGCGTCGTGATCGGCGCCGCCGGGCGACGCCTGTCCACAGTGGACGCAGTAGGCGGGTGGGTCAGAGGCTGTCACTGAGGGCCTTGACCGGCATTTTCAGCTCGTCGAGCATCTTCAGGTCCGCGCTCGCGGGCCGGCCGAGGTTCGTCAGGTAGTTGCCGACGATGATCGCGTTGATCCCGCCCAGCATGCCCTGCTCCGCGCCCAGGTCGCCCAGGGTCAGCTCACGGCCCCCGGCGAAGCGCAGCATCGTGCGCGGCATGGCGAGCCGGAACGCCGCGACCGTGCGCAGCGCGTCCTTGCCCTCGACGATCTCGAAGTTCTCGTACGGCGTGCCCGGCTGCGGGATGAGGAAGTTCATCGGCACCTCGTGCGGGCTGAGCTCGGCGAGCTGCACGGCGAACTCCGCGCGCTGCTCGACGGTCTCCCCCATGCCGATGATGCCGCCGCAGCAGACCTCCATGCCGGCCTCGGCGACCATCCGCAGGGTGTCCCAGCGCTCTTCCCACGAGTGCGTGGTCACGACGTGGGGGAAGTGCGAGCGCGCCGTCTCGAGGTTGTGGTTGTAGCGGTGCACGCCCATCTCGACGAGCTCGTCGACCTGCTCCTGGGTGAGCATGCCGAGCGAGCACGCGATCTGGATGTCGTTGCCGTCCGCGCGGATCGCCTGCACGCCTTCCCGGACCTGCGACAGCAGCCGCTTGTCCGGACCGCGCACGGCGGCGACGATGCAGAACTCGGTCGCGCCCGTCTCGGCGGTCTGGCGCGCGGCCTTGACCAGGCCGGGGATGTCGAGCCACGCCGAGCGCACCGGCGACGGGAACCGGCCCGACTGCGAGCAGAAGTGGCAGTCCTCGGGGCAGCCGCCGGTCTTGAGGCTGACGATGCCCTCGACCTCGACCTCCGGGCCGCACCAGCGCAGGCGCACCTCGTGCGCGAGCTGCAGCGCCTCGCCGAGCCGTTCGTCGGGCAGCCGGAGCACGGCCAGCACCTGTTCCTCGGACAATCCGACCCCGCGCTCGAGCACCTGCTCGCGCGCGACCGTCAGCACGTCCGCGATGTCCTGTGCCGGCTTTCCCGCAACTGCGGTCACGACGTCTCCTGTCTGTCGAACTTCTGCACGAGCGCGCTCTCCGGGCCATGGTGCCCGAGAGCCCGCCGCATGGGCTGCGACGCCCGTCACTTATTCACGGAAGCGCCCTGCGTGAAAGCCTCCGGGTCGAACTCCCCGCCGAACCACGGCGAGAGCCCGGCGCGCGCCCGTTCCACGAACGTATCCTGATCCGTCGCCGCCAGCCCCCCGGGCAGCACCCCGAGCAGGGGTGCCCCTGCCGCGTTGGGCAGGTCGTGCAGGTTCTCCACCGACGCGAGATCCGGCTCGGCCGGCCACGCGCCGACCACCACACCCGCGACGTTGAGGCCGCGCCGCGTGGCGACCTCAGCGGTCAGCGCCGTCGCGTTGAGCGTGCCGAGGCCCGGCTGGGCCACGATCACGATCGGCGCGCCCAGCGCCCACGCGACGTCGGCCAGCCCGCTGCCGTGCTCGTCGAAGCGCACCAGCAGGCCGCCGGCACCCTCCACGAGCGTGAGGTCGTGCTCGGCGTCGAGCGCGGTGGCGGCGGCGGCGATCTCGCCCGGGCCGAGCGTCGGCAGGCCGCTGCGCCGCGCCGCCGCCTCCGGGGAGAGCGGGTCGGGGTAGCGGCGCAGCTCACGCGTGGTCACGCCCTTGCCGGCCAGCCGCACGACCTCGTCGAGGTCACCCGCCTCGCCCGGCGCGACCCCGGTCTGGGCCGGCTTGAGCACCGCGACGCGCTGCCCTTGCCCGAGCGCCAGCGCCGCGATCGCCGCCGTGGTGATCGTCTTGCCGACCTCGGTCCCGGTCCCCGTCATCACCAGCATGGTCACGGGCCATCAACTTAGTCACCCGCACCCGGTGCGCACCACGTCCGGGTGGGATCACCCACGATGTGGGGTGACCGGCGTCCCCGCCGCCACGAACGCGCCCGCCGCCGGGTCGGACAGGTAGACCTGGGCCGCGCCGACGTCGAAGTACAGGCCGGTGAGGAGCAGCTCGCCGCGGGCTTCGGCCTGGGCGACCAGCGGGTACGCGCGGAGGTGGTCGAGCTGCTGCAGCACGTTGTGCAGGGCCAGCCGGTCGGGTTCACGGGCGGGAAGCTCGCCGCCGAGCGTGACCGGGCCGACGCGGCGCAGGCTGGGCTCGGCGTGGCGCAGCCAGCCCTCCAATGCTGTGCCGGCCGGCGGCCCGTCGGCGAGCGCGCCCATCGCGCCGCACGAGGAGTGCCCGCACACCGCGATCTCGCGCACGTGCAGCACCCCCACCGCGTACTCGACGGCGGCGTTCATCGACGGGTCGGCCTGCGCGGGCGGCACGAGGTTGCCGATGTTGCGGACGGTGAACAGGTCGCCCGGCCCCGACGTGGTGATCAGGTTGGGCACGATGCGCGAGTCGCCGCAGGTGATGAACAGCGTGTGCGGGCGCTGGCCGTCGGCGAGGCCCGAGAGCGTCTCCTTCAGCAGTGGCGCGGCTCGGCGCTGGAACTCCGTGGCGCCGCGGTGGGTCCGCTGGCCGGGCAGGCGGACGTCGACGGCCTGCCAGTCGGACCACGGCGCGAGCCAGCGCGGCACGGCGCCGGCCGCAGCCGTGCGCCGCAGCGTCGGGGTGCCTTCCTTGCCCTTGCCGAACCACGGGTGGCCGACCTCGTCGACGACCACGGTGCCGCCGGCCCGTTCGTGGGCCTGCTGCCAGCTCGACAGGCTTTCGAAGGCGGCGTGGTCGAGGTAGTCGGCGACCAGTTCGAGGGTCACGACCGTGCCGGGCGGGACGGCGCCGAGCACCTTCGACAGGCGCGGCACGGACAGGAACGTGAGCACGCCCTCCACGACCACGCGCCACTCGTCCCCGTCCCGCTCGGCGTGGACGCCGGACCACACGGTGCGGCGCAACATGAGGGCCACGGCCAGCACGATCCCGGCGAGCACGCCCGTGAGCAGGTCGAACACCACCACCCCGGCGAGCGTCACGAGGTAGAGTGCGAGGTCGCCGTGGCGCAGGACCTGCCTGAGGTGGCCGGGGTTCACGAGCTTCACGCCGACGTGCACGAGCAGGCCGGCGAGCGCGGCCAGCGGGATGTTCCCGATCAGCCCGGCGAGCGCGACGACGAAGACCAGCACCCACACGCCGTGCAGGATGGCGGACGCGCGCGTCTTGGCGCCCGCGGCAACGTTGGTGGAGCTGCGGACGATCACGCCGGTCACGGGCAGGCCGCCAAGCGCGCCGGACACCAGGTTTGCGGCACCCTGGCCCACGAGCTCGCGGTCGAGGTTCGCGCGCGGGCCGGTGTGCAGCTTGTCCACGGCGACGGCCGAAAGCAGGCTCTCGACGCTCGCGATCAACGCGATGGTCACCGCCGCCAGCACGACGTCGGTCCAGCCGTCGCCGGGCAGCTGCGGGGCGAAGCGGATCTGCAGCAGGTCGCCGGGCAGCTCCACGCGCGGCAACGTCATGCCCGCGACGAGCGAGATCACCGTGGCCGCCGCGATCGCCGCGAGTGGCCCGGGCACCTTGCGCACGGCGGCGGGCAGGCGTGGCCAGACCACGAGGATCACGATGGTGAGCAGCCCGATCACGGCCGCCGCGTCGTGGTGGGCCACGACCTGCGCGGGCAGCTCGTCGATGTTCTCCAGCGCGGAGCTCTGCGCCTTCCCGCCGAGCACGACGTGGAGCTGACCCAGCACGATCGTCACGCCGATGCCGGCGAGCATCCCGTGCACGATGGCCGGCGAGATCGCCAGCGCCGCCCGCGCGATGCGGCTCAGGCCCAGCAGCACCTGCAGCGCACCGGCGAGCACGGTGATCAGGCAGGTGACGGCCCACCCGAAGGTGGCGATCGTTTCGGCCATGATCACCGTCAGGCCGGCCGCGGGCCCGCTGACCTGCAGCGGCGAGCCGCCCAGCGCCCCGGCGACCACACCCCCGACCACAGCGGCGATCAGCCCGGCGACGATCGGCGCCCCGGACGCGAGCGCGATGCCCAGCGACAGCGGCACGGCGACGAGGAAGACCACGAGCGAGGCGGGCACGTCGTGGCGAAGCACGGCAAGTCGGCTCATGATCACCAGGTAACCCGATTGTGGGTGAAATGTCCGCTATGTACCACCTGATGGCATGAATTTTTATCGGACACCCCACTTTCGGGTTGCACGGGAGCTCGACCGCTGGGCCGGTGCGGGTCCGCACCGGCCCAGTCGGTCACTGCGGCTGGTCAGTGAACTGGCTGGCCTCGCCCACGCCCAGCGGGGCTACTCCCGGCCCGGCGCCGAGCCGATGTCCGCTGACCGGAGCAGGCTGGGCCGGACCGGCCGCGCACGCTGAGGCACTGGAAAGATCGGCACCCGGCGAGGCA
Source organism: Amycolatopsis sp. NPDC051372 (assembly GCF_040682095.1). Taxonomy (NCBI): domain Bacteria; kingdom Bacillati; phylum Actinomycetota; class Actinomycetes; order Pseudonocardiales; family Pseudonocardiaceae; genus Amycolatopsis; species Amycolatopsis sp. NPDC051372. Next base: position 167,200 of record NZ_JBFBAF010000015.1, read on the forward strand.
GAACTGAGCCACTCGGTGCCCGGCCGGGTCAGCGCCCGGCCAAGTCAGGCTCCGCCGGCCAGTGCCGTGTTATCCCGGCGACCGGTTCGCAGCCCACCGGCGCTGGAGTCGATCGGCCGTAGGGCAGCACCAGCCCGGGCGGGCGCTGCCGGTTAGGCACCGGCCAGCCGGCCGGGTCGGCGCCCGGCCAATCACGCTCCAGCCGGCCGGTGCCGCGTTTTCCAGGCAAACGGCTCCCAGCCCACCGGCTTTGGCTCGATCGGCGCCCGGCCGGGCAGGACGGCGCCCGGCCGGGCAGGACCAGACCGGCTGGCGACGGCGGTCAGTGCACCGTCGAGCCGGCCGGGACGAAGCCGCGGTGAGCGGCGTCCAGCAACGAGACCTGGGCGGCGCCGACGTCGAAGTACATGCCCGTCAGCGTCAGGTCGCCGGCGGCCAGGGCGTCGGCCACGACCGGGTGGGTGCGGAGGTGGTCGAGTTGCTGGACGACGTTGTGCAGCGCCAACTGGTCGCACTCGGCGGTCGGGCGCCGGCCGTCGAGCAGCAAGGCCGCCTCTGAAGCGCGGCGGCGGAGGGTGGGTTCGCCGTGGCGCAGCCAGTCGCCGAGGCGCGTGAGGCCCTCGGGGGCCTGTCCGAGGAGCGCCTTCATCGCGCCGCACGAGGAGTGGCCGCACACGACGATCTCGGGCACCTTCAGCACGCCCACGGCGTACTCGACGGCCGCGCCCACCGAGGAGTCGGTGCCGTCGCCGGCGGCGGGGACGAGGTTGCCGATGTTGCGCACGGCGAACAGATCGCCAGGGCCCGACGTGGTGATCAGGTTCGGCACGATCCGCGCGTCGCCGCACGTGATGAAGAGGGTGTGAGGCTGCTGGCCGTGCGCGAGGCCGCTGAGGGTGTCGCGCAGCAGTGGCGCGGTGCGGCGTTGGAACTCCGAAGCGCCGCGCGACAACGGCGAGGCGCCGTCGCGCGGTCCGGGCAGCGAAACGTGCTCGGCCTGCCACTGCGACCACGGCGCGAGCCACCGCGGCAACACGCGCGCCGCGAGGCTGCGTCGCACGGTCGGCTCGCCAGAGCTGCCGCGGCCGTACCAGGGGTGCCCGATCTCGTCGACGGTCACCGTGCCGCCGGCTTTCACGTGCGCCTGCTGCCAACCGCGCAGGCAGTCGAACGCCGCGTGGTCGAGGTAGTCCACGAGCAGCTCCAGCGTCACGTCGGCGCGCTCGGGTACACCGGCGAGCACCTTCGTCAGGCGGGGCACGGAAAGGAACGTGAGCGCGCCCTCGATCACCACGCGAGTGCCGCGCTCGCCCGTCTCCACGTGCACGCCGGAGTGGACCATCCGCCGCAGCATGAACGTGAGCGCCAGCAGCACCCCGGCCGCGACGCCGGTCAGCAGGTTCACGAACACCGCGCCGACGAGCGTCACCGCGTACACCGCGAGGTCGCCGTGGCGCAGCACTTCCTTGAGCGCCGGGAGGTTCACGAGCTTCGCGCCCACGTACACGAGCAGCCCGGCCAGCGCGGCGAGCGGGATGTAGCGCAGCACGCCGGTGAGCAGCAGGCAGAACCCGAGGATCCAGCACGAGTGCAGCAGCGCCGACGCGCGGGTCTTCGCGCCGGCCTCGTAGTTGGTCATGGTCCGCACGATCACTCCGGTCACGGGCAGCCCGCCGAGCACGCCGGACGCGACGTTGCCGGCACCCTGGCCGATGAGCTCACGGTTGAGGTCCGTGTGACGGCCGCCGCGCAGCTTGTCGATGGACACCGCGGAAAGCAGGCTCTCCAGGCTCGCGATGAGCGCGACCGTGACGGCCGCGAAGGCCACGCCGCTCCAGCCGCCAGAAGGCAGCTGTGGTACGAACCCGAAAGACGGCAGCGCGGCGGGCAGGTCCACGCGCGGCAACGACATCCCGGCCGCGACGGACAGCCCCGTCGCGACCGTGACGGCGGCCAGCGGCCCCGGCACCTTCCGCACCGGCGCGGGCAGCTTCGGCCACACCAGCAGAATTGCCACGGTGAGCACGCCGATCAGCACGGCCTGGTCGTGGTGGCCGACGATCTGCCCGGGCAGCGCCGCGAGGTTCGCGAGCGCGGAGCCCTGGGCCCGGCCGCCGAGCACCACGTGGAGCTGGCCGAGCACGATCGTCACGCCGATGCCGGCCAGCAGGCCGTGGACGATGGCGGGTGAGATGGCCAGCGCGGCGCGGGCGAAGCGCAGGAGCCCGAAGAGGATCTGCAGCAGGCCGGCGCCGACGGTCACGGCGCAGGTGACGGCCCAGCCGTAGGTGGCGATGCTGTCGGCGAGCACCACGGTCAGGGCTGCGGACGGCCCGCTGACCTGCAGGGCCGACCCGCCGAGCAGGCTCGCGATCAGGCCGCCGACGACGGCGGAGACGAGGCCCGCGAGCAGCGGCGCGCCGACAGCGAGGGCGACGCCGAGGGAGAGCGGAACGGCCACGAGGAAGACGACCAACGAGGCCGGCACGTCGTGGCGCAGGATGTTCTGGAGGGTCCGGTTGGCTTGGGCGCGGCGCGACGGGGGTCCCGTGTCGTGCTCGCCACGAACGATCTCGATCATGGCGACAGGAAAGCGGAAAAAGATCGAAAAGTCCGCTACGCGAACGATCTTCGGGTTCGCTTGTGAACCGGAGAACTAGGACGTTTCCGGCAAAGCTCACCAATCCGTCAGACGCTCACGAAGCGGCCCAGACCTGATCGCGTGGAAACCCCAGAGTTCCGGCGACTTTACGTGACTCACGGTATACAGCCCGTGTCTTATGGCCGCGGTCACACTCGACCAGGTGAATTCAGGCTTTTTCAGCCGCCGCGAGCATCGCGCCGGTGATCACGGCCAGGTCCGCGTCGTCCGTGACGTACGGCGGCATCGCGTATACGAGGTCGCGGAACGGCCGCAGCCACGCGCCCTCCGCCGTCACGATGTCAGTGGCCACGCCGAGGTCGACCTCGTGGTCGAGCTGCAGCACGCCGATCGCGCCGAGCACCCGCACATCGCGCACGTTCGGCAGGTCCCACGCCGGCTCGAGACCGCGCCGCAGCCCCGCCTCGATCCGCGAGACGTCCGCGTGCCACCGGCCCTCGACCAGCAGCCCGAGCGACGCATTGGCGACGGCGGAGGCCAGCGGGTTGCCCATGAACGTCGGCCCGTGGGCCAGCACCGGCAGGTCGCCGCGCGCGATGCCGTAGGCGATCTCGGGCGTGCACAGCGCCGCGGCCATCGTGAGGTAGCCGCCGGTGAGCGCCTTGCCGAGGCACAGCACATCGGGCGTAACGCCGGCGTGCTCGGCCGCGAACATCCGGCCCGTGCGCCCGAAGCCGGTGGCGATCTCGTCGAACACCAGCGGCACGTCGTGCTCGCGCGTGAGCTCGCGCAGCGCACGCAGGTAGCCGGGGTGGTGGAAACGCATGCCGCCGGCGCCCTGCACCACCGGTTCCACGATCACCGCGGCCAGCTCGTGCGCGTGCTTCTCCAGCGCGGCGGCGAGAGTGTCCACATAGGACTGGTCAACCGGCGCGTCGAAGCCGGCCGGCGGTTCGGGCACGAACACCTGCTCCGGCAGGACTCCGCGCCACAGCGAGTGCATGCCGCCGTCGGGGTCGCAGACGCTCATGGGCGTGAACGTGTCACCGTGGTAGCCACCGCGCCACGTGAGCAGCCGCCGCTTCTCCGGCAACCGGCGCGAACGCTGGTACTGCAGGCACATCTTCACGGCGACCTCGACCGAGACGGAGCCGGAGTCGCACAGGAACACGTGCTCGAGGCCCTCGGGCGTGAGGTCCACCAGGGTCTTGGCGAGCGTGATCGCCGGCTCGTGCGTGAGGCCGCCGAACATCACGTGGCTCATCCGCCCGGCCTGCTCGGCCAGCGCCGCGTCGAGCACCGGGTGCCGGTAGCCGTGCACCGCCGCCCACCACGACGACATGCCGTCGACGAGCTCGCGGCCGTCCGCGAGCTTCAGCCGCACCCCGCTCGCCTCGGAGACGAGCAGCGGCGTCACCCGTCCCGGCATCGGCGCGTACGGATGCCACACGTGCGCGGCGTCGAGGGCGAGCAGGTGTTCGGGGCTGGTTTCCACGCGCCGACCCTACGTGCCGCCCCGCCCGCTCCGCGCACAAGAGCTCAGCGGAGTAGCACGGGCAGCGTCTTGACGCCGTGCACTAGCGGGCTCGTGCGGTAGACCAGGTCCTCCTCCGGCACGGCCGCTCGCAGCTGCGGGAACCGCGCGAGCAGCGCCGTGAGCGCGATCTCCGCCTCCATGCGCGCCAGCGGGGCGCCGACGCAGTAGTGGATGCCGTGGCCGAAGGCGAGGTGGCCGCCGGCTGCGCGTGTGACGTCGAGGTCGTCCGGGTCGGGGAAGCGGCCCTCGTCCCGGTTGGCGGCGAGGAGCGAGACCTGCACGAACTCACCCGCGGGGATCTTGTGGTCGCCGACCTCCACGTCCTCGACGGTGTAGCGGAGGGTGGCGATGTTGATGGGCCCGTCGAAACGCAGGAACTCCTCGACGGCGCCGGGCATCAGCGACGGGTCCGCCACCAGCTTCGCGCGCTGCTCAGGCGCGCGCAGCAACGCCAGCACCGCGTTGCCGATCAGGTTCACGGTGGTCTCGTGGCCCGCGACGAGCAGCAGGAACGCCATTGCGACGAGCTCTTCCTCGCTCAGCGAGTCGCCCTCGTCGGTCACGTGCACGAGCCCGGACAGCAGGTCCTCGCCCGGTTCCGCGCGCTTCTGCGCGACGAGCGCCACGAGGTAGGTGTGCATGGCGATCGCAGCCGCCTGCATCTCCTCGACGTCGCCCGCACCCAGCAGGATGTTGGACCAGCCGGTGAACTCGCCGCGATCCGCCTCGCGCACGCCGAGCAGCTCACAGATCACGGTGATCGGCACCGGGCCGGCGAACGCCGCCATGAGGTCGACCTGCTCGTGCTCGGCCATCGCGTCGAGCAGCTCCGTGGTGATCTGCTCGATCCGCGGACGCAACCCGGCGATCGCGCGCGGGGTGAAGGCCTTGTTCACGAGCTTGCGCAGCCGCGAGTGGTCCGGCGGGTCGGTGTTGAGCATGTGCGCGCCGAGCAGCTGACCGAAGTTCCGATTGATGTTCTCGGCCCCGACCTTCGCGATCATCAGGTCGTAGGCGCCACGGTTGTCCTTGCTCAGCCGCGGGTCCGCGAGCAGCGCCCGCGCCTCGTCGTAGCCGGTCACGAGGTACGACGGCGTGCCGCGCGGCATCCGGATCGGGCACACGGCGCCTCGCTCGTGCAAGTGCCTCAGCGTCTCGTGCGTGTGCTGCATGAACTCGTCGTCTATCACGGGGATTTCTCCGACGGCCACTTCGCCCCCAAGGTTTCCGTCTGATTGGTCACGTGCTCCCCAGTATGCCCACGCACCGGTGTGCTGCGTGTGGCCCGAGGGCAGGATGGGTTTCCGTGCGCTACCGACCGATCTCCCCCGACGTCCTGGCCGCCGAGCTGACCGAGCGCGTCGCGGCCCTGCCGCACCGCCGGCTGGCGGTCGCCGTGGACGGCGCCGACGGTGCCACCGACACCGCGGGCCTCGCCGACGCGCTCGTGGACCCGTTGCGGCTGCTGGGCCGCGCCGCGGTCCGTATACCCGCACGCGGGTTCCTGCGCCCGGCGTCGCTGCGGTTCGAGCACGGCAAGCGCAACCCCGACGCGCGCTACACCGACTGGCTCGACCTCGGCGCCCTGCGGCGGGAAGTTCTCGACCCGCTCGCCGGCGTTGGCAGCGGCGAGGTGCTGCCGGCACTGTGGGACACCGAGCGCGACCGCGCCACGCGGATGGCGCGCGTGCCCGTGCCCGAAGGCGGCGTGGTCCTCGTCAACGGCGAGTTCCTGCTCGGCGCCGGCCTCGCGTTCGACCTCGTGGTGCACCTGTGGCTCTCCCCCGCCGCGCTGCACCGCCGCCTGCCCGACGACGACGCGTGGGCGCTGCCCGCGTACGAGCGGTACGAGTCGGAGGTCGACCCGAGCGCGCTCGCCGACGTCACCGTCCGTGTCGACGACCCGCGGCACCCGGCCGTGTACGAGCCCTGACTTCGTCGACCTAGCGCACGGCGGCGACCGGATCGCCGTCCAGCAGGCCGGACAGGCGCTGCGCCATCACATCCCAGCGCCAGTTCTCCGCGACCCACGCGCGCCCCGCCTCGCCCATTCGCCGGGCCCGTACGGGGTCGGCCAGGAGGGCCTCGAGGGTGTCGCGCAGCTGGCCGACGTCACGGCCGTCCACGACGTGGCCGGTCACCTCGTCGAGCACCGCCTCGGGCGCGCCGCCCGACGTGCCGGCCACCACGGGCAAGCCGGTCGCCGACGCCTCCAGGTAGACGATCCCCAACGCCTCCACGTCGAGCCCCTTGCCGCGGGTGCGCGCGGGCATCGCGAAGACGTCGCCCGCGTTGTAGTGCGCCGGCAGCTCGGCCCACGGCACGGAGCCGGTGATGACCACGTTGCCGGCCACGCCGAGCTCGGCGACGAGCTCCGTGAGCCGCTTGCGGTACGGACCGCCGCCGACGAGCAGCAGCGCCACGTCCGGCACGCGCTTGCGCAGCTTCGGCAGCGTGCGGATGAGCATGTCCTGGCCCTTGCGCGGCACGAGCCGCGAAACGCACACGACCGTCGGCCGGTCGCCCAGGCCGTGGCGCGCGCGGATCTCCTCGCGCGCCCCCGCGTCGGGTGCGAAGAGCGTGGTGTCGACGCCGGACGGCAGCATCTCGAGCCCCGCCATCGGCCCGAACGCCGCGCCGAAGCGGCGGCGCGTGTACTTGCTGACGTAGGTGAGCACGTCGACCGTGTCGCCGATGCGCCGCAGCGCCTGGCGCGAACCCGGCAGCATCGACCAGCCGACCTCGTGCCCGTGCGTGGACGCGACGACCCGCCTCGCGCCGGCCTGGCGCAGCGGGTGCCCCAGCAGCGCCAGCGGCGCGGCCGCACCGAACCACACGGCTTCGCAGTCGCGGGCCCGCATGATCTGCTTCGCGCGGCGCAGCACGTCGGGCGTCGGCAGCATCAGCGACGTCGGGTGCCGCACGACCTCGAACGGCGCCTCGGCGTCGAAGTCGACGTGCGAGCCGGCTTTCCCTTCCCACGACGGCGCGTAGACCACCAGGTCGTCGGCCGGAAGCCGCGTGGCCAGCGAGTTGAGGTAGTTCTGGATCCCCCCGGGCCGCGGCGGGAAGTCGTTGGTCACGAGCAGCGTCCTCAGCACACGGGCAGGCTACTGGGCACGCTCGCCGGCGCTGTGGGCCCACCAACGACGACGGGGCGGCACCGCGTGCGCGGTACCGCCCCGTCGTCAGGGAAGGGTTGCTGCTCAGCTGCTGGGGCGGCGGGCGCCCACGTACTGGCTCTGCAGCGGCGAGATCTTCACGACGTCGCCGGTGGTCGGAGCGTGCACCATCTTGCCTTCGCCGATGTACATGCCCACGTGGGAGACCGGGGTGTAGTAGAATACCAGGTCGCCCGGCTGGAGCTGGCTGCGCGGGATCGGGGTGCCGAAGGTCGACTGCTCCCGGCTCGAACGCGGCAGCGTGATGCCCGCCTGCCGGTAGGCCCACTGCATCAGGCCCGAGCAGTCGAACGTGCTCGGTCCGGTGGCGCCCCACACGTAGGCGTCGCCGAGCCGGCTCAGCGCCGCGTCCACGGCCGCCTGGGCCGCGGGCCCGGGCGCCTTGATGTTCACGGGCGCGTCACTGCCCTTGTCGCCGCGCAGGGCCTGGTCCAGCGACGACAGCTCCGGCTCGGTCTTCTTGAGCTCCGCGATCTGGTCGTTGAGCGTCTTCTGCTTGGTCTTGATGTCGTTCGCGAGCTTCGCGGCCGCGTCACGGGCGTCCGTCGCGCGCTTGGCGGCGTCGGCGGCCTGCTTCGTGGCGTCCTGAGCCTGCTTCACGGCACCGGCCAGCGCGTCGAGCGCGGCGTCCTTCTGGGACGCGATCTGGTCCAGCGCGGAAGAGCGCTCGAGGAACTCCTGCGTCGATGTGCCCGCGAGCAGCGCCGAGAGCTTGTTCATCTGCACGCCGCTGAGGAACGAGGCGCCGGCGAACTTGTCGACGTCGACGCGGTAGAGCTTCTCGTTGTTCTCGGCCTGCTGCGCGGACTTCTTCGCGTTCTCGACGTCGGCGTTGGCCTTGTCGAGGTCCTTCTGGCGGGCCGCTTGGTCGTCCTGGGCCTTGAGAAGGTCTTCGTTGGCCTTTTCGGCCTGCGAGGCCAGATCGCGGTACTTCGCGAGGGCGCTCGAGCCGGAGTCGGGCGGGGTCTGAAGGGCGGGGATGGGAGCTGCGATGGCCGTGGCCGAGGGCTGGGCGATGGTGACCATGGCGATCACCGAAGCTGCCGCGAGGGCACCTGACACCACGCGCTTCACTGGATGCGACTGCACGGTCGCGCGTGTCTCCTTTGCTGTCGGGCCGCCGTCGGAACCTCGTGACGCCGAAGAGGTCGGGGGCCCTCTTCGCTGCGTCCACCCCGCGCGTTCCGGCCGCGTTTCACTGCAACAGCCTCACGCGCACGGTGTGGTTCCGGTGTTGGCTCCCCGACAAAGCCTTTTCCGGCGGCGATCTCGCGTCGCCGTCTTGCCGACGACTGCTGGCCGCGAGATCTCGGACAGGTTACGAAAAGACCGTCACCGCGTCCACCGGGCCCCACATAAAAACTCTCCGTAGTTCGCCGAAACACCATCGGACCAGCGAGGGAGGGTTTGTGTGATCGCGGTCATACTCTGTGGTGTCAGAATTGCGTGAATTCGCTACCGACCGTTCATCCGACTAGATCGACCACTCGTCGCGTCGTTATCACCCACAAGTGTCACGCTGGCTTACGTTCGGGCTCCGAAACCAAGCGCAGCCGGGGCACCATCCCCGCCTCGGCGAGCGCGTCGATGGCTCGCCGTTCGTCCGCGTCCCACGCCAGGGCGACCGGCGGGCCGAGCAGCACGCTCACCACACAGTCGTGGCACGCGTGGCCCCGCACGGCGCAGCGGTCGCAGTCGACGACCAGCGTGTCGAGGTCCGCCGGGTCGACCTCGCCGAGATCGACGCTGCCGAGATCGACGTCGCCGAAATCAACGCTGCCGAGATCGAGGTCGCGATCGGCCGGTTCGTCGAAGTCGGTCCAGTCGGGCGGGTGGTGGTTCGTGTTCTCGGTCACGGGAGGCTCCTCACCGCAAATTGGCTGTCGTGCTTCCTGGGACGCACGGTAGGAGCCACCACCGACAGTTTCCGTCCCGCCGGCCTCAGCCGTCCCCCGGACGGGTCTCAGACGCGGCTCAGGCGGCTGACCAGCACCGCCGAGGGCGCCGAGTGCGCACCGGTCGCGCGGACCGAGTCGGCGACCGCCCGGTCGGATGTCGCGACGACCATCGGCCGGCCCTTCGGCTCGGCCGCCACGATCGAGCGGATCACGTCGTCGGCCAGCACGCCGCGGTCGGAGAACAGCACGCGCACGCCGCGCGGCACCGACGCCGGCACGGACAGCACGCCGGCCCCGTCGAACACCACCGTGACCTCGGCGCTCGTGCGCGCGGCGAGGGCGGAGAGCTGGTGGATGAGCCGGTCGCGCTGGTCGGCCAGCGCCAGCTCGGGGTAGCCGGTCTTGGTGACGTTGTAGCCGTCGACGATGAGGTGCACGTTGGGTAGCGCGAGGTAGCGGTCGAGCGCCCCGACGTCCTGCACGCGCCCGCCCGGGCCGAGCCCCGACGTGGCGCCGCGCACCATGTCGGCGGGCCGCGCGCCGCGGTCGCTCAGCATCAGCTCGCGGCGCAGACCGGTCACGGCACCGTCGATCGTGTCGACGAGCAGCGCCAGGCGCACCTCGTCGGCTTCCCGGGCCTCACGAGCCGACTGACGGGCGATCTCCGCATCGGCGACCGCCCGCTCCGCCCGCGCGCGCTCGGCCGCCACGCGGCGACGCTCGCGGTCCAGCTGCGTGGTCAGCGCGTCGATCTCCTCGGCCTTCGCCGTGCCGCCGCGCGCGACCTCGGCGAGGGCCTGCTCGGCTGCGTCGCGGGCGTTGCGCAGCTGCACACCCTGCTCACGCAACCGGCGCAGCAGCTTCTCGACCTCGGCCTCGCGTTCGCCGCGAGCGGCCTCCACGGCGCCGCGCGCCTGGTCCAGTTCCCCCCGCAGCTCGGCGAGCTCCGCCTCGAGCTTCTGGTTCCGAACCAGCGCGGCGTCGCGTTCGGCCCGCAGCGCCGTCTCTTCCGCGTTCTTCGCGACGAGCCGCACGCGCCCGGCCGCGCCCGACTCCCCCAGCAGCACGGCGGCGGCCGCGCCGACGACGGAATCGGCGGCGTTGGGATCCAGCGCGTCGGTGCGGTGTTCGCGCAGCCACTCGATCACGGCGGTGCGGAACTGCGCGGAGTCGCCCAGCGCGGCCAGCAACGCCGCGCCGCCGAGCTTCGCGCGCTTCGCGGGCGCGAACTTCGCGACGGGACGCAGCTGCCGCGGCACGTCGGTGGGCGGCAGCTTCGCGACGGCGGTGGCCGCCAGCTCGGCGATGCGCTCGCGCACGGCGTCCGGCAGGCCCGTCCAGGAAGCGGGCTCGGGCGCCGCCGTGTCGGCTTCGGGGATCTCGGCCGCGCCGGTCTCGGCCGGCACCGCGGTCGCGTCAGCCCGCGCCGGCACGGCCGAGGGGCCGGCGGCCTCCTCGGGTGCGACCGGATCCACGGGCTGGGGGTGCATTGGACCAGGGTAGGCCCCAGGGCCGGATCGCGCGCCGCTGGTCACCGGACGTGGGACCCACCCCACCAGGCACCCGCGCCACACCCGTCACACGGATCGCGCCGTCCGGGATTGTCGGTGGGCGGTCCTAAGGTGCGCGATCATGGACACCCGACCGCGGCCCGGCCAGGCGCAGCTGGCCTTCGACGAGCTCGGCACCCCGTTGCGGGACATCACGTTCGTCGTCTTCGACCTCGAGACCACGGGCACGAAGCCGGGACCGGACGCGATCACCGAGATCGGGGCCGTGAAGGTGCGCGGCGGTGAGGTGGTGGCCGAGTTCGCGACGCTGGTGAACCCGGGTTCGCCGATCCCGCCGCAGGTGGTGGAGCTCACGGGCATCACGCAGGCGATGGTCTACGACGCGCCGCGCATCGAGCGCGTGCTGCCCGCGTTCCTCGAGTTCATCTCCGGCGCGGTGCTCGTGGCCCACAACTCGGGGTTCGACACGGGCTTCATGCGGGCCGCCTGCGAAGGCCACGGCTACGTCTGGCCGCGCGCCACGGTGATCTGCACGGTGAAGCTCGCCCGGCGCGTGATCCCGCGCGAGGAGGCCCGCAGCTACCGGCTTTCGAACCTGGCGATGCTGCTCGGCTCCCGCACCCGGCCCACGCACCGCGCGCTCGACGACGCCCGTGCCACCGTCGACGTCCTCCACGCGCTGCTGGAGCGGGTCGGCAACGTCGGCGTGCACACGGTCGAAGAGCTCGTGGACTACCTGCCCGAGGTGACCACCGCGCAGCGGCGCAAACGCCACCTCGCGGCCGACCTGCCGGCGCGGCCCGGCGTGTACCTGTTTCGCGGCCCCCGCGAGGAGGTCCTCTACGTCGGCACCGCGCGGGATCTGCGCCGGCGCGTGCGGCAGTACTTCACGGGCTCGGAAAGCCGCGGGCGCATCCGCGAGATGGTGGCGCTGGCCGAACGCGTGGAGGCCATCGAATGCGCCCACTCGCTGGAAGCCGAGATCCGCGAGCTGCGGCTCATCGCGGCCCACCGGCCGATGTACAACCGGCGCTCGAAGAACCCGCACCACGCGTGGTGGGTCGGGCTCACCGACGAGGCCTTCCCGCGCCTGTCCGTGGTCCGGCTGCCGCGCGAAGGCACCCTCGGCCCCTTCCGCAGCCAGGCCGATGCCCGCACGGCCGCCGACACGCTCGCGGGCGCCGCCGGGCTGCGCACGTGCACGATGCGAATCTCGGCGCGCGGCGGCTCCGCGACCCCGTGCGTGCTCGCCGAGCTGGGCCGCTGTGGCGCGCCGTGCGCCGGCCGCCAGAGCGTGGACGACTACTCCCCCGCCGTCGTGGCCGCCCGCGACCTCATCTCCGGTCACGACGGGCGTCCCCTGAAGATCGCCGCGGCTCAGCTCGACCGGCTCTCGGAGGGCCGGCACTACGAGCAGGCCGCACGCCATCGCGACGAGCTGGCGGACCTCGTGCGTGCCGTCGGCCGGTCCCACCGGCAAGCCGCGCTCGCCGACATCGCCGAGCTCATCGCCGCCAACCCGGACGGCAACGGCGGCTGGGAGCTCTCCGTGATCCGCCACGGCCGCCTGGCGTCCGCCGGCGTCGCCCGCCGCGGAGTCCCGCCGATGCCGGTGGTGGAACACCTGGTCGCCGCCGCGGAGACGGTGCTGCCCGGCGAAGGGCCGTTGCGCGGCTCGTCGGGAGAAGAAGTCACGGTGCTGCTGCGCTGGCTCGCCCGGCCCGGCGTGCGGCTCGTGCGCACCACGCGGCCCTGGGCCGAACCCACCGCCGTCGCCGGGTGGCGTGGTTGGCTCGATCTGGCCGCCGGTGCCCGGACGCTGGAGCGGGTGGCGGGGTGATGAAGGCTACGATCAGCGCTCGTCGGGTACCGCCAGGGAGTGGAGGAACGCTGTGATCACGGCGATCGTGCTGATCAACGTAGAGGCCGAGGAGATCCCGCAGGCCGCACAGGCGATCGCGGACCTCGAAGGGGTCAACGAGGTCTACTCGTGCGCCGGTGACGTCGACCTGATCGCCACTGTGCGCGTGAAGGCCCACGAGGACCTGGCCGACCTCATCCCCGGCCGCATCGGCAAGGTGAGCGGCGTGCTGGACACCGTCACGCACATCGCGTTCCGCTCGTACTCACGGGCCGACACGGACTCCGCGTTCGAGATCGGCGTCGAAGGCGCCTGACACCTGCGAACGGCGAAGGCCCCTCCGACCCGAGACGGGTGGAGGGGCCTTCGCCGTGTCAGCGGGAACTCAGTGCCCGGAGCCGCGCGAATCCGACGGCTGGGCGCTGGTCAGCTGCGGGCTGCCCAGCTTGGAGGTGTCGCCTTCGGCGGCCTGGCCGTGCCCGTCGCCGTTGCCTTCGTGGGCAGCGCGCTCGAGAGCGGCCGACTCCTCCGGCGGGTCCGCGGTCCAGAGCGAGCCGGGGACGGCGTGCCCGGCGGTGCCGAGCTTGTTCATCTTCTTCGGCACCGGCGCACCCTGGTACTCGAGCGGCACCGCGTGGCCGTGGCCGTCCACGCCGCCCAGCGGCTGGTGGACCTCGATGAACTCACCGTGCGGCAGGCGCTTGATGATGCCCGTCTCCACGCCGTGCTCCAGCACCTCGTGGTCGGCCCGCTGCAGACCCAGGCAGATCCGGTAGGTGATGTAGTAGGCGATCGGCGGCAGGATCAGCACGCCGATGCGGCCGGCCCACGTGGTGGCGTTCAGCGAGATGTCGAACTGGTCGGCGATGATGTCGTTGAAGCCCGACAGCTCGATGACCAGGAAGAACCCGAGCGCCATCATGCCCAGCGCGGTGCGGACCGGTGCGTCGCGCGGCCGCTGGAGCAGGTTGTGCGCCGCGTTGTCCTTCGACAGCTTGCGCTCCAGGAACGGGTACGCCAGCAGCAGCCCGATCAGCAGCGGCATGCCCACCGCGCCGGGGAAGAACACCGCCGGAATCGTGTAGTTCCCGAGGTAGACCTCCCACGCGGGCCAGATGCGCAGCATGCCGTCGGCCCAGGCCATGTAGAAGTCGGGTTGCGAGCCGGCCGACACCATCGAGGGGTTGTACGGCCCGAAGTTCCACACCGGGTTGATCTGGAACAGGCCCGACATCAGCGCGATGACACCTGTGACCAGCGTGAAGAACGCGCCGCCCTTGAGGGCGAAGTACGGCATGATGCGCACGCCGACGACGTTGGTCTCCTTGCGCCGCACGCCCGGGAACTGCGTGTGCTTCTGGTACCAGACCAGCGCCAGGTGCACACCGATCAGCGCGAGCATGATGCCCGGGATCAGCAGGATGTGCAGCGTGTACAGGCGCGGGATGATCTGGTCGCCCGGGAACTCGCCGCCGAACAGCGCCCAGTGGATCCAGGTGCCGATGACCGGCACGGAGAGCACGATGCCCGACAGCGTCGCGCGGATACCGGTACCGGAGAGCAGGTCGTCCGGGAGCGAGTAGCCGAAGAAGCCTTCGAACATGCCCAGGACCAGCAGCAGGCCACCGATGATCCAGTTGGCCTCACGCGGCTTGCGGAACGCGCCGGTGAAGAAGATCCGGAACATGTGGATCATCATCGAGGCGACGAAGATCAGCGCCGCCCAGTGGTGCAGCTGGCGCACGAAGAGGCCGCCGCGCACGTCGAACGAGATGTCCAGCGTGGTGCGGAACGCCTGCGACATCTCGACGCCCTGCAGGTTCTGGAAGCTCCCGTGGTAGGTGACTTCCTGCATGGAGGGGTCGAAGAACAGCGTCAGGTACACACCCGAGAGCAGGATGATGATGAAGCTGTACAGCGCGATCTCGCCCAGCAGGAACGACCAGTGCGTGGGGAAGACCTTGTTCATCTGGTGACGCAGGCCCTTGGCCAGCTTGTACCGCTGGTCCGCATTGTCCGCGGCCTCGCCGAGGTGTTGCTCCAGCGCGCTCGTGCCCTTGGTGGGCGTGGTCAGTGAGCTCATGACTTACGCTCCCAAAAGGCCGGACCGATGGCCTCGTTGAAGTCGCCCCGTGCGATCAAGTATCCCTCTGAGTCAACCGTGATCGGCAGCTGAGCCAGCGGACGCGTCGCCGGGCCGAAGATGGGCTTGGCGTAGTGCAGGGCGTCGAACTGCGACTGGTGACACGGGCAGAGGATGCGGTTCGTGCGCTGCTCGTACAGGGAGGTCGGGCAGCCGACGTGGCTGCAGATCTTCGTGTACGCGTAGTAGTCGCCGAAGTTGTAGTCCTCCTGGCCCTTCCGCTTCACCACGCGCGCGGCGTCGGTGGGGCGCAGCCGGATGAGCATCACCGGGTTGTCGACGCGGGTCAGCGCGGCGGCCAGCGCCTCGCGGTTGCCCGCCTCGGTCTTGCGGTACGGGAACACCGTCTCCATGCCGCCGGCGTCGAGGTCTTCGACGCGCAGCAGGGTCACGCCCTTTTCGACGTCGTCGTCCAGGCTGCCGGTGTTGGCGCGCAGGTAGACGACCTCACCCGGGTGCTGCGGCTGCCAGCCGGTGTGCCACAGCGAGTTCTCGTTGTCGGTGTCCTTCCACGGGTCCTTGATGAAGGACGCCAGCGGCAGGGCCGCGACCGCGAGACCCAGCACACCGGCACTCGCGCCGGCCGTGCGCTTGATCAGCGACCGGCGGGCGATGGTGCTGCGGGCCCCGGCGTCGGCCAGGTGCGCGAGGATCGTGGCGCGGTCGACCTCGGCCGACGGGCCGTCGCTGCGCTGCTGCACCGCGTTCTCCTGCGGCACGAACTTCTTCGTGTACAGGATCACGCCGATGCCGAGCGCGAGCACCGCGATGCCGAGCGTGACGCCCAGCGCCGGGGTGTACAGGCTGTAGGTGGCGTGCCCGCTCGCGTCGCTCGGGTCCTTGTACTCCCACCAGTGCGGCCACGCGACGACCACGACGAACGCCAGGCCCGCGAGCGCGGACAGGGCGAACCAGAACGCGACGAGCCGCTGCGCGCGGCGTTCGGCGCGGGTGTCCTTGACCGGCCACGGTTCCGGATAGTCGACGATCTCGACGCCGTCCAGCTGACCGCCCAGCTTGAGCAGCTGGTCGCGGTCCATCTTGGCCAGTTCCGCCTCCGAGGGCGGCTGGGGCCCTTCGGCACTCATGCCTTCGATCCAATCCACAGTGTGATGCCCACGAGCGCGACAATTCCGACGACGAAAGCGATAAGGCCTTCGGAAGCGGGACCGAACCCGCCGAGGCCGTTACCACCCGGGTTGTTGTTGCCGTCTGACACCGACTTTACATAAGCGATGATGTCTTTCTTCTCCTCCGGGTTGAGCTGCCGGTCGGAGAATTTCGGCATGTTCTGCGGCCCCGTGAGCATCGCGTCGTAGATCTGCTCTTCGGTGGCCGGGTCGAGGTTCGGCGCGTACTTGCCCGCGGAGAGCGCGCCACCGCGACCGGTGAAGTTGTGGCACGACGCGCAGTTGAGGCGGAACAGCTCGCCACCGCGCGCCGGGTCGCTGCCGCGCAGCGCGGCACCGGTCTCGTCGGGGCGCTGCGCGCCGCCGCCGTGGGCCTGCACGAAGGCGCCGACGGCGTCGATCTCGCTCGGCGTGAGCTTCGGCGGCTTGCGCTCGATCTGCGCCTCCTGGCGCGCGGCAGGCATGCGACCGGACGAGGTCTGGAAGTACACGGCCGCGTCGCCGACGCCGATGAGGCTCGGACCGCGGTCCTGCACGCCCTCGAGGTTCTTGCCGTGGCACTCGATGCAGGTGTTGTTGTAGACCTGCTCGCCCTGCCGCAGCAGAGCCGGGTCGCCCTGGGCCTGCGCGGTCTGGGGCTCGGGCGCGAACACGGCGTACAGGGCGCCGGCTCCCACCAGCGCGACACCGAGTGCGAGCAGGCCGGCGAAACGCCTGCGCAGCTTCGAACGCGCGCGGAACCGGCGCTCCGGGGACTTCTTGCTGGTGGTCATCTTGCGGCAACCCTTGCTGTCAGTTCAGGCCGATGGTGGTGGCGGCGGGCGGGATCAGGGGAGGATGTAGATCACCGCGAAGAGGCCCACCCACACGATGTCGACGAAGTGCCAGTAGTACGACACGACGATCGCCGAGGTGGCCTGCGCGGGCGTGAACTTGCTGAGCTTGGTGCGGATCAGCAGGTACACGAACGCGATGAGCCCGCCGATCACGTGCAGGCCGTGGAAACCGGTGGCGAGGTAGAACACCGTGCCGAACGGGCCGGACGGGATCGTGAGTCCCTCGTTCACCAGGTTGTGGTACTCGTTGGCCTGGCCCGCGACGAAGATCGCGCCCATGATCAACGTGACGATGTACCAGCGCCGGAGCCCGTAGACGTCCCCGCGCTCCGCGGCGAACACGCCGAACTGGCACGTCAGCGAGGACAGCACCAGGATCACCGTGAACGGGATCGCGTACGGGATGTTGAGGTGGAATTCCTCGCCGTGCAGGGGCGGCGGCCAGGGTGCGCCGGCCGCGTTCTGCGCCTTGACGGTGAAGAACATGGCGAACAGTCCGGCGAAGAACATCAGTTCGCTGGACAGCCACACGACTGTGCCGACGCTGACCATGTTCGGCCGGTTCAGCGAGTGGACCCGCTGGCTGATGGTGGGAGCTGCCGTTGTCACGGATCGCATTATGTCCTCCCGCGCGGGCACCCCGCCCTTCGGGTCCACGGCGGGTCGTGGGAGCTTCGCATCACACCCGAACCCGGCACAGGCAGGAGCTACTCGTGAGTTTGCTCGGTCGGCTTCGTGACCTGGCCCGAAAGCGCGAAAGTCCCGCTCTGACGCCTGATGCACCCGGTTTGGTGATCGTCGCGGAGGCGTTCGACCCCGCCGTGGCGGACTCGGCCGTGCTCACGAATTCACCCGGCTGGGTCGCGTCCGCCCCCGCGGTCTTCGTCCACCACCTGAGCCTGCCGCCCGAGCGCGTGGCCGAGGCGGCGGCGATCCTCGCCCAGGACGGGTGGGAGCTGCGCGAGCAAGGTCCCGACGGCGACCGAGTGCTGGTCCACGCCCTGCGGGTGCAGGTGCTCGACGCCCTGCACTGCGCCCAGGAACGGTCGCGAATGGCCGGTCTGGCGCAGCGCCTCGGCGGCGACGCGCTCGGCTGGGACGCGCGGCAACCGGGTGAGTCGCCCACCGCGTCCGCGTGAGATGCATCTCGGCCGATACGATCGCGAAGTTCCACCCGTGACGAGACGGAGGCGTGCTCAATGGGCGAGCAGACGAAGCGGATCCTGGTGTTCAGCCACAAGGCCGAGGTCCGCGACGCGATCATCAACGCCGTCGGCCGGCGGCCCGCCGCCGACCTGGGCCGCGTGGAGTACGTCGAGGCGGCCGGGATCGCCGACGTGCTGTCCGAGGTGGACGCCGGCACCGTCGACCTCGCGATCCTCGACGGCGAGGCCCAGCCCACCGGCGGCATCGGCCTGACCCGCCAGCTCAAGAACGAGATCACCGACTGCCCCCCGATCGTGGTGGCCGTGCGGCGCAAGGACGACCGCTGGCTCGCCACCTGGTCGCAGGCCGACGCCGTGCTGGTGCACCCACTCGACCCGCTGACCGCGGCGGAGACCGTCGCCGGCGTGCTGCGCGCCGGGCGCGTGCCCGCCGTCAACGGCTGAGCCGGGGATGGGCACCACCCCGGTCCCCCACACCTGGTCCGGCCTGCTGACGCAGCTGATCGGGCGCTCGGACCTGTCCGCCGACGACACGGCCTGGGCCATGGACCAGATCATGTCCGGGGCGGCCACGCAGGCGCAGATCGCCGGGTTCGCGATCGCGTTGCGCGCCAAGGGCGAGACGCCGGAGGAGATCTCCGGCATGGCCGAGGCGATGCTGGCGCACGCGCGCCGCATCGAGCTGGACGCGCCCGCCGTCGACATCGTCGGCACGGGTGGCGACCGGTCCAACTCGGTCAACATCTCCACGATGGCGACGATCGTCACAGCGGCCGCGGGCGCGCCCGTGGCCAAGCACGGCAACCGCAGCGCTTCGTCGAAGTCGGGCGCGGCCGACGTTTTGGAGACGCTCGGCGTCGCGATCGAATTGCCGCCGGACGCGGTGCACCGGTCGTTGCGTGAGATCGGCATCGGCTTCTGCTTCGCGCCCGCGTTCCACCCGGCGTTTCGCCACACCGGGCCGCCGCGGCGGGAGCTGGGCGTGCCGACGACGTTCAACCTGCTCGGCCCGCTCACCAACCCGGCCCAGCCGCGCAGCGCGCTGATCGGCTGCGCGTACGCGGACAAGACCCGCGTGCTGGCGGAAGTGTTCGCACAGCGCGGTTTCTCGGTGCTCGTGGCCCGCGGCGACGACGGCCTCGACGAGATCACCACCACCACGACCACGTCGGTCTGGGTGGTCTCGGACGGCACTGTGACCGAACGCAGCTTCGACCCCGGCGCGCTCGGCATCCCGCGCGCCACGGCCGAGGACCTTCGCGGCGGCGACGCGACCGCCAACGCCGAAGTGGTGCGCCAGCTCGTGGCCGGCAAGACCGGTCCGGTGCGCGACGCCGTGGTGCTCAACGCGGCAGCCGCGCTCGCCGCGTTCCGGGGCTTCTCCGGTTCGCTGGAGGACGATCTGGCCACCGGGCTGGAGCAGGCCAACCGCGCCATCGACTCCGGCGCGGCGGCGGCCCTGCTGGAGCGCTGGATCAAGTTCTCCTCGGCGTCTCGCTGACCCGACCACGACGAAGGCGGCATCGGAATCTTCCGGTGCCGCCTTCGTCGTGCGCGGGAGCGGTGCCGGGGACAAAAGCGGCTCAGGAGCCCTGGAAAGCCGCGCGGTAGGCGCTCGGGGTGGTGGCCCGCAGGCGCGTGAACTGGTGGCGCAGCGCGGCCGCTGAGGCGTAGCCGCAGGCCGTCGCGATGTCCTCGACGGACAGCCGGCCCTCCTCCAGCAGCGCCTGCGCGCGGTCGAGCCGGCGTTCGGTGAGCCAGCGGTGCGGCGTGGTGCCCGTGGCGGCGGAGAACCGGCGCAGGAACGTCCGCTCCCCCAGCCCGCTGCGGCGCGCGAGCTCCGCGACCGTGAACGGCCGGTCCAGCCGCCGTTCCACCCACTCCAGCGCCTCGGCGACCACGGCGTCGTCCGGCGAGGCGGTGGCGGGCAGCGGTGCCTCGACGAACTGCGCCTGCCCGCCCGCGCGGTGCGGCGCCGCGACCATCCGCCGCGCGAGCGTGGTGGCCGCCGCGACGCCGCGCAGCCGCCGCACGAGGTGCAGGCACAGGTCGACGGCCGCGACGGTGCCCGCGCTCGTCGACACGCCGTCGTCGTCCGCGTACAGCGCCTGCGGGTCCACAAGGGCCTTCGGGAAGAGCCTGCGGAAGTCCTGTTCGTACACCCAGTGCACCGTGCAGCGGCGGCCGTCGAGCAGGCCCGCGTAGCCGAGGGAGAACACACCTGCGCAGAAACCGGCGACCCACGCGCCGCGCTCCCTGGCGTCCCGGAGGACCTCCAGAACCGGTTCCGGCGGCGCCACCATGCGCGGTTCGCACGTCGGCACGATCAGCAGATCGGCCGACGCGGCGAAGTCCAATCCGGACAGTCCCGTGAGCCCGAAACCGGACCAGGTGTCCACTGTGTGGTTTTCGGCCCCCTTCGGCGAGCACACGCCGAACTCCCAGCCCTCGATTCCGTCCGCGCTGCGGTCGGTGCCGAACACCTCGCACGCGACGCCCAGCTCGAACGGTGAGACCCGGTCGGCCAGCACCACCGCGACCCGTTGCACATCCACGCACCCCAGCGTGTCACAAGTTTTGCGGTCGTTGTCATCTCTGACACTGTTCGCGCGGGGCTCGCGGGCCGAATCTGTGAGGCATGAAAAACCCCGAAACCCGCCCGGTCCTGCAGTGGTCGGCCGCCATGGCCCTGTCGGGCACGATCGGCGCGGTAGTGCTGGAAAGCGGTGCCGCCGCGCCCGCCGTCGCGTTCGCCCGCTGTCTCGTCGGCGGTGTCCTGCTCGTGGTGTGGTGCCTCGCGCGCGGCTATCTGCGCAGCTGGCGACCGTCCCTGCGCGACCTGCTGCTGGCCGCGCTGGGGGGCGTGCTGCTGGTGGCCAACTGGGTGCTGCTGTTCACGTCGTACACGCTGTCGTCGATCGGCGTGAGCACCGTCGTGTACCACACGCAGCCGCTCATCCTGGTGGGTCTGGCGGCGGCGTTCCTGGGTGAAAAAGTCGCGAAGACGCACTTGGCGCGGGCGGGCTTCGCGTTCGCCGGCGTGGTGGTGATCTCCCTTTCGGCGCACGGCGACGACGGGCAACCGGTGCGGTTCGCGGGGATCGCGCTCGCGCTGGGCGCGGCGGTGCTCTACGCCGGCACGTCGTTCGTGGCGAAGCAGCTCACCCACGTGCGCCCGCACCTGCTCGCGGCGGTGCAGCTGGCGGTGGGGACGGTACTGCTGGCCCCGGCGCTGGCGTTCACGCCGCTACCGCACTCGGTTCCGGGGCTGCTGTGGCTGGTGCTGCTCGGCACCGTGCACACGGCGGTGATGTACGTGCTGATGTACGCGAGCATCGGCAAGCTGCCCACCACGACGGTGGCGCTGCTGTCCTACCTCTACCCGGTGGTCGCGGTGGTGGTGGACGTGCTGGCGTTCGGCCACCGGCTGTCGTGGCCGGAGGGCCTGGGCATGTTGGCGGTGCTCGCCGCCGCGCTGGCACCCCAGCGCGGCGGCAGGTCCCGGTCGCGAACGGCCGGGGAAAGCGTCACTCGTGGTTCGGACCCGTGTGGTACTCGAACACCAGCCCGCCCACGGCGATGAGCAGGGCGACGAGCGCCATGACCAGCAGCCAGATGTGGAAGAACGCGAGCGCGAGACCACCCAGCGCGGCCGAGGCCGCCATGGCGATCGGCCAGTAGCTGCCCGGGCTGAAGAAGCCGAGCTCGCCCGCACCGTCGCTGATCTCGGCGTCCTCGCGGTCCTCGGGGCGCGGTTCGATCCGGCGGGACACGAACTGCATGTAGCTGCCCGCGAGGAACGCGAGACCACCGGTCAGGAATAGCGAGACGATGCCGACGGGCTCGGCCTTCTGGTCGGTCGCGTAGAGGGCGGTCATGACCCAGTAGATGACGGCCATGACGACGGCGAACGCCGCCACCATGTAGAAAATCCGGGCTTCGACCTTCATGGGACTTTCTCCCCTACTCCTCTGGTTCGCCGGAACCGGTCAGTTGGACGCGGTACGCGCGGTGCGGTCGGTGTTGAACGGCTGCGTGGTCACCGCGTGCGGGGTGCACAGCTCGCCGCAGTTCATCGCCGCCAGCGCCTCGGAAGCCGTGTTCGGCTGGCCCGTCTTCGGGTTCGTTTCCGTGCGCAGCTTGATGTACTGGTCGTACTTGTCCGGCGAGAGCGCGCGGACCTCGAAGTTCATCACCGAGTGGTACGTGCCGCAGAGTTCCGCACACCGGCCGACGAAGGAGCCTTCGCGGTCGATCGAGTTCTGGAAGGAGCTGTCCTGGTTGTTCTTCTCGGGGTCCGGGAAGACGTCGCGCTTGAAGTGGAACTCCGGGACCCAGAACGAGTGGATGACGTCGGTGGACCGGAGGCGGTACTCGATCGTCTTGTTCGTGGGGAGCACCAGCAGCGGGATCTCGCCGGAGGAACCGACGGTGCTGACCTGGCTGCCGTCCGGACGCTTCGCGTTCGCGTCGTCGTACTTGAACTCCCAGTTCCACTGGAAGGCCACCACGTCGACGGTCACGTCCGGGTCGGGCTTCTTGTCCAGGACGTTGCTCTCGGTCGTCGCGGTGAAGAAGAACAGCACGCAGACCATGATCGTCGGGACGACGACCGTGAAGATCTCGAGCGGGATGTTGTACTGGAACTGCCGCGGGAGGTCGTCAGGCCCCTCGACCGCAGAGTTCTTCTTCTTGCGGTGGAACGTCGCGGTCCAAAAGATCAGGGCCCACACGATGACACCGACGGCGAGCGCGGCGACGACCGTCCACGTCCAGAGGTTCTGCATCTCTTCGGCCTGCGGGGTGACCCCGACCGGCCAGCCGAATCGGAGGATCTCGTCCCCGGAGCAGCCCGTCGCGGTCAGCGCCACCAGCACGGCCAGCGCGGCGACCCGGCCGACACGCTTACTCCCGTGGGTGCGCGCTGGTTTTCCCACTGCGCCTCGCCCTTTCACCCAGAGCCTCCTCGACCGATCTTCGTGACAGGCGGAGCCTAGCCGAGTTCACGGTTCCCGCTGTCCAAGGGGTGACCACAACGCGCGCGCGTCCACCCGATGCGGTCCGCGGTGCACGGTTCGCGGCATACTGTGCCCTTCCCGGACCGGCGAAGACCCTGAGGTGTGTGAGTACGCGTGTGCGGCCTGCTTGGACTGATCTGCGGCACCGAGACCGACGCGGCGAACGCCCGTGAAGCCGTGGGCACGGCGATGCGCTGCCAGCGCCACCGCGGCCCCGACGAGCAGGACACCTGGGCCGACGGCGAGGTCGTCTACGGCTTCAACCGGCTGGCGTTCATCGACGTCGACCACGCCCACCAGCCGCTGCACTGGGGTCCGTCGGAGGCGCCGGGCCGCTACACCATGAACTTCAACGGCGAGATCTACAACTACCGCGAGCTGCGCGAAGAGCTCGCTGAAAAGTTCGGCGCGAAGTTCGAGACCGAAGGCGACGGCGAGGCCATCGTCGCGGCGTACCACTACCTGGGCGCCGACGCGGTGAAGAAGCTGCGCGGCATGTTCGCCTTCATGATCTGGGACTCCGCCGACAAGGTCGTGTTCGGCGCGCGGGACCCGTTCGGCATCAAGCCGTTGTTCTACTCCGCCGGCCCCCAGGGCGTGGCGTTCTCCAGCGAGAAGAAGAGCCTGCTGGAGCTCGCGGACACCCTCGGCGTGGCCCTGGAGCTGGACCGCAAGGCCCTGCAGCACTACCTGGTGCTGCAGTACGTGCCGGAGCCGGAATCGCTGCACACGGCGGTGCGCCGCGTCGAGTCGGGCACGTCGTTCCGCGTGGTGCCGGGCGGGCAGGTCGAGTTCACCCGCTACTTCCACCCGCAGTTCTCGGCGAAGCCCGTGAACGGCACCGGTGAGGCCGAGGAGCTGTACCAGCGCATCGCCGATGTGATGCGCGACTCGGTGGGCAAGCACATGATCTCCGACCCGGACGTGACGGTCGGCGCGTTCCTGTCCGGCGGCATCGACTCCACCGCCACGGCGACGCTGGCGAAGGAGCACAACCCGAACCTCATCGCGTTCACCACCGGGTTCGAGCGCGAGGGTTACTCCGAAGTGGACGTCGCCGCCGAATCGGCCGCGGCGATCGGCGTGAAGCACGTGGTGCGCACGGTTTCGGCCG
Organism: Amycolatopsis sp. NPDC051372; assembly: GCF_040682095.1. Classification (NCBI taxonomy): domain Bacteria; kingdom Bacillati; phylum Actinomycetota; class Actinomycetes; order Pseudonocardiales; family Pseudonocardiaceae; genus Amycolatopsis; species Amycolatopsis sp. NPDC051372. The sequence continues at coordinate 191,198 of NZ_JBFBAF010000015.1, forward strand.
ACGAGATGATGGAGGCCCTGCCGCTCATCGTCTGGTACCTCGACGACCCGGTGGCCGACCCGGCGCTGGTGCCGCTGTGGTTCATCGCGCGCGAGGCCCGAAAGCATGTGAAGGCCGTGCTTTCCGGCGAGGGCGCCGACGAGCTGTTCGGCGGCTACACGATCTACAACGAGCCGATTTCGCTGGCACCGTTCGAAAAGGTGCCCGGCGGGGTGCGCAAGCTCATCGGCAAGGTGTCCACGAAGATCCCGGAAGGCACGCGGGGCAAGGACTTGCTGCGCCGCGGCGCGCTGCCGCTGGAGGACCGCTACTACGGCAACGCCCGCAACTTCCGCGACGACCAGCTGCGCAACGTGCTGCGGACCTATCAGGACGGTGTGGGCTTCAAGGACGTCACCGCGCCCTGGTACGACGTCTCGCGCGGCTGGGACCCGGTGGCGCGCATGCAGCACGTGGACCTGTTCACCTGGCTGCGCGGCGACATCCTCGTGAAGGCCGACAAGGTCACCATGGCCAACTCGCTGGAGCTGCGCGTGCCGTTCCTCGACGCCGAGGTGTTCAAGGTCGCCGCTTCCATTCCCCTGGACCAGAAACTCGCGCACGGCACCACGAAGTACGCGCTGCGCCAGGCACTCGCGAAGATCATCCCGGCCCACGTGCTCAACCGGCGCAAGCTCGGCTTCCCCGTGCCGATCCGCCTGTGGCTGCGCAACGAGATGTACGACTGGGCGCGCGGCATCATCAACGATTCGAAGACCGACGAGCTGCTCGACAAGCCCGCCGTGCTGCGCCTGCTGGAGGAGCACAAGGCGGGCCAGCTCGACCGCAGCCGCCAGATCTGGGCGCTGCTGGTGTTCATGCTGTGGCACGGCATCTTCGTCGAGCACCGCATCAAGCCGGAGATTCCGGAGCCGGTGTACCCGGTGAAGCTCTGAGCTTCCGGCGTCCGGGGTGGCCAACGTCACCCCGGACGCCGTCCGGCAGCGGTTCCGCGAGGGCCGCGACGACCCCGGACACGACTGTGGCCGCCCCGGACGTCCGGGGCGGCCACAGTCGTGAGGTGCGTCAGGCCGGCAGCACCGTGGCGATCTCGTCCGCCGCTTCCGGGCCGAACGCGTCGCCGAGGCGCGCCAGGACGTCGGTGCGGTCGAAGATCCACTCCTGCGTGCCGACGGTCTCCAGGACCAGCACCGCGATGAGCGAGCCGAGCTGCGCGGCGCGCTCCAGCTCCAGGCCGCCGTCGAGCGCGGCGAGGAAGCCGGCGCGGAAGCCGTCGCCGACGCCCGTCGGGTCGGCCTTGCCGCGCTCCGGGACGGCGCCGATCTGCAGGGCGAGGCCGTCGCGGCCGATGATCTCCACGCCCTTCTCGCCCAGCGTCGTGATGCGCATGCCCACGCGCTCCAGCACGTCGGCCTCGGTCCAGCCCGACTTCTGGAGCAGCAGCTCCCACTCGTAGTCGTTGCTGAACAGGTACTTGGCGCCCGCGATGAAGTCGCGCACCTGGGCGCCGTCCATGCGGGCCAGCTGTTGCGACGGGTCGACGGCGAAGGTGTAGCCACGCTGGCGGCACTCCTGCGCGTGGCGGACCATGCCCTCGGGGTCGTCCGGGCTGATCAGCACGAGACTCAGCGCGCCGGCGCGGTCGGCGATGGGCTTGAGCTCGATGTTGCGCGACTCGGCCATGGCGCCGGCGTAGAACGTCGCGATCTGGCACAGGTCCTCGTCGGTGGTGCACACGAACCGCGCGGTGTGCGCGACCTCGGACACGAGCACCCCGGAGGTGTCCACCCCGTGGCGCTCCAGCCACGACGCGTAGTCGGCCCAGTCGGAGCCCACGGCACCCACGAGTACGGGGTTCACGCCCAGCACGCCGAGACCGAACGCGATGTTGGCGCCGATGCCGCCGCGGCGGACGACGAGGTCGTCGGCCAGGAAGCTCAGGGAAACCCGGTGGAGCTGTTCCTTCACGAGCTGCTCGGCGAACCTGCCGGGGAAGTGCATCAGGTGATCGGTTGCGATGCTGCCGGACACGGCGATCCTGGCCTTGTCTGCCACCGGTTCTCCTCTGGCTGTCGTGTGCATGCGACTCTGGCGCGGTTACCCGCAGGTCATGACCCGTCCGGGTAGTTCCCACGCCTCGGCCGACACTACCGGCTGGTACCGCTTTCCCAGTCGCTGAAGGATCAATAGCGTTACGGAAGTGAACACGGCCACTGAACCGGAAGACCTCGGCGAGCTCATCGCCGATTGCGCCCACATCCCGTCCGCGCTCCGCAGCGAGGGACTCACCACCGACCGGATGCCGCACCCGCGGGCCGCGCGGCCGTGGCAGGTCGACGACGCCTGCCACGCGCAGGTCGCCGACCTCGACGCCTACGTCTGAGACCCCGGCACCCCACCTCCGAGCACGAAGAAGGGCCCCCACCGACTCGGCGGGGGCCCTTCTTCGTGTCTGTGCTGGCTGAGCGCGCGGCTCAGTGGAAGCTGTCACCGCACGCGCACGAGCCGGTCGCGTTCGGGTTGTCGATCGTGAAGCCCTGCTTCTCGATCGAGTCGACGAAGTCGATCACGGCCTCGGACACGTACGGAGCGCTCATCCGGTCGACCGCCACGCGCAGACCGTCGAAGTCGCGGAAGAGGTCACCGTCGAGCTCGCGCTCGTCGAAGAACAGCTGGTAGCGCAGGCCCGCGCAGCCACCGGGCTGGACGGCGATGCGCAGGTGCATGTCGTCGCGGCCCTCCTGCTCGAGCAGGGCCTTCGCCTTGACCGCCGCGGCGTCGGTCAAGGTCACGCCGTGGGTCTCCTCGGCGGTCTCGGCCTGCGCCGCACCGGTCTGCTCAGCGGTCGTCATGGCACTCCCTCTAGGTCGAACTCACTGCGGGTACTTCTCGTCCGAAACAGTTCAACTCTCCGGGTACCCGATCTGTTCCCCCTCCATGGTTGCACATCGCACGACCTGCCGAACATCGTCGTGACGCCTGCAATACCCTGGTGAGGTGAGGTTCCTGCGCCGAAGCACCACCAAGACCCCCGCCGACGACGTCGACGCCGACGTGGTCGACCCCGCGTCGACCACCGGGAAGGCGTATACGCCGGGCAAAGGCCGGGCTACACCGTCGCGGCGGGAAGCGGAAGGGCGCAAGCGGGGCCCGGTCGCCCCGCCACCCACCAGCATGCGCGAGGCGATGAAGCGCAACAAGCAGCTCCGCAAGGAGAACCCGGTCAGCAAGGACGACCGCCGGGCGGCCGCCAAGCAGCGCCGCGAACGCATGATGTCGGGTGACGACAAGTACCTGCCCGTGCGCGACCGGGGCCCGGTCAAGGCGTACGTGCGCGACCTCGTGGACTCCCGCCGCAACATCCTGGGCCTGTTCATGCCGCTCGCGATCCTCGTGTTCCTCGCGCTGCTGATCCCGGTTCCCGCGGCGCAGCAGTACATCACCCTCATCTGCATGGCGATGCTGCTGGTCATGGCCATCGAGGGCGTGGTCAACGGCCGCAAGATCTCCCGTCTGGCCCGGGAGCGGTTCCCGAAGGAGCCCACCCGAGGCGTCGGCTGGTACGCCTTCGTGCGCGCGAGCCAGATCCGCAAGCTGCGGGTCCCGAAGCCGCGCCTGCGCCCGGGCGACCCGATCCCCGGCTGAGCGCTTTCGTGACGGCCGCCACACCTTCACGGGTGGGGCGGCCGTTGTCATGTCCGGCTGCTTGCCGGCGAGTACCCGGTGAGCGCTGTGCACGCACCTTGAACGCCGGCGCCGACCATCCGTGAGCACCACCACTTCCCGATCGGGGAGGTTCGTTAGCAACGCGAACAACCTCCGCCTAGGCTGAGCGGCATGGAGTTTCGACGACTCGGCCGCAGCGGCCTCAACATCAGTGAGATCTCCTACGGCAACTGGCTCACCCACGGGTCCCAGGTCGAAGAGGAGCAGGCCCAGGCCTGTATCAAGGCGGCGCTCGACGCCGGAATCACGACCTTCGACACGGCCGACGTGTACGCGAACACGGCGGCGGAGTCGGTGCTCGGGCGGGGCCTGAAGGGCCAGCGCCGGGAGAGCCTCGAGATCTTCACGAAGGTGTTCTGGCCGAGCGGGCCGAAGGGCCAGAACGACAAGGGCCTCTCGCGCAAGCACATCATGGAGTCGGCCACCGCGTCGCTGCAGCGGCTCGGCACCGACTACCTCGACCTCTACCAGGCGCACCGGTTCGACCACAACACGCCGCTCGAAGAGACGATGACCGCGTTCGCCGACCTCGTCCGCCAGGGCAAGGTCCTCTACATCGGCGTCTCGGAGTGGTCGGCCGACCAGATCACGCAGGGCGCGGCGCTCGCGCGTGAGCTGAAGGTGCCGTTCATCTCCAACCAGCCGCAGTACTCGATGCTGTGGCGCGTCATCGAGTCGCAGGTCGTGCCGGCGTCCGAGCGCGAAGGGCTCAGCCAGATCGTCTGGTCGCCGATCGCGCAGGGCGTGCTCACCGGCAAGTACAAGGCCGGCCAGCCCCTGCCCGAGGGTTCGCGCGCGACCGACCAGAACGGCGGCGCGAACATGGTCAAGCGCTTCCTCAACGACGAGACGCTGACCGCGGTCGCCAAGCTGGAGCCGCTGGCCGCGCAGGCCGGACTGAGCATGGCGCAGCTGGCCGTGGCGTGGGTCCTGCAGAACCCGAACGTCGCCTCGGCGATCATCGGCGCCTCCCGCCCGGCGCAGGTGCACGAGAACGTCAAGGCCGTCGGCGTGAAGCTCGACGCCGACCTGCTGACGGCGATCGACGAGGCGCTCGAGTCCGTTGTCGAGCGCGACGCGTCGCTGACCCGCAGCCCGTCGCTGTGATCTGTCCCGCTGGGCAGCCTGTTCAGCGGGACAGCAGCCGCTCGGCCACCGCGAGGTCGTGCGGGTAGGTGATCTTCAGGTTCTCCGCGCCGCCGGGCACCCAGTGCACCGGCAGCGCGGAGAACCGTTCCATGCACGAAGCCGTGTCCGTGCCCAGGAAGCCCTCGGTCTCGGCCTGTTCGTAGGCCGCCAGCAGCGGCTCGGCGCGGAAGCCCTGCGGCGTCTGCACGCGGATCGCGCCCGGCAGCGGCGCGGCGACCGAACCGTCGGCGGCCATCGAGACCACGTCGTCGGCGGCCAGCCCCGGCACTGCGCCGCCGAACTCGCGGGTCCGGGCGAGGACGTCGCCGATCAGAGCGGGAGTCGCGAGCGGGCGGGCGGCGTCGTGGATGAGCACGGCGTCGACGGCGCCCGACTCGATGCGCGGGGCGAGGTGGCGCAGGGCGTTCAACTCGGACCCCTGCCGCGTCGCACCCCCGGTGACGACCTCGACCTTCCCCGGGTGCGCGGCCAGCACCTCGTCGGCCAGCTCGGTGTCCTGCTCGCGGATCACGAGCACCAGCACGCCGACCTCGGGCACCGCGGCGAACGCCGCCAGCGACCACTCCACGACCCGGCGGCCCGCCATCGGCAGGTACACCTTGTTGAGCGCCGCGCCGACCCTCGTGCCGGCGCCGCTGGCCAGCACGACCCCTGCCGCTGTCGTCTCCACGGTCGGCGACCCTACTGGGCCGCGTTCGCCGGGGTGTAGCTGAGGATCACCATCCCGTTGCCGAACACTTCGCTGCCGTTGAACGTGAAGCTCGCCTTCGCGGTGTCGCGGTAAAGCAGCTCGTCGGGCTTGGCCGCACCGGAGATCACGGGGTGCAGCCACACGCGCAGCTCGTCGAGCAGGCCGTTGGCCAGCAGCAGCCGGGTGACATCACCGAAGCCGTACTGCAGGATGTCGCGGTCGGTGCGCTCCTTGACCTCGCGCACCGCGGCCACAGCGTCACCGCCGGCACCGCCGAGCACGTGGCTGTTCGTCCACTGGGGATCGGTCAGCGACGAGGAGACGACGTACTTGTCGATCGAGTTCATCCGGTCGGCGAACAGGTCGGTGCCGGACCGCTGCGGCCACGCGGCGGAGAACCCGTCGTAGGTCTTGCGGCCCATGATGAGGGCGTCGCTGCGATCGAGCTGAGCCTGCGCGGCGGCGGTGGCCTCCTCACTGAAGTAGTCCCAGTGCCAGTCGGCCATGTTGGTGATGTCGCCGTCGAGCGTCATGAACGTGGCGTTGACGATCCTGCCCATCGGGTGCTCCCCTCCGTCCGGTTCCGCCCGAGGTGGGCGGCTCTCGAAGACGCGTCGAACGGTACCGCCGCGGTTCGACACGGTCGCGGAAGTTTTTTCTCCGGCGGCCGGTAGGTTGACCCGTGAGGACTCCCGCGAGAGAAAGGCCTGGCGTGGACGCGGACACCAGCATCGAGTTCGGCGAGATCGAACCACCCAGCGACCAGGCCCGGTCGGCGGCGATCGCCCTGCACGGCAAGCTCGTGAAGCCCGCGGGATCGCTCGGCCGGCTCGAGGAGCTCGGCGTGTGGATCTCGTCGTGCCAGGGCCAGGCGCCGCCGCGGCCGTTCACGCGGCCCCGGGTCGTGGTGTTCGCCGGCGACCACGGCATCGCGAGGAAGGGCGTGTCCGCCTATCCGGCGGAGGTCACGTCGCAGCTCGTCGGCACGATGCTGACCGGCGGCGCGGCCATCAACGTGCTCGCCGCCGCGGCCGGCGCCAGCGTGCGCGTGGTCGACATGGCCGTGGACACCGGAGAGTCGGCCATGCGCTCCATCGGCGAGTACAAGGTCCGCCGCGGCTCCGGCTCGATCGACGTCGAGGACGCCCTCACCGACGACGAGGTGCGCGCGGCCGTGCTCGCCGGCATGAAGGTCGCCGACGCCGAGGTGGACGGCGGCGCCGACCTCCTCATCGCGGGCGACCTGGGCATCGGCAACAGCACCCCGGCGTCCGTGCTGGTCGCCGCGCTCACCGGCACCGAGCCCGTGGCCGTGGTCGGGCGCGGTTCGGGCATCGACGACAACGCGTGGATGCGCAAGGCCACCGCCGTGCGCGACGCGCTGCGCCGCGCCCGCGTGGTCCTCGCCGACCCGCTGGCCCTGCTGCGCACCTCCAGCGGCGCCGACATCGCCGCCATGGCGGGCTTCCTGGCCCAGGCGGCCGTCCGCCGTACCCCGGTCGTCCTCGACGGTCTCGTCGTCTGCGCGGCGGCGATGGTGGCCGAGGAGCTCGCCCCCGGTGCGCGCCGCTGGTGGATGTCCGGCCAGCTCACCGGCGAGCCCGCCCACGCCCTCGCCCTGGAACACCTCGACCTCGGCGCGCTGCTCGACCTCGACGTCCGCCTCGGCGAGGGCACCGGCGCCGTCACCGCGCTGCCGCTGCTGATGATGGCCGCGCGCGTGCTCGCGGAGATGACCACGCACGAGCAGTCCGGAGTGTCCGGCCCGCTTACACCGGTGCCGGCTTCCTGAAGCCAGTCAACGAGAAGGGCCGCCCGGGACGAACCCGGGCGGCCCTTCTCGTGTCCACAGTGGATCAGATCAGCGGACGCATCCAGCCGTCCGGGAAGGCCAGGTCACCTTCCTGCATGCCGACCAGTTCCTCCCGCAGCTTCATGGTGATCGGACCCGGCTGCCCGTCGCCGATCGTGAACTCGCCACCGGCGTGCTTCACGTGCCCGACGGGCGTGATCACGGCCGCGGTGCCGCAGGCGAAGACCTCGGTCAGCTCGCCGGAAGCGGCGGCTTTCTCCCACTCGTCGGTGGAGATCCGGCGCTCCTCGACGCGGTGACCCGCGGTCTCGGCCAGCTGCAGCAGCGACTTGCGCGTGATGCCCGGCAGCAGCGAGCCGGACAGCTCCGGCGTGACCACGCGGGCGTCGGAACCCGAGCCGAAGACGAAGAACAGGTTCATCCCGCCCATCTCCTCGACCCAGCGGCGCTCCACTGCGTCGAGCCACACCACCTGGTCGCAGCCCTGTTCCACGGCCTGCGCCTGCGCCACGAACGACGCCGCGTAGTTGCCGGCGCACTTCGCCGCGCCGGTGCCGCCCGGCGCCGCCCGCACGTACTCCGTGGACAGCCACACGCTGACCGGCTTCACGCCACCGGCGAAGTACGAGCCGGCGGGCGAGGCGATGAGCGTGTACAGGTATTCGGTGGCCGGCTTGTTCACGCCGAGCCCGGTCGAGGTGGAGATCATGAACGGCCGCAGGTAGAGCGAGTCGCCCTTGCGGGTCGGCACCCAGCGCTCGTCGACCGCGATCAGCTCGCGCAACGACTCGAGGAAGACCTCCACGGGCAGCTGCGGCATCGCCAGGCGCTCGGCCGAGGCCTGGAAGCGCTCGGCGTTGGCGTCGGGCCGGAACGCGGCGACCGTGCCGTCGGCCTGGCGGTAGGCCTTGAGGCCTTCGAAGATCGCCTGCCCGTAGTGCAGCACCGACGTGGCCGGGTCGAGGGAGAACGGTTCGTACGGCCCGACCTTGGCGTCGTGCCAGCCGCGCTCCTCGCTCCAGCGCACCGTGACCATGTGGTCGGTGAAGTACAGACCGAACCCGGGCTTGTCGAGTACCTCGGCGACGCGCTCGGGAGTCGCGGGGTTCGGGTGCGGGACTCGGGAGAAGTGCGTCGCTGTCGTCATGGCCCAACTTTAGCGCTTGGTCGGAAGCGCGTTAGTCGGAAGACCTCCTGTTTCACGCGCCGCACACCCGCACGTTCGGTGCGTGAGACGCGGATGCCCTTACGATGGACAGGTGAGCTTCCCAGCGACCTCCCAGGGACGTCGACCCGCACAGCCGGGCGCCGGCCCCGACGTGAAGACCTTCGCGACCGCGGTGCTGCTGACGTTCGGCGTCGGCCTGCTCGGCATGGTGGGCTGGGCGCTGCTGGGCAGCGGCTTCGGCGCTGTTCTCGGCCTCGCCGCGGGCGGTTTCGGCGTCTACTGGTGGCGCAGCCTCCACGGCCAGGTGTTCGCACGGGACCTGCCGACTCGGTCGGTGATCATCCTGCTCGTGGTGAACGTCGTGCTCGCCGCGATCCTGTTGCTCACCGCGGCCTGAGCCTCGGTCCAGGAGTCACAGCAGCGCGGCCGGCAGTTCCGGCGCGGGCCACGACGGGTCCGGCCGGAAGTCCGTGTGCGTGCCGTCGAACGGGAACGCGCCGGCGTCGGCCAATGCCCCGATCCGCTCCCCCTCCGCGCGCAGCCGGTCGAGCTGCCCGGCCGTGAGCCGGCCGGCGGCGAGCGCTTCTTCTGCCTCGTCCTCGTCGTCCCAGCGCCAGCCGATACCGGGTGTCACCACTACGTCGAGCACGCCGTCGATGCGGTCCGGGCCGCTCGCGGTGCGCCCGAGCGGGATCTCGAGATTCACGTACCAGTCGCGGAACGTGCCGTCCGGCTCGAAGAACCACCACACCGAGGACCACTGGCCCTCGGGGATCATCCGCAGCGTCGAGGTGCCGCGCCACGTGTCGGGCACCGGCACACGCGGCACGCGGAAGCGCTCTTCCAGCGGGGCCTCGCGCATCGTGCGGCCGTCGGTGAGCCGGCTGCCGACGATCGGCGTGCCCATCGGGAGCCAGCCGAGCAGCACCTGCCCGTCGTCGGACACCACGCGCAGGGGGTGGTGCTGGCCGATGCTGCCGTCGGGCCGCAGGAAGCGTTCGACGACGGTCTCCCCCGACTCCCAGAGGTGATCACTCGCGGGCATGGGCGTCACGGTAGCGGCGGGCCCGCAGCACCAGCTCCAGCACGGTGCCGAGCCCGGCCACGACCAGCACCGCGTACGGCGTCGCGAACAGCGCCGCGGCCAGCGTGACGACGGCTCCCGCGGCGGCGAGCCAGCCCTTGTCCGGTGCGTACCGCTCGCGGGCGTCGGTGTACGTGGTGAGGGCCGCGGGGACCGTCGCGAGCACGACGACCACGGTGAGCACCGGCTGCAGCTGACCCGCGTCGGCGGCGTAGAGGAGGTCGCGGATCGACGTGGCCGAAAGCCCGAGCCGGTCCGGGCCGAGCTGCACGAGCGCGACGATCGTGACCAGCACCGCGAGCCCGCCGAGCGTCAGCGCGCGCAGGGTGACGCGGTCCGCGGCGACCGGCAGCAGGAACGGCAGCGTGACCACGGCCGCCACGATGACCCCGGCGACGTCCGGCGCGGCGATCGGCGAGGTCGTCACGACCGGGGCCACGACGGCGCACAGCACGATCAGCACCACCGCGGCGGCGATCAGCACGATCGTGAGCCAGCGGACCAAGGCGGCGGGCAGCCGCAGGCCGGCGAAATCGGTCACGGCGACCACGACCACGAGCCCGGCCGCCGCGTACGCGGGTTGCGCCGGGACGACGTACGCGCCGAAGACGATCGCCTGCACAGCCACCAGCGCCAGCCGCGTGATCCCGCCGGTCCAGCGCTCGGCCTGCGTGTCGCCGAGCGGGGGCAGCCGGGCCGTGACACCGGCGGCGATCGCCGCGAGCACGACGCCCGCCAGCACCCAGTAGCCGGCCCCGGCGGCCCCCACCGCCAGCACCACGAGGAGCCCGCCCCCGAGTCGCACGATGGTCCCCTCCCGACGTCCGGCCGCGCTTGTCATTAGCATGGCTCACGATCCGTCCGGGCACGTCGCCCGGTACCACCGCGAACGCGCGAGGAGCCAGAAGTGACCGTGCCGAAGCTTGCCCTGTCCGAGAACACCGAGGCGGCGCTCACCAAGACCCGCGCCGACGTGGTGGTGATCGGCACCCTCCAGGGCGAGGACGGCCCGGTGCTCGCCGCGGGCGCCGCGGGCGCCGACGCCGCGTTCGACGGCAAGCTCACCGAGGTGCTCGCCACGCTCGGCGCCACCGGCAAGGCCGAGCAAGTCGTGAAGCTGCCCACACTGGGCAAGCTCACCGCCGGCGTCGTGCTGGCCGTGGGCCTGGGCAAGGCGACCGACGGTGCCGTGACGGCCGAGCAGGTCCGCCGCGCCGCCGGTGCCGCCGCGCGGGCGCTGGCCGGCACGGAGCGCGCATTCGTCACGCTCTCGGCGCTCGACCTGCAGGCCGCCGTCGAAGGCACCGCGCTCGGCGCGTACACCTTCACCGAGTACCGCTCCTCGAAGGGCGACGCCCCGCTGGCCAAGGCCGACTTCGTCAGCCCGGAGGACGGCACCGCACGCGAGCACAAGGCGACGCTGAAAGCCGCCACCGCCATCGCGGAGTCGGTGATCATCACCCGCGACCTGATCAACACCCCGCCCAACGACCTGTTCCCGGCCTCGTTCGCCGACCGCGCGAAGAAGCTCGCCGAGGACAACGGCCTCGACTTCGAGGTGCTCGACGAGAAGCAGCTGAAGCGCAAGGGCTTCGGCGGCATCCTGGGCGTCGGCGGCGGTTCCGAGCGTCCGCCGCGTCTGCTGCGCGTGGGCTGGAAGCCGGCCAAGGCGAGCAAGCGCGTGGCGCTGGTCGGCAAGGGCATCACGTTCGACTCGGGCGGCATCTCGATCAAGCCTGCCGCGGGCATGGACCACATGACCTCGGACATGTCCGGTGCCGCCGCGGTGCTGGCGTCGGTCGTGCTGGCCGCGAAGCTGAAGTACCCGCTCGAGGTCACCGCGCACATCCCGCTGGCGGAGAACCTGCCGTCGGGCAGCTCCTACCGTCCGGGCGATGTCCTGACCATGTACGGCGGCAAGACCGTCGAGGTCCTCAACACCGACGCCGAGGGCCGCCTGGTCCTGGCCGACGCGATGGTGCGCGCCGCCGAGGAGAACCCCGACTACCTCATCGAGACCGCCACCCTCACCGGCGCGCAGGTCGTGGCGCTCGGCAACCGCACCGCCGGTGTGATGGGCTCCGACGAGTTCCGTGACCGCGTCGCGGGCATCATGCAGGCCACCGGCGAGGGCGGCTGGGCCATGCCGCTGCCCGAGGAGCTGCGCGCCGACCTCGACTCCCGCCTGGCCGACCTGGCCAACGTCACGGGCCACCGCTGGGGCGGCATGCTCGCGGCCGGCCTGTTCCTCAAGGAGTTCGTGGCCGAGGGCCTGCCGTGGGCCCACATCGACGTCGCGGGCCCCGCCTTCAACACCGGCGGCCCCTGGGGCTACACCGGCAAGGGCGGCACGGGCGTCCCCGTCCGCACCATCGCCGCCGTCCTGGCCGACATCGCCGACCGCGGCTGACCCGTTCTCGACGCCAGGCCCCTCACCGCGCGCGGTGGGGGGCCTTCTTTTGTGGCACCCTCGCGACCATGGACCGTGACGCCTACCTCGAAGCCGCGATCCGCGACGTCCTCACCGCCGACGAGCCGGCCCTCGATCGCCGCGTCGGGCACACCGCCCTGCTGCTGGCCACGGCGGGCGCCGACGCCGACCGGCTCGTCACGCACTGGCGCGCGGTCACGGGCCGCCCGGCCACGCAACTCGCCGACGACGCCGTGCGGGCGCGCGCGTGGGCGATGCTGTTCGAGGCGCGCGGCGACCGTCCACAGTGGGCGGACGAACTCATCCCGCTCGACCTCGACGCCGAAGAGCAGGCGCACCAAGCCTTCCTGACCCGCCGGGTGTCCGATCTGGACGGTGTCCTCGACGGCTCCCCCGTCGCGGGCGTCGTGTCCGCCCTCGCCCCGGGCCGTCCCGACCGCGTCCGTACGGCCCTGGCGGAGGGCGACCTCGAGGCGTGGGCGGAGCTCGTTGCCTCTCACCCGGCTCCAGACGTCGCCGCACTGGCCGCGACGCGCGCGCTCGCCTCACGGCTCGTCGCCGGCGCCGATCCGCTCGACCTCGGCCCGGACTGGCCCGATCAGTGCGCCGGTGCCCTGATCGCCGCGCTGCGCGAGCGTTACCCGACGCAGCCGGACAGCTGGCCGGAGCTCGTTGCGGCGATCATGCACGAACGCGGCCAGACGGCTCCGCCACCGGCGTCCGAAGGAGACCTCCAAGAGGCCGAACGCCGGCTCGCCACGACACTGCCCGCCGACTACCGCGAGTTCCTCCGCACAACGAACGGCCTCCCCGACGACGTCACCTTCCCGCGCCTGCTGCCCGCGCAGGAACTGCGCGCCGACAACGGTGTCGTCATCGTCTCCGACCCCGCACTCGTGCTGCTGACCGCGACCGGCCACGCCGTGGAGGTCGACCTCGCGTTCGGCAGCACCGCGCACCCGACATTCCGCGCGCTGCTCGAACACCACCTCGGCCTGCTCGAAGCGAGCCGCTAGACCTGGCCGCGCTTCTTCCGCTCCGTGTATTCACGCATGCGCTTGGGGTAACCGACCCGCGACACCTCATACACGGGAATCGACCGCTTCTCGCCGAAGTGCAGTGCCGCCTGGAGACTGCCGATGCGCCGACGGGTCCACTCGCCGTCGTGGGCGATGAGGACCACAGTGGCTTCCGTCACGGTGGTGCGGGGCTCGACGTAGGCCTCCACGCCACGCCGCGATGCGGCCCATTCCTCCAGGTGACGGGTGTCTTCGGAGGTGGCCTTGCGCATCGTTCCCGGACGTCTGCCGCCTCGGCCTCGCCGACGCAGCGAGTCGAAGATCCCCACTCCGACCACCTCTCTTCCTGCAGGAGTACGAACTCCATTATTCCCACGATCAGGTGTGGTCGGTGTCGCACGGCCGGGTTGGTCGGCCGGATCGGCGTAGTGACAAGATGGCTGGTGTCGCGCGCGCGGTTATACCGGGGCTGCGCGACGACCGAGCTTCACCCCTACACCGCTGCCGAGGAGTTATTGAAGTGAGCGACACCTCCGCCGACCTTGTGATCCTGGGAGGCGGATCGGGCGGCTACGCCGCGGCTTTCCGCGCGGCCGAGCTGGGCCTTTCCGTCACGCTGATCGAGAAGGACAAGCTGGGCGGGACCTGCCTGCACCGTGGGTGCATCCCGACCAAGGCCCTGCTCCACGCCGCCGAAGTCGCCGACGAAACTCGCGAATCGGAGTCGGTCGGGGTCAAGGCCGTGTTCGAAGGCATCGACATCGCCGGGGTCAACAAGTACAAGGACGGCGTCGTCGCCCGCCTGTACAAGGGCCTGCAGGGTCTGGCCAAGGCCCACAAGGTCAACCTGGTCGAGGGCACCGGCACCTTCGTCGGCGGCACGACCGTCGAGGTCGAGGGCACCCGCTACACGGGCAAGAACGTCATCCTCGCCACCGGTTCGTACTCGCGGACCCTGCCCGGTCTGGAGCTCGGCGGCCGGATCATCGCCAGCGAGCAGGCGCTCGCGCTCGACTGGGTGCCGAAGAAGGTCGTGGTGCTCGGCGGCGGCGTGATCGGCGTGGAGTTCGCGAGCGTCTGGGCCTCCTTCGGCGTCGACGTCACCGTGGTCGAGGCCCTGCCGCGTTTGGTGCCCGCCGAGGACGAGTTCGCGTCCAAGCAGCTCGAGCGCGCGTTCCGCCGCCGCAAGATCGCCTTCAAGACGGGCGTGCGGTTCACCGGCGCGAAGCAGGACGACAACGGCGTGAGCGTGTCCCTGGAGTCCGGCGAGACCATCGACGCCGACCTGCTGCTGGTCGCCGTCGGCCGCGGCCCGAACTCCGCGGGCCACGGCTACGAGGAGGCCGGCGTCAAGATCGACCGCGGCTTCGTCCTCACCGACGACCGCCTGCGCACGAACCTGCCGAACGTCTACGCCGTCGGCGACATCGTGCCGGGCCTGCAGCTGGCCCACCGCGGCTTCCAGCAGGGCATCTTCGTCGCCGAGGAGATCGCCGGGCTCGCCCCGCGCGTGATCGACGAGAAGGGCATCCCGCGCGTCACCTACTCGCACCCCGAGGTCGCCTCGGTCGGGCTCACCGAGTCGCAGGCCAAGGAGAAGTACGGCAACGACGTCACCACCTACACCTACGACCTCGGCGGCAACGGCAAGAGCCAGATCCTCAAGACCTCCGGTGGCGTGAAGCTGGTCAAGGCGCCCGACGGCCCGGTCGTCGGCGTGCACATGGTGGGCGACCGCGTCGGCGAGCTGATCGGCGAAGCGCAGCTGGTCTACAACTGGGAGGCGTTCCCGGAGGACGTCGCCCCCCTCATCCACGCGCACCCCACCCAGACCGAGGCCCTCGGTGAAGCGTTCCTCGCCCTCGCGGGCAAGCCGCTGCACGTGCACAGCTGACGTCTCACCAGCACAATCCAAACCTACGTCTTAC
The DNA here is from genome assembly GCF_040682095.1 of Amycolatopsis sp. NPDC051372. Classification (NCBI taxonomy): domain Bacteria; kingdom Bacillati; phylum Actinomycetota; class Actinomycetes; order Pseudonocardiales; family Pseudonocardiaceae; genus Amycolatopsis; species Amycolatopsis sp. NPDC051372. The sequence goes on from NZ_JBFBAF010000015.1 coordinate 206,207, forward strand.
AGATCAAGGGAGTCAGCGAACGATGGCCTACTCCGTCACGTTGCCGGAGCTCGGTGAGAGCGTCACTGAAGGCACCGTCACCCGGTGGTTGAAGCAGGAAGGCGACACCGTCGCGGTCGACGAGCCGTTGCTCGAGATCTCCACCGACAAGGTCGACACCGAGGTCCCGTCCCCCGTGGCCGGCACCCTGGTGAAGATCAGCGCCGGTGAGGACGAGACCGTCGAGGTCGGCGGCGAGCTCGCGGTGATCGACGACGGCACCGGCGGCGTCCCCGCCGCTGCCGAGCCGGCCGCCGCGCCCGCGCAGGAAGCCGCTCCGGAGCCGCAGGCGGCGCCCGAGCCCGAGCCGACGCCGGCGCCCGCCGCGCAGGCTCCTCAGGCCGAGGCCCCGTCGCGTCCGGACACCGCGCCGGCGTCGGGTGGCCAGGGCACCGAGGTGAAGCTGCCCGAGCTGGGCGAGAGCGTCACCGAGGGCACCGTGACCCGCTGGCTCAAGCAGGTCGGCGACCCGGTCGAGGTCGACGAGCCGCTGCTCGAGATCTCCACGGACAAGGTCGACACCGAGGTCCCGTCGCCGGTCGCCGGCACGGTGCTCGAGATCCGCGCCGGTGAGGACGAGACCGTCGAGGTCGGTGGGGTTCTCGCGGTGATCGGTGACGCGGGTGCGGCTCCGGCCGCCGCCCCGGCGCCCGCCGCTCCGGCCCCGGCTGCCCCGGCTCCGGCCCCGGTTCAGGAGAGCAAGCCCGCTCCTGCCCCGGCGCCTGCCGCGCCCGCCCCGGCTGCTCCGGCTCCGGCCGCTCCGGCTCCGGCCGCTGCCGCCCCGGCCGCCAAGGCCGAGGACAACGGTTCGGCCGACGGCCCGTATGTCACGCCGCTGGTGCGCAAGCTCGCGTCCGAGCACGACATCGACCTGGCGACGCTGACCGGCAGCGGTGTCGGCGGCCGCATCCGCAAGCAGGACGTGCTCGCGGCGGCCGAGGCCAAGCAGAAGGCGGCCGCGCCGGCGCCCGCGGCTGCTGCCCCGGCCCCGGCTGCGCAGGCCCCGGCTCCCGCCGCGGCTGCCCCGTCGGCTCCGGCCGCGGTCTCGCCGGACATCGCCGCCCTGCGCGGCACGGTGCAGAAGGCCAGCCGGATCCGGCAGATCACGGCCACCAAGACCCGCGAGTCGCTGCAGGTTTCCGCGCAGCTCACGCAGGTGCACGAGGTGGACGTGACGAAGATCGCCAAGCTGCGCCAGCGCGCGAAGGCGGCCTTCCGCGAGCGCGAGGGCGTGAACCTCACGTTCCTGCCGTTCTTTGCGAAGGCCACCGTCGAGGCGCTCAAGCAGCACCCGAACGTCAACGCGTCCTACAACGAGGACACGAAGGAGATCACCTACCACGGCGCCGTGCACCTGGGCATCGCGGTGGACACCGACCGCGGCCTGCTGTCGGTCGTGATCCACGACGCGGGTGAGCTGAGCCTGGCCGGTCTCGCGCACCGCATCGCCGACCTGGCGGCGCGGGCCCGGGCCAACCACATCAAGCCGGACGAGCTGACCGGTGGCACCTTCACCGTCACGAACATCGGCAGCAACGGCGCCCTGTTCGACACGCCGATCATCGTGCAGCCGCAGTCCGGCATGCTCGGCACCGGCGCCGTCGTGAAGCGCCCGGTCGTCGTGTCCGACGCCGAGGGCAACGACACGATCGCCGTCCGCTCGATGGCGTTCCTGCCGCTGACCTACGACCACCGCCTGGTCGACGGCGCCGACGCCGGCCGCTTCCTCACGACGATCAAGCAGCGTCTGGAAGAGGGCAAGTTCGAGGACGAGCTCGGCCTCTGACGCGGTAGCCGGTCTGTCGAAGGCCCCGCACTCCTCCAGGGGTGCGGGGCCTTCGCCGTTCTCGGGTGTCCGATGTAGACGGTCGGCCGCGGTCCGCCGTGGCGGGACCGGGGGCCGGGCTGGGACACTGGCGGTGCCACGGTCACCCCCGTCCTGTCCATTCCGGACGGTCCCGCACGGGGTCGCCGACCACGGGCCGGGGGTGCGGAACACGCACGGATAGGACACGATCTCAGGCATGCGGGTACTCATCGCGGGGTCCGGCGGGCTCATCGGCACGGCACTGGCGGCGCGGCTGCGCTCGGCCGGCCACGACGTGCGCCGCCTCGTGCGGCGCACCGCGCGGGCGGCCGACGAACACGGCTGGGACCCGCCGTCGGCGCGGATCGACGAGGGCGCGTTCGACGGGGTCGACGCCGTCGTGAACCTCTGCGGCGCGCCTCTGCTGCCGGGCCGCTGGAGCGCGATGCGCAAGCAGGTGCTGCTCGACAGCCGCGTCGAGCCCACGGAGGTGCTCGCCGAAGCCGTGGCCGAACACGGCGTGCAGGTGCTCGTGAACGCCTCCGCGGTCGGGTTCTACGGCAACACCGGTTCCCGCGTGGTCGACGAAACCGCCGGTACGGGCACGGGTTTCCTGGCTGAGCTCTGCACGGCGTGGGAAGGCGCGACCGCCCCCGCCGCCACGGCCGGCGCCCGCGTGGTGCTCGTCCGCACCGGCCTCGTGCTCGCGCGCAAGGGCGGCCTGCTCGACGTGCTGCGGCCGCTGTTCGGCTTCGCCCTCGGCGGTCGCCTCGGCGACGGCCGCCAGTTCATGCCGTGGATCTCGCTCGACGACGAGGTCGGCGCCCTCGTCCACGCGCTGGAGCACGAAACGCTGGCCGGCCCGGTCAACCTCGCCGGCCCCGCGCCCGCCACCAACGCCGAGTTCACGAAAGCCCTCGGCCAAGCCCTGCACCGGCCCGCGCCGTGGTGGGTTCCGGGGGTCGCGCTGAAGCTCGCGCTCGGGCAGGCCGGCGAGGAAATGGCGTTGTACGGCCAGCGCGCCGTCCCGCGGCGGCTGGAGCACACGGGTTACGAGTTCCGCCACCGCACTCTGGAGAGCGCGCTGGCCGCGGCGACATGACCGTGCCGCGCGTCCGCTGGGTCGTGACCGGTGTGGTGCTGTTCGCCGCGTTCCTCGCGCTCGGCCTGCTCGTCGACCGGCAGCCGCTGCAGTTCGACACGGAGGTCGCGAACGTGTTGCGCGGCCAGGACACCCGCCCGGCCGGGCTGGTCGCGGGGGTCGTCACGAACGTCCTCGGTCCCGTGCTGCCCTGGGTGCTGGGCGTGGCGCTGCTCGCACTGGCGTTGCGGGACCGCTCGAAGCTGTCGTTGTGCGTGCGGCTGGCTGTGGTGCTGGTGCTGTGCCGGCTGACGAGCCTGACGTTCAAACCCGTGTTCCTGCGCCAGCGTCCGCGCGAGTACCCGGACCTGAGCTACCCCAGCGGCCACGTCGTCGCGGTGGCCTCGACCGGACTGGTCGTGGTGCTCGTGTGTGGCTGGTTCGCGCCGCGGTTCGTCCGGTGGGCGGTGGGGATCGCCGTGGCCGCGACCGTCGTGGCGGCGGCCTGCCGGGTCGTGCTGGGTGTGCATTGGGTCACGGACACCGTCGGCGCCGCGCTCGCGGTGCTGGGAATGGGCCTGGTGTCGGCGACGGCACTTCGGCTCGTGCCCTTTCGCAGGCCTGACGGGCGTAGCCTCGACGAGTGAGTTCTTCGACCGATTCCTGCCGTGCCGCCACCGAACCCGTCGTAGTCCGGGAGCTCGGCACGATCGACTACACCGAGGCCTGGAACCTGCAGCGCGAGATCCTCACCGCGCGCGCCGACCAGACCGGACCGGACACCCTGCTGCTGCTGGAGCACCCGTCGGTCTACACCGCGGGCAAGCGCACGGAGCCCGAGGATCGGCCGACCGACGGCACCCCGGTGATCGACGTGGACCGCGGCGGCAAGATCACGTGGCACGGCCCCGGCCAGCTCGTCGGTTACCCGATCATCGAGCTCGCCGACCCGATCGACGTCATGCATTACGTGCGGCGCCTCGAGGAGGCGCTGATCGTGGTGTGCGAGCGGCTCGGTGTGCACACCGGCCGCGTCGAGGGCCGCAGCGGCGTGTGGATCGCGGCCGACGACCGCGGGATCGAGCGCAAGATCGCCGCGATCGGCATCCGCGTGCAGCGCGGCGTGACCATGCACGGCCTCGAGTTGAACTGCAACGCCGACCTCGGCGCGTTCGACTCGATCGTGCCGTGCGGCATCCGCGACGCCGGCGTCACTTCGCTGTCCTACGAACTGCAGCGCGACATCACCGTGGCGGAGGTGCTGCCGATGGTGCGCGACGCCGTGCTGGCCGCGCTAGAAGGTGAGCTGGTCGTGCGTGACGACCGCTGGCTGCCGCGCCCGGAAGCGCCTTCGGCGCCGGGCGTCACCTTCGCCCTGCAGAACTGAGAACTCGTGAGGGGCCGCGCTGCGTTCGAACAAGAACCGAACCGGCGCCGCCCCTCACGAGCAAGTCACAGCTGCGGTGCCACGTCCGAGGCGATGAACTCGAGGTGGTCCAGGTCCTGCAGGTCGAGAACCTGCAGGTAGAGCCGCGTGATACCAGTCTTCTCGCGCCACTGCCCGATGCGGTCGACGACCTGGGCCGCCGTGCCGGCCAGGCCGGACTCGCGCAGCTCAGCGAGGTCACGGCCGATGGCTCCGGCCCGGCGCGCCACCTCGGCGTCGTCGCGGCCGATCGCGACGGTGAGCGCCACCGAACGCAGGATCTCCTTGGGGTCGCGGCCCACGGCCTCGGCCGCGGCGGCCACGCGCTCGAACTGCGCCAGCGCGGCTTCCGGGCTCGCGAACGGCAGGTTGAACTCGTCGGCGAAGCGCGCGGCCAGCTCGGGCGTGCGCTTCTTGCCCCCGCCACCGATGATCACGGGCGGCGCGGGCGACTGCGCCGGCTTCGGCAGCGCGGGCGAGTCGACGACGGTGTAGTGCTCACCGGAGAACGAGAACGTCTCGCCCACCGGCGTCTTCCACAAGCCGGTGATGATCTCCAGCTGCTCGGCGTAGCGGTCGAAGCGCTCCTTCAGCGGCGGCAGCGTGAGCGCGTAGGCGGTGTGCTCGGTGTCGAACCAGCCCGCGCCGAGACCGAACTCCACGCGCCCGCCCGACATCTGGTCGACCTGCGCCACGGAGATCGCGAGCGGGCCGGGGTGGCGGAACGTCGCTGCGGTGACGAGCGTGCCGAGCCGGATCCGCTTGGTCTCACGGGCGAGCCCGGCCAAGGTGATCCACGCGTCGGTGGGCCCGGGCAGGCCGTCGCCGTCGCCCATCTTCAGGTAGTGATCGCTGCGGAAGAACGCGTCGAAACCGGCGGCCTCGGTCGCCTTGGCGACGCGCAGGAGGTCGTCGTACGTGGCGCCCTGCTGGGGCTCCGTGAAGATCCTCAAGTCCATGGCGCCAGCCTAGCCACGGAGCCGCTCAGCTCGCGGCCGGTCGCTCCCCCGCTTCGCCGGGCTGACGCAGGCGCAGCAGCATCCGCACGATCACGCCTTCGATCTGCTCACCGATCTTCTTCGGGTCGGCCGCGCTCGCGATCTCCGTGGCCGCGGACGACAGCGCGCCGAACAGGAGCCGCGCGGTGATGTCGACCGGCACGGGCTCGACCTCGCCGGCGTCCACGAGCGACTGCAGGCCCGCCCGCACGAGCCCGAAGCTGCACTGCTCCTCGGCCTCACGCCAGCGTTCCCAGCCCATCACCACCGGCGCCTCGTGGATCGCGATGCGCTGGTAGGCCGGGTCGAGGCAGCTCTTGATGAACGCGTTGAGCGCGCCCAGCACCCGTTCCCACGGCGTGCCGGGGCCGGTCATGATCTTCTCCAGCCGGTCGTAGACCAGGCTTTCCACGGAGTCGAACGCGGCTTCGAACAGGGCTTGCTTGCCGCTGAAGTGGTGGTACAGCGCGCCCTTCGTCACGCGGGCGCGTTTGGCCACCTCGTCGAGCGAGGTACCCGCGTAACCGCGTTTCGTGAACAGCTCGACGGCGCTGTCGACCAGGGCGGATCGTGTGGACTCCGAGTAGTCGAGTCGTCTGGACCTCATTGTCGGCACCCTCACAACCTTACGCCGGACGGCGATCTCCATACCCATGGTATGTTCACTGCGTCAGGTCCGTACCGGGAGTATGCCGCAAACCCGCGGTACGACCCGGGTCACGGAAGGGGAGCCCACACCATGAGCTGGACCGACTTCTACCGACGCCGGGAGATCCTCGAGGCGGCCGTGCGCCACGCGCAGCGCACCCCGGGTGAGCCGCTCGTTCTCGCCGAGATCCCTGGCGCCACCGACGTTTTCGGCTGTGAAGAGAACCTGCTGCTGGCGCTGCAGTACAAGTGGACGCAGGTGCTCGGGGGGCACCTGCGCGCCGAGCTGGCCGACCCGGAGGACGCCGCGGCCGACGGCGTCGGCGACCAGGTCGACGCCGTTTCCCGCGCGTGGCGGCGCGCGCAGTCCGAGCACGAGACGCTGCGTGCGGTGCTCGACGGCGCGCTGACCCGGCACCCGTCGCTGGTGAACCTGCACGAGGGCGAGCTGCGCACGCTGGCGCTCACCGCGGGGCTGGCCTCGCCCGGTGAGCCCACCGAGGAGATCACCCGCGTCGGCTACGCCTTCGATTCGCTGGTGCGCGCCGGCAGTGACCGCTCGGACCGCGCGGCCTGCCCGGTGCGACGGCGCAGCCCCATGGGACACCTCATGCGCCTGCTCGCACCCAGCGCGTGACCGCGTAGTTACAGGCGTGTAGTTAGGTGAACCCCATGAACCGACCGTGGACCGAGGCCGACCTGGCCGACCAGACCGGCCGGACCGTCCTGGTCACCGGCGCCAACTCGGGCCTCGGTCTGCGCACGGCGGAGGTCCTCGCCGGCCGCGGCGCGCGGGTGCTCATCGCGTGCCGTTCGGCCGAGCGCGGTGCCGCCGCTCTCGAGCGTGTGCGTTCGGTGGCCTCCGGTGCCGCGCCGGAGCTCGTGCAGTTGGATCTGGCCGACCTCGCGTCGGTTCGCAAGGCGGCCACGTCGGTGCGCGAGCTGACCGGTGACGCGCTCGACGTGCTCGTGAACAACGCCGGCCTCATGGGCACGCCCCAGGGCCGGACGGCCGACGGCTTCGAGCTGCAATTCGGCACCAACTACCTCGGGCCGGCCGCGCTCACGTGGCTGCTCATGCCCGCGCTACGCGGCGGCACGGCGGCACGCGTGGTCACGCTCTCCAGCATCGCCGCGACGGGCGCGCGAATCCGGCTGGCGGACCCGAACTTCGAGCACGGCCGATTCCACACGGCCGCCGCCTACGGGCAGTCGAAGCTCGCGGACCAGATCTTCGGGCTGGAGCTCGACCGGCGGCTGCGCGCGGCCGCCTCCCCGGTGATCAGCGTGCTCGCCCACCCCGGCTACACATCGACCGGCCTGCAGCCCGCCATGGCGAAGTCGTACAGCAACGCCGTCGTCCGCAACGTCATGCAGGGGACCATGTGGCTCGGCAACTTGCTGGTGGGCCAGGACATCGCGCACGGCGCCCTGCCGCAGCTCTACGCGGCCACGCAGCCCGACGTCGAGGGCGGCGACTACTACGGCCCCGACCGGCTGTCCGGCTCCCGCGGCCACCCCACCAAGGTGCGCCCGCTCGCTGCCGCCCGCGACCTCGCGACTGCGACCGCATTGTGGGACTTGACGGCCCGCTTGACGAACGTCACGCCCGACCCGCAGTAGGCGATTCGCCCGGTACCGCGGGCGTAGTGTGGTGGACGTGACTGCTGCGCCTGAAGGGCGGAAGTTGCTGCGGCTGGAGGTCCGCAACAGCGAGACGCCGATTGAGAAGAAGCCGTCGTGGATCAGGACGAAGGTGCGGATGGGGCCGGA